>NZ_JAJPWN010000018.1:0-256097 GCF_046549135.1 Amycolatopsis sp. lyj-23 | reverse complement strand
CAACCCCACCGGCTTCGCCACCCCCACCCAGGAAAACATCTACGGCCGCACCACCAACGGCACCCTCACCCACTGGTACTGGAACACCGACATGACCACCCCCGACACCGAAACCTGGGGCCAGTGACGGGCAGCTGACCCTGCGAACAGCGGCTGCGCCGAACCGGCGCAGCCGCTGTTTCGGCGGGTCGTCAGGGGACAGCAAGCCGGTGGGGTGCTGCCGTGGCCGGCTAGAGCACGCGACGGCCGGAGAGGGCGCGGCCCAGGGTCAGCTCGTCGGCGAACTCCAGGTCGCCGCCCATCGGGAGGCCCGAGGCCAGGCGGGTCACGCTCAACCCCGGGAAGTCGCGCAGCATGCGGACCAAGTACGTCGCCGTCGCCTCGCCCTCCGTGTTGGGGTCCGTGGCGATGATGATCTCCTTGATGTCCGCTTCGCCGATGCGCTTGAGGAGCTCGCGCATCCGCAGCTGCTCCGGGCCGATGCCCGACAGCGGGTCGAGCGCGCCGCCCAGGACGTGGTAGCGGCCCTTGAACTCGCGCGTGCGCTCGACCGCCAGGACGTCCTTCGGCTCCTCGACCACGCAGATGACCGTGAGGTCGCGGCGCTCGTCGCGGCAGATGCGGCACGTCGGGTGCTCGGAGACGTTGCCGCAGATCTCGCAGAACTGCACGCCCTCCTTGACCTTGCCGAGCACGTCCTGCAGGCGCGCGATGTCGGCCGGGTCGGTGGCCAGCAGGTGGAACGCGATCCGCTGGGCGCTCTTCGGCCCGACCCCGGGCAGGCGCCCGAGCTCGTCGATCAGGTCCTGGACGACACCTTCGTACAAGTTCGTCAGCCGCCGAAACCGAGGCTGCCGAGGTCCGGCATGCCGCCACCGCCGCCGAGCCCGCCGGCCAGCGGGCCGAGCTTCTGCTCGGTGAGCTTCTGCGCGCTCGCCGAGGCGTCGCGGACCGCCGCGACGATCAGGTCGGACAGCGTCTCGACGTCGTCCGGGTCGACCACCTTCGGGTCGATCTGCAGGCTCTTCAGCTGGCTGTCACCGGACACGGTCGCGGTGACCAGTCCGCCACCGGCCGTGCCGGTGACCTCGGTGTTCGCCAGCTCTTCCTGGGCCTCGACGAGCTTCTGCTGCATCTGCTGCGCCTGCTGCATCAGCTGGGAAAGGTCGAAGCCGCCGCCGGGTTGGGCCATGATCGCACTCGGTCCTCTCTGCACGCCTGTGTCCCCACCAGGGTAGTCGCGCCACGCGAACGGCCGGGCTGTGGCACCGTGGTCGCCGTGCGACGCGCGACTGCTCCCCTGCTGCTGGCCGGTGCCCTCCTGCTCACCGGCTGCTCCGACGACGTTCCGGCGGCGCCCGCGGCCGCGCCGGTGACCACGCGGACGGTCACGCCGGCCACCACCTCGCCCCCGCCGCCGTCGTCACCCTCGCCGTCGCCTTCGCCGTCTCCGTCGGTCACGCCGACGGCGGCGGCCGGGAAGGTCGTCGTGCTGGATCCCGGGCACAACGGCGGGAACGGCGCCCACCCGGCGGAGATCAACCGCCAGGTGCCCGCCGGGCGCGGGCAGACCAAGCCGTGCAACACCACCGGCACCGCGACCAACGCCGGCTACCCCGAGCACGCGTTCACCTTCGACGTCGCCCAGCGTGTCGGGAAAGCGTTGGCGGACAAGGGAATCCGCGTTGTCTACACGCGGGAGAACGACACCGGCGTCGGCCCCTGCGTCGACCGCCGCGCGGCGATCGGCAACGAGGCGAACGCCGACGCGGTCGTCTCCATCCACGCCGACGGCTCGGAAGCGGCCGGGGCGAACGGCTTCCACGTCGCGTACTCGTCACCGGCGTTGAACGCCGCGCAGGGCGCGCCGTCGACGCGGCTGGCGCAGACGCTGCGCGACACGATGCGCACGAGCGGGTTCAGCACGGCGAACTACATCGGCACGAACGGGCTGTCGGCCCGCACGGACCTGGCCGGCCTCAACCTTTCGACACGGCCGGTGGCGCTGGTGGAGTGCGGCAACATGCGCAACGCGACCGAAGCGGCCCGGATGACGAGCGCGGAAGGGCGGCAGCAGTTCGCCGCGGCCATCGCGGCGGCGATCGAGGCCTACCTGGCCTCCTGAGCTTCGAGGACGGCTTCGCCGTGCTGCGTCGCCCACTTCGTCAGGACGCCGATCGGCTCGACGAGGGTCCGCCCGAGCTCGGTCAGGCAGTACTCGACGCGCGGCGGCGCTTCGGCGTACGCGCGGCGGTCGACCAGGCCGTAGCCCTGCAGTTTCCGCAGCGTCTGGGTGAGGACCTTGCGCGAGATGCCGCCGATGAGGCCGACCAGCTCGCCGTGCCGCCGCGGGCCGCGGCTGAGCGCGAACACGACGACGACCGCCCACTTGTCGGCGATCATCTCGATCGCCAGCCGGGCCGGGCAGTCCGCGAGGAAGACGTCGCCGGAGAAGTCACCCATGCGGACAAAGGTACCGAGCGGTACCTGTCGGCTTCCTAATCTCGGGGACATGGAACTCCCCGAAAGCTGCCACCGCCTGTTCGAGCGGCCGTTCAACGCCGTGCTCACGACGATCAACCCCGACGGCTCGCCGCAGACCTCGCTGGTCTGGGCCAGCCGGGAGGGCGACGAGATCGTGATGGGCATGGAGGGCAGGCGGCCCAAGGTGCGCAACATCCGCACCGACCCGCGCGTCACCGTGCTGATCGAGGACCACGACGAGCGGGACGCGCGCGGGCTGCCGCAGTACCTGCTGGTCCGGGGCACCGCCCGGGTGACCGGGCCGGACATCGCCGACGAGTTCACGGCGCTGATGGACCGCCAGGCCCGGCGGTACCTCGGCGCCGAGAAGTACGAGCTGGGCAACCAGGGCTCGCCGACGGCCGTGATCGTGCGGATCACGGCCGACCGGGTGACCGGCATCGGCCCCTGGGCCTCCTGACCCGCCGCCCCGCGCACCCGGAACGTCAGCCCGGTACCTGAGGGGTCGGACCGCGTACCTGGAGGGTCGGCCTGCGTACCTCAGGGGTCGGACCGCGTACCTGGAGGGTCGGCCTGCGTATCTCGGGGGTCGGCTTGGGTGACCAGTGGGTTGGTTGGTCAGCCGACCGTCCGGGTACGCGAACCGACTATCCCGGTACGCAGGCCGACCGTCTGGGTACGCAGGCCGACGGTCTGGGTACGCGGGGCGACCCTCTGGGTTCAGTCCAGGGGGCGGGCGCCGAGGTGCTCGGAGAGGAGCTTGCGGGCCACCTCGTCCGGGTCCTTGTCCGGCGGGGGTGGCGGTGGCGGCGGGGCCGGGCTGGCGTCCTCGTTGTAGAGGTCCTCGTCGTCCTCGTCGGAGGGCTCCGGGGGCAGCGGGATGTCCGGCTCGGTCGTGATGACCTTGGGCCGCGACGGCGCCGGCGTCGGCGGCGGCGGGGTCGTGGGGCGCGCGGCCGGCTCGGCGGGCGCCGCGGCCGCCGACTGGCGCGTGAACGACCGCTCCGGTGCCGGGGCCGCCGGCTGCGGGCGGGCGGCGGGTGCCGCCGGGGCGTTGCCGTGGACGCAGCGGACCTGCCAGTCGCCGCCCAGGACGTCGGTCAGCGCGCCGGCGATCTTGCGGGCGTTGTCCTGGTCGGAAAGCCGGCGGGCCAAGGGCTCGGACTTGTGGGTGAGCGTCACGGCGTTGCCCTCGACGCTCGCCACGGTGGCCTGAGTCAGCATCGCTTCGAGGCTGCGGCCGCCGGTGAACTTGCGCAACGCCGTCATCAGCTGCGGCCAGACGTTCCGGATCGCGGCGGCGTCCATCCCGCCCGGCGCCGCTGCTTCCGGCGCGGACGTACCGGCGTCGGCAGGCGCGGGAGCGCCGGCCGCCGCCGGAGCGGGCGTGCCGCCGCCGGGTGTGCGCACCGCACCCCAGCTACCGTCGCCGGACGCAGCCGCCGGGGCACCGGCAGCGCCGTCGCCCGACCGAGCCGGAGCCGGCACGGGGTCGGCGGCGGCCGGGCGAGCCGGAGCCGTCGCGGGCTCGGGATCGGCCGGGCGAGCCGGGGCCGTCGCGGCAGGCGCGGGGTCGGCCGCGGCCGGCCGGGCCGGCGGCTTGACCGGCTCCGGCACCGGGGGCGGGCCCGGCGGCGCCGTGCGCTGCGAAGGCCTGGCGAACTCGCGCTCCGGAGCCACGCGCAGCGGCGGCTCCACCCCGCCTTCGGCCGGGGCGCCACCGCCGCCGGCCAGCGTCGCGCGGCGCTCCAGGCGTTCGATCCGGGCCAGCAGGGCCTTTTCCGCGTCCGTCACCGAAGGCAGCAGCATCCGCGCGCACAGCAGCTCGAGCACGAGCCGGGGCGACGTCGCGCCGCGCATCTCCAGGAGTCCACTGTGGACGATGTCGGCGTACCGCGAGAGCGTGGCGAGACCGATGCGCTCGGCCTGCGCGACCATCCGCGACAGCTCCTCCTCCGGCGCGGACACCAGTCCGCCGGCGGACTCGGGCACCGCGCGCAGCAGCACGAGGTCACGCAGCCGGTCGAGCAGGTCGGTCGCGAAGCGGCGCGGGTCGTGGCCGGCCTCGGTGAGCTTCTCGACCGTGCCGAACACCGTCGCGGCGTCCTCGGTCGAGAGCGCGTCGACCATGTCGTCGATCAGCGCCACGTCGGTGACGCCCAGCAGCGCGACGGCCCGCGAGTACGAGACGCCTTCCGGCCCGGCGCCGGCGAGCAGCTGGTCGAGCACCGACTGCGTGTCACGCGCCGAGCCGCCGCCCGCGCGGATGACCAGCGGGTACACCGCCGGCTCGACCTCGACGCCTTCGGCCGCGATGTTGCGCTCCAGCAGGTTGCGCATCGAGCTCGGCGGGATCAGCCGGAACGGGTAGTGGTGCGTGCGCGAGCGGATGGTGGTCAGCACCTTGTCCGGCTCGGTCGTCGCGAAGATGAAGATGACGTGCTCCGGCGGCTCTTCCACGATCTTCAGCAGGGCGTTGAAGCCCTGCGTGGTGACCATGTGCGCCTCGTCGATGATGAACACGCGGTAGCGCGACTCGGCCGGGGCGTAGAACGCCTTGTCGCGCAGCTCGCGGGCGTCGTCGACACCACCGTGGCTGGCCGCGTCGAGCTCGGTGACGTCGACGCTGCCCGGGCCTTCGGGCGCGAGCGCCTTGCACGAGTTGCACTCGCCGCACGGGTCCGGCGTCGGGCCCTTGGCGCAGTTCAGCGAGCGCGCCATGATGCGCGCGCTGGACGTCTTGCCGCAGCCGCGGGGGCCGGAGAAGAGGTAGGCGTGGTTGATCCGCCCGGCGGACAGCGCCGTGCGGAGGGGTTCGGTCACATGCTCCTGACCGACGACCTCGGCGAAGGTCGCCGGACGGTACTTGCGGTACAGCGCTAGAGCCACGCCGCGAGAGTACCGGCAGGGTCCGACAACCTCGCGGGACGGGATAACCTCGGCGCCTGTGAGCCGCACGCGCAAGCCCGAGCCGCAGCCCGGGCGCTACCCCGTGCGGTTCGGCACGGCGGAGCTTGTCCGCGACGCCGACCGCGGCAACGCCTGGCTGGTGTCGGTGGACGGCGTCGCGCAGTCGTACGTCGACCTCGACGACCCGGCTCACCTGGAGTTCGACTACGTCCGCCGGTTCGCCGACGTCGTGGACCGCCTGCCCCCGGGTCCGCTGGACGCGCTCCACATCGGCGGAGCGGCGTGCACGCTGCCGCGGTACGTCGCGGCGTCTCGGCCGGGCTCGCGGCAGCTGGTGTTCGACGCCGACGGCGAGCTGGTGGAGCTGGTCCGCGCACAGCTGGGCCTGCGGGTGCCGGGCCTGCGCGTCCGGGTGACGGACGGCCGCGAGGGCCTGTCGACGCGCCGCGAGGGATCGGCGGACCTGGTGGTGGTCGACGCGTTCGAGCGGGCCACGCTGGCGGGCGGCCTGGCGACCCTGGAGGCGACGACGGCGATCGCGCGCCTCCTCCGGCCGCAGGGGATCTACCTGGCGAACATCACGGACGGCTCGGGCCTGCCGTTCGCCCGCCGCTTCCTGGCGACGCTGCTCGAGGTGTTCCCGGAGGCCTTGCTGCTGGCGGACCCGGGGGTCCTGCGCGGCCGCCGCTTCGGCAACCTGGTCATGGCGGCCTCGGCAACCGAGCTCCCAACGGCGGAGATAGCCCAGCGAACGGCCTCGGCGGCCTTCCCGGCCCGCTGCGTGCACGGCGCGGAGCTGCGGAAACTGGCGGGCAAGGCAGCCCCGATCACGGACGCGGACGCCCCACCGCCGCCGAAGCCCCCGGACGACGTCCTGGGCCTGTTCTAGCCGCACCCCACGGCAGCTCGACACCAGCCGGCACATCCCCCGGCAGCACTGAGCCGCGGCAGAGCTCCCAGGCCGCGAGCGAGGCACCGTGGGGGCCCGGGGGCTCGGCCCCCGGGTGAAGGAACGAAGAGAAGGCCCGGACGAAGGGGCGAAGCCCCAGAGCCCGGAGCCGAAAAGAAGGGGACCCCGCGCACCCGCCAGAGCCTGCTTATCCTTGCTGCCTTCCGGCCCTGGGGAGGTTCACAGGGTGGACGCCGCGCGGGGTCCGTGGGTCAGTGTAGTCGGATGCGTCCGGAGGCGTCTCGGGAACCCCTCCAGACACATCCGAGGCCTGTTCAAGCCCCGGCGGCCGCCTGGGCCCGGGCCTTCTTGAACGTGTTGTGCAGGACCGCCAGCAGGGCGTCCCGGACCGACAGCTTCTTCCGCGCGTCGAACGTGATCAGCGGGACGTCGTCGCTCACCGCCAGTGCCCACCGCACGTCCTCCAGGTTGTGGCCGAGCGAACCGTCGAACATGTTGACCGCCACCACGAACGGGAGGCCTGCGTTCTCGAAGTAGTCGACCGCCGGGTAGCAGTCGTCCATGCGGCGGGTGTCCACGATCACCAGTGCGCCCAGCGCGCCGTGGACCAGGTCCTGCCACATGAAGCCGAAGCGGTCCTGGCCGGGCGTGCCGAACAGGTACAGCTTGACCTCTTCGTCGATCGTGATGCAGCCGAAGTCCAGTGCCACCGTCGTCGTGGTCTTGGCCGGGACGTGGCCGGTGTTGTCCGCGGACACGGCGGTGATCGCCGCCTCGGTCGTCAGCGGCTTGATCTCCGAGATCGACGACACCGCCGTCGTCTTGCCGACGCCGAAGCCGCCCGCGATGACGATCTTGACCGGGGCCGGCGGGCGGGTGCCCGGCTCAGTGAATGGCTTCGAGTCCACGAATCACCCTTTCGATCATGCCGAGGTCGTGCGAGTTGTGGTTGCCCGGCCGCCGGACGACGACGTAGCCCAGCTCGGCGAGGTCGGCCACCAGCACCCTGGCCACACCGATGTGCAGCCCGAGCAGGGCGGCCACCTCGGCGACCGACATCGTGTCCCGGCAGAGGGAAACGATTTCCTGGCGTTCGAACGTGAGCTTCGGGTGCGACGCCGCGCCGAGGCGGGACGTCATGACCTGCGCCTCGATCTCCAGGCTCTGGTCGACCGGCTGCGCCCGTCCCGAGGTCATCAGGTACGGCCGCAGCAGCGAAGGCTCCTCGGTCATCACGACCCCACGGTGTTCTTGAGCTCCTCGATCAGGCCGGGCGTCAGCACTTCGGTGGCGCGGTTGGCGAACATGGCCATCTCGTAGGCGATCGTCCCGAGGCTGGCCTGCTTGTTGGCCAGCACACCCAGCGAGCAGCCGATGCTGATCGTGCAGACGAGCAGGTAGCCGTGCTCGAGCTCGATGATCACCTTGTCCGGCGAGCCGAGCGGGTGGCTTTCGGAGACGCCGTGGGCGAGGCCGAGCATCGCGGAGGAGATCGCCGCGAGGCGGTCGGCGTTGGAGCGCTCGAGCTCCGTCGACATCGCGATCAGCAGGCCGTCGGCCGAGACCGCGATGGCGGCTATCGCGCCCGCGGTGTGCTGCGCGAAGCGGCTCACCAGCCAGTTGAAGTTCTGGGCTTCGACGCTGACACCAGGTGCGGGGATGCTCATTTCCTGCTCTCTTCTCCTCGTTCCATCACACGACCGGCGACCACACCCTGGGGCGGGTTGTCTGCCGCAATGTCCTCCGCCTTCGCCAGACCGGCGGCGAACGCGTCGAACGCCGCCCGCTCGGCCGCCGGGTCCCGCCGGGTGCGGTTGACGACGGCTCGGGCGATCGGCCGCCCCGCGGACTGCTGGCGCAGGCCGGGGGCGAGCTGGGCGCCGGGGACGCGGCGGACCAGGCCGTCCCGCGACGGTGGGGTCGCGGCGGTGGGCGCCGCGGCCCGCGTGCGGCCGGCGGGCATCGCCGACTCCCCGGGGATGCGCGTCGGCAGCGACGCGCCGTCACCCGGCGAAGGCACCGGGGCGGTCACCGGTCCCGTCACGACGGTCGGCGGGGCGGTCGGCGTCGCGCTGACCTCGGCGGCCCTGGCGAACGCGCTCTCGAAGCCGTCCATCGCGGCCCTGGTGGCTTCCGGGTCGTGCCGCGGACCGCCGCCGGCCACCGGCGCGGTCGTGCCGGGGCTGGGCAGCTGGGCGCCGCGGACGCGACGCCGCAGGCCCCCGCGGACCTCGGCGTCCGGCGCGGGCGGCTCGGCGGGTTCGGTGTCCGGCCACACCGGTTCCAGCTGGTTGAACCAGCGGAAGCCGTTGTCGCCCGAAGGAACCAGCAGGGCCGGGATCGCCGGCGCCGGCAACGGCTCGACCGGCCGCAGATCGTCCGAAGTGGACACCGCGACGGCTTCCGCGGGCCGGGCGCGGACCGGCGCGGCCGCCTGCGCCGGGATCGACGGCGGCTCCTTCGGCGGCCGTAGCCCGGTGCGGTGGGTGAACAGCGACGGCGGGATGGTCAGCCGCGCGGTGACACCGCCGGTCGTCGGCGTCGCCAGCAGCTCGACGCCCAGTTCGTGGCGCCGCGCCAGGCGGCCGACCACGAAGAGGCCGAGCACGCTCGTCGGCGCGAGCTCCAGGCGTTCGCGTTCGACGAGCCGCTGGTTCTCCTCGGCCAGCTTCTCGGCCGTCATGCCGATGCCGTGGTCGACGATGCTGACCAGGCAGGCGCCGTCGGCGAGGAACATGGTGTCGACCTCGACCGTCGAACCCGGCGGCGAGAACGACGTCGCGTTCTCCAGCAGCTCGGCGAAGACGAGGACCAGGTCGGCACCGAGCGCCGAGGACAGCAGGATTTCGGCGACGACACCGAGCTTGACGCGCTGGTAGTCCTCGATCTCGGCGAGCGCCGAACGCAGGGCCGTCGACAGCTCGATCGGACCGGCGATCCGGGTTTCGTCGCGGGTGCCGGACACCACGAGCAGGTTGTCCGCGTTCCGGCGCAGGCGGGTGGAGAGGTGGTCGAGCCGGTAGAGGCTGGCCAGCAGCCGCGTGTCCTGCTCGTTGCGCTCGACCTCGTCGATCAGGGCGAGCTGGCGGCCGACGAGGTTCTGCGTGCGCTTCGCGACGTTCGCGAACATCAAGCTCGTGTTGCGCCGGGTGAGCGCCTGGCGTTCGACCAGCTCGGCCGCGGTGGTCTGGACGCGGTTGAACGCGGCGGCCAGCTGGCCGAGCTCGTCGTCGGAGACGACGTCGATGGTGGCCAGGCGCGGCACCTGCTCCTCGGCCTCTTCGGTGTCGGTCACGCGGACGAGTTCGGTGCCGGCGAGGTCGGCGACCGACGTCGCCGCGGTCGTCAGCTGGCGCAGCGGACCGGCGATCGAGCGGGACACCGCGACGGCGAGGAAGGCGACCAGCAGGAACAGCCCGCCCGCGCCGAGACCCACCGTCCAGGCCAGCCGGGTCGCCGCGGCGGCCCGGCCGTTCGCCGAGTCGGCGATCTCGCCGATGACCCGTTCCTGCACCAGCCTCCGCTGGCCCGCCTGGCTTTCCGACGCCGTCAGGACGTCGGTGACGTACTGGGTGGTGCCCGCCGCGTCTCGCGGGTTGCCGATCAGGGCGGCGAGCTCATCGATCCGGCGGCCCGCTTCGCTCGCCTCGACGTTGACGACCAGCGAGGCCTGCTCGCTGTCGGTTTCGTCGTCGGCCTGCTGGACGAACCGGTCGGTGAAGATCGGCGCCTGCTGGGTCGCGTCGTCCAGGATGGACCGGCCGGCCTCCGGCGAAACCGCGGTCACGATCAGGGCCATGCCGCGCAGCGAGTTCTCCTCGTTCGCGCGCAGCAGCGCCTCCAGCGCCGACAGCTCCCGGGTGCCCTCGGCGTCGTCGCTGAGCTGCGGGACGAGCCGCAGCGCGTCGATCACCGCCCCGATCACCGCGTGGTAGGTGCGGGCGACGCTGTCGAGCGCGACCCCGCGGCGCTGCGCGTTCTGCCGCAGCTCGGCGAGCGAGCCGATCCGGGTCAGCGCCGCGGACAGCTCGTCCGGCGCGTCGGCGTCGAGTGACTTCCGCACCGCCTCGACCGCGGTGTCCACCGCCTTCTGCTGCTGGAGCATCTGGTCGGCGGCCATCGACGGCGTGGCGACGAACGCGCCCGTCAGCAGCCGTTCGCGCTGCAGCTGCCAGACCAGCCCGCCGAGCTGCTGGGTGTACCGCGCCACCGTCGCCGACTGCGTCGCCGCACCGGCGCTGTCCGCCTGCGTCAGCACGAACGGCACCGACACCAGCACCACCGCGACCAGCGGGGGCAGGAGCAGCAGGTTCAGCTTGCCGCGAATGCCGAGCCGGGCGAGAAAACCCCCGCCGGCGGCCCGTTCCGCGGTCGACCTGCCGTGTCTCATCCCGCCACCTTCCCGTCTTCCGTTCTCACCCGTCCGCGGCCACCCGGCTCACGTGGCCGCGGTGCTGCTCCCGGACCAGGTCCTCGATCCGGGCGCGCAGCGTGAGGAACTCCGGTTCGCGCTTCACCGCCAGGTCGCGCTCGGCGGGCAGCGCCACCTCGACGTCGGCGGCGATCCGGCCCGGGTCGGAGGCGAGCACCACCACCCGGCCGCCGAGGAAGACCGCTTCCTCGACGTCGTGGGTCACCATCAGCACCGTCGTGCCGGTGTCGGCCTGCACCTGGCGGATCAGCACCTGCATGTCCTCTTTGGTCTGGACGTCCAGCGCGCCGAAGGGTTCGTCCAGCAGCAGGACTTCCGGTTCGCAGGCCAACGCGCGGGCGATCGCGACGCGCTGCTTCTGGCCGCCGGAGAGCTGCTTCGGCAGCGACTTGCGCACGCCGTCGAGGCCGGTCTCGGCGAGGTACCAGTCCACCCGCTCGGCGCGGTCGGCCGGGTCGAGCGAGAGCAGCTCGAGTCCGAACGCGACGTTCTTCTCGACGTTGCGCCACGGGTAAAGCGCGCCGGCCTGGAAGACGAGCCCGCGGTCGGGCCCGGGCCCGGTCACCGGGACGCCGTCGAGGAAGATCTCCCCTTCGGTCGGCTTGCCGAGCCCGGCGACCAGCGACAACAGCGTCGACTTGCCCGAACCGCTCGCACCGACGACGCAGACGAACTCGCCCCGCAGCACTTCGAGGTCGACGCCGTCGAGAGCGCGCGTGACCCGGCCGCGGACGGTGTAGTCCTTGGCGACGTTCCGCAGTTGCAGCGTCATGCCGTCCACTTCCCGACCCGCGTGCGCAGCAGGCGCAGCAGGACGTCGATGAGGAGCCCGGCGATCCCGATCACCACGAGCACCGCGAAGATCTTGTCGGTCTGCAGGAACCGCTGCGAGCGGGCGATCCGGTAGCCGAGCCCCGCCGAGGCGTTGATCAGCTCGGCGACGACCACGAAGTTCCACGCGGCGGCGGCGTTGACGCGGATCGCGTCGATCATGCCCGGCAGCGAGTGCGGCACGACGACCTTGCGCAGCACCTCGCCCCGGCGCGCACCGAGGGTGTAGGAGACGTCGATGAGCGCTTCCGGCACGCCGCGGACGACGTCGGCGGTCATCAGCGTGTTGAAGAAGACCGTGCCGATGAAGAGCATGGCGATCTTCGACGGCTCGCCGATGCCGAGCCAGATGATCAGCAGCGGGATGAACGCGCTCGCCGGCAGGTAGCGCAGCAGCCCGAGCAGCGGCTCGAAGAACGCCTGCCCCGCGGCGAAGCCGGCCATCAGGATGCCCAGCGGGACCGAAACGAGCACGGCGAGGCCGAACCCTTCGAGCACGCGCTGGGTCGTCGCCCAGAGGTCGTCGAAGAGCTCGCCCGTGCCCGCCATGTCGAGGCCGGCCTTGACCACCGCGACCGGGGACGGCAGCAACGTCGGGTTGACCGCCCCGCTGAAGCTCAGCACGACCCACACCAGCAGCGGGATGGCGAACGACAGCACCGCCAGCGTCCAGCGGGCCGGCGCGGAAATGGGCGTCCGCAGGGAGAACAGCGGCGAAGCCGACGGCTTGAGCCCGGCCCGGCGGGGCAGCGGCGCCCAGGCCGGGCGGCCGGACTCCCGGCGTTCGGCCAGCTGCTGGGTCGGACCGGTCACTGGGGCGCGGCCTTCACGAACCGGTCGTCGAACAGCCCGTCGAGCGAGGGCCGCTGCTGGGCGAGGCCGGTGCCGACGATGAAGTCGACGATCTTGTTCGCCTGGAAGTCCAGGTGCTGCGGGGTGACGCCGGGGGTGAACGCGTCGAGGTTCTGCTGCCGCGTGAAGATGGTGGTGCCCGCGTCGTAGGACTTGTAGTCCGCATCGGACACGCCACCGCGCTTGGCCATGATCTGCACGGCCGCGTCCTTGTGGCCCTTGATCCAGGCCAGCGTCTCGAACCAGGTGTTGACCAGCGCCTGTACGTCCTTCGGGTGGTCCTTGACCAGCTTCTGCGACGTGACGAGGTGGTCCGGGATCGCGCCGGGGAACTCGGCCGACGACGAAATCGCGCGGCTGCCCGGACGCTCCAGGGCTTTCGAGGTGAAGGGCGCGAACGCGGCGACCGCGTCGACCTGGCTGCCGGCGAACGCGGCCGCGGCGGCGTCGGTCGGCAGGTTCACCAGCTGGATGTCCTTTTCGGTCAGTTTCGCCGACTGCAGCGCCAGCAGCAGCAGGTAGTGGTCGACCGCGCCCTGCTCGACGGCGACCTTCTTGCCCTTGAGGTCGGCGATGCTCGTGATGCCGTCCCGCGCGATGATCTTGTCGTTGCCGGTGGAGTTGTCGTTCACCAGCACGATCGACAGCTTGGCGCCGCCGGAGACCGACGACAGCGTGTCGTTGAGGGTCTGGCTGTTGGCGTCGATGGCGCCGCTGGAGAGCGCGTTGATGCTGTCGGTGTAGTTGTCGAAGTACTTGAGGTCGACGTTGACGCCGTTCTTGGCGAACAGGCCCTGCTCCTGCGCCACCTGCCAGGGGAACCAGCCCGGCCAGGCACTGAACCCGATGGTGATCTTGCTGCCGCTGCCCGAGGCGGCGCTGTCGCTGCACCCGGACAGCGCGGTGACCCCGGCGAGGGTCAGCAAGGTCAGGAGCACCGTCAGCAGACGGGGGCGGGAACGGGAAATCACAACGAACTCCAGGGTGCGGGGGAAGTGGAGTGGTGGCACCTGATCGGGTCATCGCGGAAGAACGCGGACAGGAGGCGCCTACCCCCGTGAATTTCCCAGCGCTCACCGCGCCGGATCAGCCACCCCTGTCCCTCTCCCGGCGGGGAGCCTAGCGACTAGCACAGGATCCCCACAACGTTCGCCCTTTGCATCCGAACGAGTGACACTCGCCCGCGTCAACTCACGGGATCCGGGCCAAAATGCCCGCCGCGAAGCCGATCACCCTCCGGAAATCGAACACCTGTCCGGATGCGCCGATACCGCACGGGTCTGGAATGGGCCGAACGATTCGCCGACTGTTAACACGCCTGAAACAATCCTAATTTCGATCAATTGACAGAATTGGTGAGGTCGTAAACGGTCGTGCCGCCGACGGTGCTCGGGGCGAAGTTCTGCTCGACCCACGCCTGGATTTCCGCGGCGGTCCCGCGGCCGCCGCCGAAGCCGCCCCGGCCACCTGCGACGTAGTAGCGGATGTCCCCGTCGGCGACGTACTGGCGGAACTGCGCCAGCGTCGGCGCCGGGTCGCTGCCGCTGAACCCGCCGATCGCGAGCACCGGCCGTCCGCTCGCCAGCGCCAGGCCGGCCGACTGCATCGCGCCGCTCTGCGCCGCGGCCCACTTCGTCGTCGTGCCCTTCAGCAGGTCGACCACCGCGGTGTCGGCCGTCCCGCCGCCGAAGCCGCGCGGGCCGCCGCCGCGTCCACTTGCGACGGCCGGGCCGGAGGACGGCGTGCCACCGGCGTGCGCGTTCGCCGCGGTGGCCAGCGTGTAGGACGTCGTCCCCAGCAGCGCGCCGCACAGGCCGAGCACGGCGACGACCGGGCCGAGCCGCCGGAACCGGTCGGCACCGAAGAGCAGGCAGGCGACGGCGGCGGCGCCGGAGACGAGGAGCGCGTAACGCACCCACGGCTGCCACTCCGGCGTCCGGGCGAGGAGGACGAACGCCCAGACCGCCGTCACCGCGACCATGACGGCGAGCACCGCGCGAGCCGCGAAGTTCGCCCGGCCGCGCCAGAGTTCGCGCGCGGAGATCGCCAGCGTGGCGGCGGTCCCGGGGGCCAGCGCGACGGTGTAGTACGGGTGGATGATGCCGCTCATGTAGCTGAAGACCAGCGCGGAAACCACCAGCCAGCCGCCCCAGAGCAGCAGTGCCGCCCGCGTGCGGTCGGTGCGCGGCGCGCGGCGGGTGAACCACAGGCCCGCGACCAGGCCGATGACCGCGGCCGGCAGCAGCCACGACGCCTCGCCGCCGAACTCGCCGGAGAACAACCGCGTCAGGCCGGCCTGACCCCCGAAGCCCCCGAAGCCGCGGCCGCCGGTGGGCAGCTCCACCCCGGCGGGCGGGGTGAACGTCCGGCCGCCGCCCCCGCCGCCGCGTCCTTCGCCGAAGATCCGGCCGAGGCCGTTGTAGCCGAAGGCCAGTTCCAGCACGGTGTTGTCCGTCGAGCCGCTGATGTAGGGCCGGTCGCCGACCGGCCACAGCGCGACGGCCGCGATCCACCAGCCGGCCGAGACGACCACCGCGCCCGCGGCGGCGAACAGCTGCCCGATCCGGCGGCCGAGCGACGTCGGCGCCGCGACGGCGTACGCCAGCACGAACGCGGGCAGCACGAGGAAGGCCTGCAGCATCTTGTCGAGGAAGCCGAACCCGATCGCGACCCCGGCGAGGACCAGCCACTTCGTGCTCGCGTGGTCCAGCGCGCGCACCACGCAGTAGCCGCCGGCGACGAGGAGCAGGACGAGGAAGGCGTCGGGGTTGTCGTAGCGGAACATCAGCGCGGCGACCGGCGTCAGCGCGAGCCCGGCCCCGGCGAGCAGCCCGGCACCCGGCCCCGAAAGCCGGCGCACCGCGAGGTAGAGCAGGCCGACCGACGCGACGCCGGCCAGCGCGTCCGGCACCAGCAGGCTCCAGCTGGAGAAGCCGAAGAGCCGTCCGGACAGCCCCATGATCCACAGCGAGAAGGGCGGTTTGTCGACGGTGACGACGTTGCCCGGATCCAGCGAGCCGAAGAACAGGGCCTTCCAGCTCCACGTCCCGGCCTGCACGGACATGGCGTAGAAGTCGTTGCCCCAGCCGGTTTTCGCCAGGTCCCACAGGTAGAGCAGGCCGGTCCCGAGCAGCAGCGCGGCCACGGACGGCTTGGCCCACCGCGCCTTCCGCGCGGCGGCGGGCGGCTGGGGCTGGGCGTGTCCGGGCGCCGGCAGCGTGGTCGTCATGGCGTTCACCGTGTCGGCGCCGGATGTGGTGAACTTGTGCCGAAGCTGTGCGTCAGCTGTGCATCGGCACCGACCGGGTGATCACCGCGGCGCGGCTTCGGCGAAGGTGATCTCGAACTCCGTGCGCCCCGGCCGGCTCTGCACCCCGACCCGGCCACCGTGCGCACCGACCACCGCCGCCACGATCGCCAGCCCCAGCCCGGTGCTCCCCGCCGCGCGCGACCGCGAGTTGTCGCCGCGGGCGAAGCGCTCGAAGATGTCCGGGAGGATCTCCGGCGGGATGCCGGGGCCGTCGTCGGCGACCCGGAGCCGGACAATCCCGTCCGAAGTGGACAGCGTGGTCGTCACCGTCGTGCCCGGCGGCGTGTGCGTGCGGGCGTTCGCGAGCACGTTGATCACCACCTGGTGCAGCTGGCCGGCGTCGCCGAGGACACCGATGGGCTCGCCGGGGACCTCCATCAGCCACTTGTGGTCGGGACCCGCGACGTGCGCGTCCGCGACCGCGTCGGCCACCAGCCGGCACAGGTCCACCCACTCGGGCACCACCGGGCGGCCCGAATCGAGCCGGGCGAGCAGCAGCAGGTCCTCCACCAGCGTCGTCATCCGCCGCGACTCCGACTCGACGCGGCTCATCGCGAAGGCGACGTCCGGCGGCACCTGCTCGCCGCCGCGGCGGGTGAGTTCCGCGTACCCGCGGATCGCCGCCAGCGGCGTCCGGAGTTCGTGGCTGGCGTCCGCGACGAACTGGCGGACGCGGTTTTCGCTCGCGTGCCGGGCGGACAGCGCGTTCGCGACGTGCTGCAGCATCCGGTTCAGCGCCGAGCCGACCTTGCCGACCTCGGTGTTCGGGTCGGTGTCGGCCTCCGGGACGCGCTCGGACAGCGCGACCTCGCCGCGGTCCAGCGGCAGCTCGGAGACGCGGGTCGCGGTCGCGGCCAGCCGGTCGAGCGGCTGCATCGTGCGGCGGATCGTCGCCGCGCCGACCGCGCCCGCCACCAGGATCCCGGCGAGCGCGACCCCGCCGAGGATGAACCCCAGCTGCCAGAGCGTCTCGTTGACGTCCTTGAGCGGCAGGCCGATGACCGTCTTCTCCCCGCGGGGCGACGTCGTCGAAACGACGCGGTATTCGCCGAGGCTGCCGCCGAGGTCGATGCTGCGCTGCTTCCCGTCCGACGGCAGGGCGAGCAGGGCCAGCACCTGCGTCTTGGGGATGTCCTTGAACGGCGCCTTGCGCCTCGACGTCCCCGCCGCGGTCGAGTCGAGGACACCGGCGGAGGCTTGCGAACCGATCTGGACGACGGCGAGCGTGCCCTCGCCCTGGCCGAGCACGCGCAGCGGGTCCGGCGGCGGCGCTTCGCCGTAGGGCCACGGCGACGGCCGTTCCCCGGCGTGCGCGGCGCGGTCGCTCGCCGCGGCGAGCCGCTTGTCCTGCTGGCCGACGAGGAACTCGCTCAGCGCGAACTCCGTCACCACGCCGACGACCACGCACACCAGGGCGAGCAGCGCGGCGAGCTGCACGATCAGCCGCCGCCGCAGCGACCACGGCCGGCGGGCGCGCTTCGGTTCAGCCGGCGGGTTTGAGGACATACCCGGCGCCCCGCATGGTGTGGATCATCGGCTCGCGGTCGGCGTCGATCTTCTTGCGCAGGTAGGAGATGTAGAGCTCGACGATGTTGGCCTGGCCGCCGAAGTCGTAGCTCCACACGCGGTCGAGGATCTGGGCCTTCGACAGCACGCGCTTGGGGTTGCGCATGAGGTAGCGCAGGAGCTCGAACTCGGTCGCGGTCAGCGGCACCAGATCGCCGCCTCGGTGCACCTCGCGGCTGTCCTCGTCCAGCGTGAGGTCGCCGACGACGAGCGTCGACCCGCTCGCGCCCGTGACGCCCCCGGCCCGGCGCAGCAGCGCGCGCAGCCGCAACGCGACTTCCTCGAGGCTGAAGGGTTTGGTGACGTAGTCGTCGCCACCCGCGGTGAGCCCGGCGATGCGGTCTTCGACCGCGTCCTTCGCCGTCAGGAAGAGGACGGGCAGGTTCGGCGCCTCGGACCGCATCCGGCGCAGGACTTCGAGACCGCTGAAGTCGGGGAGCATGACGTCGAGGACGACGGCGTCGGGCCGGAAGTCGCGCGCGATCCGGACGGCTTCGGTGCCGTCGCCCGCGCTGCGCACCTCCCAGCCCTCCATCCGCAGGGCCATCGACACGAGCTCGGCCAGCGTCGCCTCGTCGTCGACGACGAGGACCCGGACGGGGCTCCCGTCGGCGCGGCGCAGGTCGGCCTTGCCGGGGCCGGGCGACGTGGCGTTCATAGCGGTCATGGTGCCACCTTCCCGGCCCGGTGTCGGTGTTCGCTGTGCGGTCGCTGTGCGTTTCCTGTGAAGGTTCGCGCGTTCGAGGCACAGCGCCCGCTGACGCTCCGCACAGCTCAAACACAGCCGCGGCCGCGAACCTGGACCGGACCAGTGTGGGCACCACCGGAGGACATGATGACGACCGAGCCGATGCCGAACACCCCGCCCGAGGGCGCCAACTGGGGCGACCCCGTCCCGGCCGCGCCGAAGAAGGGCTGGTCAGGCAAGAAGACGGCGATCGCGGCCGGCATCGCCGTGGTGATCGCGGCGGGCGGCGGCGCGGCGATCTGGGCGGGCACGAGCAACGCCGACAACACCGCTGCCCAGGGCCCCGGCGGCTTCGGCGGCCCCGGCGGTGGCCCGGGCAACGGCCCGGGTGGCGGCCAGTTCCGCGGCCAGGGAGTCCCGGGAGGCGGCTTCGGCGGCGGAATGGCGGCGCTGCGCGAGGCCCTGCACGGCGACTTCGTGGTGTCGAACGGCAGTGGCGGCTACACGACCGAGCGGCTGCAGACGGGCGACGTGACGGAGCTGAGCGCCACGTCGGTGACGCTGACCAGCAAGGACGGCTACAAGCAGACGTACACGCTCGATCCGTCGACCCAGAAGACGGGCGAGGTGAAGCAGGGCGACACGAACGTGACGGTGGTGGCGAAGGTCGACGGCCAGACGGCAACGGCGACCTCGCTGGGCAAGGGCTTCGAGCCGGGCCAGCGCCAGCCGGGCCAGCGCCGCGGCGGCTATCCGGCCCGCCCGACCAGCTGACGCACACCCCACCAGGCGACCGAGCCCGGCCGAGCCCGGCGACCGGGCGGCCCACCCCGCCTCGCGGCCTACCTCCGCCCGGCAGCCCTGACCCAAGCGCCCCAAGGCGGCCTTGGGTGCGTCCCACGCACCGAAGGCCGCCTTGGGTGCGTCTCACGCACCGAAGGCCACATTCGGGCGCTCGGGGCCTGAGCGACCTGGGCGACCGCCGACCGGAGCCCGGCGCCCGGCGCCCGGCGCCCGGCGCCCGGCGCCCGGCGCCCGGCGCCCGGAGCCAGGAGCCAGGAGCCCGGAGCCCGGAGCCCGGAGCCAGGGAACGTCCCGGTGCGGTGTCCCCCTCCCGCCGCATCGGGGCGTTTCCGTCCCCTCGGGCCCCTCCGTTAGGGCACAGTTGCGTGTGTGCAGAACATCCGGGGGTCGCTGAGACGGCAGTCGCTGCTCGTCGCGCTCGTCTGCGTTGTCTGCGACGCCGCCCTCTTCACCCTTCGCGGGCCCCTCCCCAAAGGCGGGTGGGCCGCCTGGGTCATCCTGCTCGGCGGGGTCGCCGTCAACGCCGCCCTCGCCGGGGCCGCGCGGTACTCCGGGTGGGTGGCCCTCGCGCACGCCCTCCTCTTCGCCGGCGCGCCGCTGCTCCTGTGCACCTGCCAGTGGTACGTCACCGGTAACAACGCCGGCATCCTCATCGCCGGCTACCGGGCCGGGGCCTGGCTGCGGACGAGACCCGCCGTGCTCGCCCTCGGTGCGCTCCTCCTCGGCGTCGCCGCCGGCTGCCTCGAAGGCGGCGGGCGCGTCGCGCACGACTGGCGGCTCATCGCCATCAACGTCAGCGTCTCCGCACTGCTGCCGTGGCTGGTCGGCCGGTACACGACGGCCCGGCGCGCCTACATCGCCGACCTCGAGCGCGCGGCCGACGAACGGCGCCAGCACGAAGAAGAAGCCGTCCGGCGGGCCGTCCTCGAGGAACGCACCACCATCGCGCGCGACCTGCACGACGTCATCTCCCACCACGTCAGCGCCATCGGGGTGCACGCCGGTGCCGCCCGGCTGGGCCTGCCCGACGGCGACGGGCCGGTGCGGAAGTCGCTCAGCGCCGTCGAATCCGCGAGCCGCGCGGCGATGGCCGACCTGCGCCGGCTGCTCGCCCTCCTGCACGCCGAACCCGGCGCCGAGCAACCCGGTCTGGACAACCTCGACGAGCTGGTCGAGACCGTCCGCGCGGCCGGCCTGCCGACCCGGCTGACCCTGCGCGGCGAACCCCGCGGACTGCCCGGCTCCCTCGACGTCGCGCTCTACCGGATCGCCCAGGAAGCCCTGACGAACGCCCTGCGCCACGGCCAGGGCCCGGTCGAAGTCGAGCTGAACCACGGCCGCACCGAGGTCGTGCTCACGGTGACGAACGGCCTGCGCGCCGGCCGCGGCGAGGGAAGAGAGCACGCGCACCGCGGGCTGGCCGGCATCCGGCAGCGTGTCACCCTGTTCGGCGGCCAGGTGTCCTACGGCGAGACCGCCGGGCGCTGGCAGCTGCGCACGACCTTCCCGGTGGAGAGCACATGATCCGCGTCCTGCTGGCCGACGACCACGCGATGTTCCGGTCCGGGATGCGCGCGCTGCTCGACACCCAGGCCGACTTCACCTGCGTCGGCGAGGCCTCCGACGGCCGCGAAGCCGTCTCCGAGACCGCCCGCCTGCGCCCGGACGTGGCGGTCCTCGACGTCCGGATGCCGCGCCTCGACGGCCTCGCCGCGACCGAGGCGATCCTCGCCGCGCCGGGCAACGACACCCGCGTCCTCGTGCTCACCACCTACGACGCCGACGAGTACGTCTACCGCGCGCTGCGGGCCGGCGCGAGCGGGTTCCTGCTGAAGAGCCTGGCGCCGGAGGAGCTCGTCGCGGCGATCCGGGTCGCCGCCCGCGGGGACGCGCTGATCGACCCGTCGGTGACGCGCCGGCTGGTGGCGAAGTTCGCGACGGTCCTCGAACCCGCGGCCGCCGAACCCCCGGAGCTGGCCCGGCTGACGTCCCGCGAGCGCGAAGTGCTGCTGCTGCTCGCCGGCGCCTGCAGCAACGCCGAGATCGCGCGGAAGCTGCACGTCGGCGAGGAGACGGTCAAGACGCACGTGTCCCGCGTGCTCGCCAAGCTCGGGCTGCCCGACCGGGTGCACGCCGTCGTCTACGCCTACCGCCACAAGCTCGTGCCGGACGAGCGGCCCGCCTAAGCTGGACCCATGAGGCGGTGGATCACCCTCGCGGCCGGGGTCGTGCTCGTGCTCGTCGGCGCCGTCTGGGTGCTGCAGGGCATCGGCGTCGTCACCGGCAGCTTCATGACCGGCCAGAAGCTGTGGTTCCTGATCGGGCTGGTCGCGGTCCTGGTCGGCGTGGTCCTGATCGCGGCCAACTTCACGCGGCGCAAACCTACTTCGTGAAGATCTCGAAGATCGGGTAGCCCGGCGCGATCTCGCGCAGCTTCTCGTCCGAGGCCTTCGCGTCGACGCCGTCGAAGAACACGCCGACCTCGAACTTCCAGCGCTTGAGGTAGGCGCGCAGGATGCCGGGCTTTTCGTCGTGGCCCAGCTCGCGGAAGGTGAACGCCTCGACGCGGCGCCCGACGCGCAGCGTCCCCTGGCCGGCCGCGCGCAGGTTGCGCACCCACTGTGTCTCGCCGCGCGGGGCGACGAGGTAGCGCACGCCGTCGACGGTCAGCAGGTTGACCGGCACCGAGCGCGGCTCGCCGCTCTTGCGGCCGACGACGGTCAGCACCCGGCTGCCCCAGACGCTCACGCCCAGGTTGGTCAGCTTCGCGACCAGCTCGTTGAACGCGTTGGTCGACTTCTTCGGCTTGATGTAGCGGGTGCCGGTCATGGTGTCCTCCGCGGTTTGGGAGAGCAGTGCTCTCGGTTAAGAGCAGTGAACACCAGAGCACCGCACCGCGTCAAGAGCACTGCTCTCTGTTTTGTGCACTGCTCTCGTCGTGGCACACTGATCTCATGACCGTCTCCCGCACCGCGCGCGAACGAGCCCGCGCCGAACTGACCCAGGAGATCAAGGACGAGGCCCGCCGCCAGCTCGCCGAGGTCGGCGCGCAGGGGCTTTCGCTGCGCGCGGTGGCCCGGGAGCTCGGCATGGTGTCGTCCGCGATCTACCGGTACTTCCCGAGCCGCGACCGGCTGCTGACCGACCTGATCGTCGACGCCTACAACGCGATCGGCGAAGCGGCCGAGCAGGCGGACCCGGGCCAGGGCACCCCGCGCGAACGCTGGGTGGCGATCTGGCGGGGCACCCGCGACTGGGCGCGCGCGCACCCCCACGAGTACGCGCTGATCTACGGATCGCCGATCCCCGGGTACGCGGCACCGCAGGACACCGTCGTGCCCGCCTCGCGCGTCGCGCTCGCCCTCGTCAAGGTGCTCACCCACACCGAGCTGCGGAACGTCGACGGCGAAGTCCCGCCCGAACTGCGCGCCCAGGCCGAGGCGCTCACGAAGGCCCTCGGGATCATCGCCGGCCCGGAAACCGTGACCCGGCTGCTCATCGCGTGGACCCAGCTGTTCGGCGCGATCAGCTTCGACCTGTTCGGCCAGTACGTCGGCAGCGTCGACCCGGCCGACGTGTTCTTCGCCCACTCGGCGAGGCGGATGGCGGAGTTCGTCGGCCTCTAGTCTGGGGCGGGAAGTCCAACGGCGGAAGGCGGCACGACGTGACGGGGTGGGCCGGGAAGGTCGGCAGGATCCGGGTGATCGGCACCGGGGTGATGGGCCGCGGGATCGTCCAGCTGGCCGCGACCGCGGGGGTGACCGTCGAGCTGGCCGACGTCCGGCGCGAGGCCGTCACCGAGGCGATCGGGTACGTCGGCGGGATGATCGACAAGCTCGCCGCCAAGGGCAAGCTCACCGGTGACCCGCAGGCGGCGAAGGACCGGCTGGTTCCCGTGGCCGCGCCCGACGCGCCCGCGGACGGCGTAGACCTCGTGGTCGAAGCGGTCCGGGAGGACCTCGCGACGAAACGCGCCCTGTTCGCCGCGCTCGAGCGCGTCTGTCCGGAAGAGACGGTCTTCGCGACGAACACGAGTTCGCTCTCGGTCACCGAGATCGCCGCCGAGCTGGGCGATCCCGGCCGGCTCGTCGGCCTGCACTTCTTCAACCCGGTGCCGCTGATGCGCCTGGTCGAGGTGGTCCCGGGCGCGCGCACGCACGGCTGGCTGCCGGGCGAAGCGCTCGAACTGGTCAAGAGCTGGGGCCACGAGCCGGTGCTGGCCAAGGACGCCCCGGGTTTCCTGGTCAACCACGCCGGCCGCGGCCTGAACACCGAAGCGCTGCAGATCCTCGCCGAGGCGCTGGCCGAGCCGGCCGACGTCGACCGCATCGCGCGGGACGTGCTCGGCCTGAAGCTCGGGCCGTTCGAACTGCTCGACCTCACCGGTCTCGACGTCTCGCACGCCGTGCTCGAAAGCATCTGGAGCGGCTTCCACGGCGACCCGCGGCTGCGGCCGTCGTGGCTGACCCGCCCGCGCGTGGCCGCCGGGCTGTTCGGGCGCAAGAACGGCGAGGGCTTCTACTCCTACGCCGACGGCAAGCAGCAGGTGGCGGACGAGCCCGCCGCCCCGCCGAAGCCGTCGAGCCCGGTGTTCACCGCGGACGAGCACCTCGCCCGCGCGCTGTCGGCCGCGGGCGTGCAGGTGGTGTCCGACGCCTACCCGGACGCCGTCCTGCTGGTGCCGCTCTACGGGGAGTCCACTGTGGACGCCGCCACCCGCGCCGGGCTGCCGCTGGAGCGCGTCGCCGGCGTCGATCCGCTGGGCGGCTACGAACGACGGCTGACGATGTCGGTGCACCCCGGTCTCGACCCGTCGGTGGGCCGCGCCGCGTGGGGTGCGCTGGCCGCGACCGGGCACCCCGTGACGGTCGTCCGCGACGGGGCCGCCCCGGTCGCGCAACGCCTGCTGGCGTCGATCGTCAACACGGCCTGCTTCATCGCGGGCCAGCACCTGGCCACCCCGGCGGACATCGACACCGCCGTCCGCCTCGGGCTCGGCTACCCGCGCGGCCCGCTGGCCTGGGGCGACCTCGTCGGCGGCGACGTGGTGCTGCGCATCCTGCACGGCCTCACCGCGGCGACCGGCGACCCCCGCTACCGGCCGAGCCCGTGGCTGACCGAGCGCGTCGCCCTCGGCCTGCCGCTGACGGCGGCCGGGACGACACCCTCGGACCTGCGTTCGTCCGCGGAGTGAGCGGGCGGGTTACGGGACGACCTGCACGACGTCGCCGATGTGCAGCGTGTTGAAGAACTTCAGGGAAGCGCCCGCCGACAGGTGGATGCAGCCGTGGGAGTACACCGACAGGCTGCCCGTGTGGAAGGCGTCGCCGGGGTAGAAGAACACCGAGTTCGGCATCTCCGCGTTGTCGAATTCCTTCGACAGGTGCAGCTTTTCCTTCGACAGCACGTGGAACGTGCCGGTCGGGGTCGGGTTGCTCTTGCGGCCCGGCAGCATCGGCACCGGTCCGTAGACGACCTTGCCCGCCTGCAGGATCCACGCCTTGTGCGCGGAGAGGTCGACGCAGGCCGCGGTGCCCGGCGCCGCGGCCGCCGCCGCGCACGGGACGTCCGGGTTCGCCGCGGGCTGCGGTTTCGGCGCCGGCTTGGGCTTCGGCTTGGCCGAGGTGCTGGTCGGCGTCGGCTTCGGCGTCGTGGACGCCGGGGTGGGCGTCGGCGACGGCACCGTGACGGTGCTGACCGGCGTGGTGGTGGTGCTCGAGGTCGTCGGCGTCCCGCCGCCGGTCCCCGCCGCGGCGACGGCCCCGCCGCCCGCGTTCGCACCACCGGCCGCGCCCCCGCCGGAGCAGGCGGCCAGCACGAACGCGGTGGCCAGCGCGGCCGTTCCCGCCAGAAGCCTCTTCACGATCCGGTACCCCCAGCTGCTCGATCATCGCGTTTGGACACCGGTAAAGACGATCGTCACCCATTCGAGGTTCGTCGGCGAAGGTCACGATTTGGCCAGCCGGCCTCCACCCGGGGGTGGAACCGGAGGATCCACCCGGGCCCGGTCCGCGGACCGACGCGTCCGGAGCGCCGTTCGCCGACGCTGGGGAGACCTTCGAAACCCAGGGGAGATCCGAAATGTCCAGCGTCCTGCTCTACGCCGCCATCGCCGCCCTCGTCCTCTACCGGGTCGTCTACCAGCAGGTCCGGGGCACCTTGCTCAGCCGGAGGACGCTGGTCACGATGCCGCTGCTGCTCGTTGCCGTCGGCGGGTACCTGACGCTGCGAGCGCTGCCCGGCGCGTCCGCGGACGAGGTCGGCCTGCTCGCCGCCGACCTGCTGCTGCTCGCCGGGCTCGGCGTGCTGCGCAGCACCACGACCACGCTGACCGAGCGTGACGGCTCGACGTTCCAGAAGGGCTCGGCCGTCACGATCGGGTTGTGGGCACTGACGGTGGCGGTGCGGATCGGCGTCGCCGCGCTGGGTACCGCGTTCGGCGTCGCCGGTCCGCTGACGACGGCGTCGGTCATGCTCAGCCTCGGCCTGAGCATCGCGGTGCAGAACGCGACGACCTACCGCCGCATCCAGCGCCGCGGCCTGCCGCTCGCCGACCGGCGCCGGGCGGTCAGCCGCTGACGCGGCCCAGCATCCGCGCGTACATCCGGCCCGGGCTGGGCACCGACGGCGGCACGAGGAACCCCGGCAGCGGCGGCAGCCCGCCGACGAACGCGCCGAGCCGCTCGTACAACACAGCGGCGCCGGCCGGGCGGGCTTCCGGGTCCTTCGCCAGCGTCTCGGCGAGCAGCGCGTTCAAGGGCTTCGGGACGCCTGGCACCGGCGGCGGCAGTTCCTTGACCTGCCGTTCGAACACCGCGTACGCGGTCGGCCCGTCGAAGAGCCGCCGCCCGGTGAGCATTTCGTGCAGCACGCAGCCCAGCGCGTAGAGGTCGCTGCGCGGTTCGGCGCCGCCGCGCTGGATCTGCTCGGGTGCCATGTACGACGGCGTTCCCAGCAGCTGCCCGGCCCGCGTGAACTGGGCCGCGTCGGCTTCGCGGAGCACGGCGAGCCCGAAGTCCATCACCTTCACGCCGCCGTCGGGGCCCAGCATCAGGTTGGACGGCTTGAGGTCGCGGTGGCAGACCGCGAGCGCGTGGGCCGCGGTCAGCACCGCGCACGCCTGCGCCGCGATCGCCGCCGCCCACGGCACCGGCAGCGGCCCGTGCTCGGCGAGCAGGTCGGCCACGGTCACGCCCTCGACGAACTGCATGACCTGGAACAACCGGTCGTCGTGGGTGCCGTAGTCGTACAGCGTCGGGACGCCGGGGTGGTCGAGCGTCGCCAGGATGCGGGCTTCCCGCGCGAAGCGGGCTTCCAGTTCTTCGTCGCGGCCCGGCAGCCTGAGCAGCTTGATCGCCACGCGGCGGCCGAGCCTGCGGTCGTACCCGCCGTGCACCGCGCCCATCCCGCCGCGGCCGAGCGGCAGCTCGTCGAGCTCGTAGCGGTCGGCGATCAGCATCCGTTCCCCTAGTGGCCCGGCCTGAGCCGTCCTTCGACAAGTCCCGCGAAGCCTAGCCGGACCAGCTCACGGCCCGTTTCCGCCGCCTGGCGGAGGACGTCGTCGAACTCGGCGAGCTCTCTGAAGACCCCGCCGTACTCGCGCTGGACGGCGATCGGGAGCAGCGGGATCCGCACGCGCCTGCCGTCGATCCGGGTGGACGCCGACGCGGCGGGGAGGTCGGCGGCGCGCAGGCAGCCGGCGAGGAAGTCCGCGTCCAGCCGGCCGGCGTCGACGCGGTACACCGTGAGCCCGGCGCCCACCGGCCGTGGCGGTCCACTGTGGACGTACGCGATGCCGGTCACGGACGCGACGACGTCCCCCGGCTCGGCCGGCGGATGCTCGGCGTCCGCGCGCACCGGTGCGTACCTGACCTCGACGACCCCGGCCTTGACCAGCTCGCCGATCGTGGTGAAGGCGGGTTCGGCGTCGGCCACCGCCAGCGGCGGCAGCTGCGGGGTCAGCTCGGCGAACCGCGCCCGCACGGCCTGGAACGCCTGCCCGGGGTCCTCGTCCCTGGCGCGGCGGCGGGCCGGCGTGAGGTCGACGTCGTCGTCGAGCAGGTCGATGATGCGGACGCCGGATTCCGGGTGGGCGAGGAAGTCCTGCCACAGTTCGTCCACTGTAGACAGATCGTCACCCGCCTCGCCGAGCAGCACGGTGGACGGCGCGCGCTCGCCGGGCGCCGGGCGCCGCAGCAGCCAGAGGTCGGGGCCCGCGGGGGTCAGCGTGACGACCGCGCGGACCGCGCCCGCGCGCAGCAGGTTGCCGCGGATGCGCTTGCCGCTGCGCCGGCCGGCCGCCGCGCCCGGCATCAGGATCGCCACCGGGCCACCGGGTTCGACGTGGGCGAGGCAGTGCTGCACCCAGGCGAGCTCGGGTTCGCCGCGCGGGGGCAGGCCGTATTCCCAGCGCTCGTCGCCGACCAGCTCGTCGTGGCCCCAGGCCCGTTCGTTGAACGGCGGATCGCACAACACCGCTTCGGCGGTCCGGCCGGCGAAGGCGTCTTCGCGCAGCGCGTCGACCGCGTGGACCTCGGCCTCGATGCCGCGCAACGTCAGCCGCAGGGCCGCGATCGACGCCGTCATCGGGTCACTGTCCTGGGCCAGCACGGTTTTCGCGCCGCTCGCCAGCGCGAGTGCGCCGAAGCCGCACGCGGGGTCGAGGACCGTGGACACCGGTCCGGCCAGCCGGGCCATCAGTTCCGCGATCGGTTCCGGCGTGGCCGACAACCGCCGGGAATGCGCCTCGAAGTACCGGCGGCACACCAGCTCGAACGCCTCGACCGGACCCGCCCGGTGCGTCAGCTCGCTGAGCAGCGTGAGCAGCTCCGGGTCGCCGAGTTCGCTGTCGAAGGTGTCGGAAAGGCCGGCCTGGAAGGCGAAGAAGCCACCGGCGCGGCTGACGCGCTCGGCGAGGTCCAGGTCGTCGCCGAGGGCGCGCAGGCGCTGCCAGGCGCGTTCGCCGGCACTCAGCTCGAACTTCTTGCCGCGGGCGCGGAACCAGCCGGCGACCGCGGAGAGGCCGAACAGCGGGCTCGACGCCGTGCCACCGACCGGCTGCGGGAAGTCCGGGTACCGGCGGCGCCAGTTGCTGACCGCGGCCCGGCCGACCCCGGCCAGCCGCGCGATGTCGGCCGCGCTGACCGTGGCATCGTCGTCCATGGCGAGGACTCTATCGGAGGATGCTCCATTCAGCCGAGACGCTTGTGAACTCAGTCAACCAATGCTTTCATGGGGGCATGACACACGATCGGTACGTCCTGCGGTACGCCGCGGGGTCGGACGTCGGCAAGCGTCGCCGGGTCAACGAAGATTCGGTGTACGCGAGTTCCCGCCTGCTCGCCGTCGCCGACGGCATCGGCGGCCAGCCGCACGGCGAGGTCGCCAGCGCGACGGCGGTCGACGTGCTGCGCGAACTCGAAGTCGACCTCCGGCGGATCGATCTGGCGAACGTGGACCTGGCCGCGACCCTGGCCGGCGTGGTCAAGTCGATCGACGAGCGGCTGCACGAAGTGGCTTCGCAGGAGCCGTCGACCGAAGGCATGGGCACGACGTTGACGGCCCTGCTCTTCGACGGTGCGGAGTTCGCGGCGGCCCACATCGGCGACTCCCGCGGCTACCTCCTGCGCGACGGCGGCCTGCGCCGCCTGACCCGCGACCACACGCTGGTGCAGGCCCTGGTCGAGGACGGCCGCGTCGCCGCGGAGGACGCCGAGTCGCACCCCCGGCGGTCACTGCTGATGAAAGCGCTGCAGACGGCGGGTTCGGGCGACCCCGACATCTGGACGTTCAAGGCGGAGCCCGGCGACCGCTACCTGCTCTGTTCGGACGGCCTGAGCGGCCCGGTCACCGAAGCGACCCTGCGCGACGTCCTGGCGGCCGGCGCGGAACCGGCCGAGGTGATCCCGGAACTGATCCGCCTGGCCAACGAAGGCGGCGGCCCGGACAACATCACGTGCGTGGTCGCCGACGTCACGGCCTGACCCACCTTCGGGGGCGCCGGAGGTCATCCGGTAGAGTCTCCGGCGGAGGATTGGCCGAGCGGCCTAAGGCGCACGCTTGGAAAGCGTGTTGGGTTCACGCCCTCGCAGGTTCGAATCCTGTATCCTCCGCGCTTGGAACGGACGAGACGCCGGGCCGCCTTCGGGTTGCCCGGCGTTTCGTCGTCTTCCTCCCCTTCGCCCTCCGGTCCGCCGTCGCCGGCGTGACCCACCGTCGGTGTGAGCGGGACACGGTTGTGCGGCGCTTTTGGCCCACTCGAACATGAAATGCGTTCGATGCTGCGGAATTCTTTGCCTGTACGGGGAGTTACGAACAGGGCTGACCGAAGGCGGTTACTCCGGTCGCGCTAGTCTCACCAGCACCTCGCCCGCCCCCTGTCGAGAAAGGCCAGTAGTGGCACGAAAACCGCTCTGACCTGGGGTAGCGCTGGCCGGCGACTTCAGTGTGCGGTACTGGTGCCGGGACAACCCCCGCACAGACCGTGATTGCCTCGGCCCCGGACGTTCCCACGTCCGGGGCCTTGCTGATTACGGGCCCGCGGTCACTCGGCAAAGTCTGATGATCACGCTGAGTCGCTGGATCTGTTTCAATGGAAACCGTCCCCGTACGACACCAGATTTCGAGGAGTAGAGGCCCGATGGCCGGAGTCGAAGAGATCCGCGCTGGCATCGCGCTCGCCAACGAGAAGGCGTCCGCGAGCATCGCCGCCCTGCAGCAGGCAGCGCAGTCTCTCGAAGAAGCCCAGCAGTCGCTCGCACAGGCGACTCAAGGGAGCAGCCAGCACGAAGTGAGCCAGGCGCACGGACTCCTGGCGGAAGCCCTGCAAGGCATCAACGGGTTGCAGAGCACCGTCCAAGCAAGCATTTCCTCCGCCGACTCCTACTCGGCGCGTCTGTAAGCCGGATGACGCTCGCCGAACTCCACCAGCTGCTCACCGCTGCCGTGACCGGGCTCGCCGACGCGCGCGCCCACTCCGAACGGGCCACAAGCCTGCTCGGAGAAGCCCGGCAAGCTCTCGTGGATGCCCAGGCCAAGGCCGATCCCTGGCTTCCTTCGCAGTACGCACAGGCCGGCGAGGGGCTGGACCAGCTCCTCGTCCGCCTGCACGCCGCCGAGGATCTGGTGAGCGGATACCGGTCGCGCCTGTAATCCTTCTAGGGGACCACCTTTTTCTTGGGGACGCCGATGGCCAACAAGTCAGCCGAGCAACGCAACCGCGTCGAAACCGCACTCGACCGGGTCCGCCATCAGATCGGACTGGTGCTGGGCGCGGCGGCCGGGGCGCGCCAAGCCGCGGAAGCCGACCTCGCCAAGCTGCAGCTGGAGCAGGACATCGTCAAGGTCGGCATGAACCACGCCAGTGCCGAGCAGCAGAACGAGTGGTCCCGCCACCCCGCCGCGCACGAAGTGTTCGCCGCGCTCGGCAGCGTGCGAAGCGCTTTCTACACCGACTGGAGCCAGGGGCCCGCCACGCTGCGGGAACTGGTCGCGCAGAACGCTCCCGGCCCCGCCGGGCTGCCGCCGGGCGACTGGCTCGGGACGGTCGGGCACAACGCGGGGCTGACGTCGCCGGGGCTGTGGCGCGTCGGCTCGACCACCGCCGCCGGGGGCGACGCGACCCGCACGTTCGACGTCGCCGTCCCGTTGCTCGACGAGTCGCACCTGGCGATCACGTCGGCGCCGAAGACCCGGCCGGTGATCGACGGCATCGTGCAGAACCTGCTGGTCCGCGTGCTGTCGACGTTCGAGCCCGGCGCGGTGCGCGTGCACCTGTGGGACATCGGGCAGCTGACCGCGATCCTGCCCGACCTGTACCCGCTCAGCCACACCAGCGCGCTTTCGCTGTACGACCCCGGCCGGCTGGAGGACCTCCTCGACGAGCTGGCCGGCCACATCCGGCGCATCCACGCCAGCTGCATGTCCGCCGGGTACACGTCGTTGCGGGAGATGCGGAAGAAGACCGGGCAGCGCGGCGAGCCGTACCGCGTCGTCGTGCTGTACGGCAACGGCGAAACCCTGGAGCCCGAACGAGCCCGCGACCTCAAGCGCGTCGCGAGTGGTGCCCTGGCCGCCGGCATCTGCCTGATCATGGTCGACGTGCCGACGGCGGTCAGCGCGCCGGTCGAAACGCTGAGCCTGCTCGACGACCGGCACGCGATCAGCAGCATGACCGGCAGCGACCTGGTCGTCGACCTCGACCCCGCGATGCCGTCCGCGCAGGTCATCCGAGCCGTCGACAAGATCGCCAAGGCGCTGATCGCCAAGCAGGGCGGGCCGCGCTCGTTCGACGACCTGCTGCCCGCGGAGCTGGGCCGGGAAAGTTCCGCGCGGGAACTGCGCGGCCCCGTCGGGTTCTACGAGGGCGAGCCGGTCGAGGTCGTGATCGGCGACGCGAGCCCGCACGCCCTGATCGGCGGCCCGTCCGGTTCGGGCAAGACGAACTTCCTGTACGCGCTGCTCGGCAGCCTCGCCGCCCGTTATGACCCGGGTGAGCTGGCGCTGTACCTGCTGGACTTCAAGGAAGGCGTCTCGTTCGCAGGGCTGGCGCCGGGCCGCAAGGACGCGAGCTGGCTGCCGCACGCGCGGCTGGTCGGCGTCAACGTCAACACCGACCGCGAGTTCGGCCTGGCGTTGCTGCGGTTCCTGGCCGACGAACTGCGCCGCCGGTCCGCGGCCGCGAAGGAACACGAGGTCACCAACCTCGCCGACCTCCGCGAAGCCGACCCGGGCGGGCACTGGCCGCGGATCGTCGCGGTGATCGACGAGTTCCAGTACCTGTTCGCGGGCCGCGACCAGGTCACCAACACCGCGACGCAGCTGCTGGAGGACATCGCGCGGCGCGGCCGGTCCCAGGGCATCCACATGGTGCTGGCCAGCCAGGACGTCGCCGGCATCGAGGCGTTCTGGGGCAAGCCGGCGGTGTTCGAGCAGTGCACGCTGCGGATCGCGATGCCGAAGGCGCGGCGCGTGCTGGCCGAGACGAACAACGCGGCGGTGTCGGCGCCGAAGTGGCACGCGGTGGTCAACCACGACTCCGGTGTCGCGCACGGCAACCAGCTGGCCCACATCCCGGACGCGAGCAGCAAGAACGTGTTCGTCCGGCTGCAGCACCGGCTGTGGGAGGCGTACGCGGGCCACTTCCCGCGGCCGCGCCTGTTCGACGGCGCGCATTCGCCGATCCTGGAACAGTTCCCGGCCTACGTGGACCTGAAGCCGAACTCGAAGCCGCGGGCCCTGCTCGGCCAGTCGATCGACGTGACGGAGACGGCGTGCGGCGTCGACCTGCCGCGCGCGCCGGGACGCAACGTCGCGGTCCTCGGCTCGGCGACCGCCGAAGCGCTGTCCATCATGGACTCGGCGGCGCGGTCGCTGTCCCGGCAGTACGAATCCGGCGAGGTCGAGTTCGTACTGAACTGCCCGATCGAGTCGTGCGCCGACGCGGCGATGGAGCTGGCTTCGCGGTTGCGGGCGGATGGCCACGCGGCAACGCTGGTCGACGACCTGACCGGCGTCCTCGAGTCGATGACCGGCTCGATGTCCGGCGGCGCGAAGGTGCTGCTGCTGTACGGCGTCGACGCGGCGCTGCCCGCGTTGGAGGCCAAGGCGGTCGGCCAGCTCAAGAGCGGTCTCGACCACCTGCGCGTGGTGCTCAAGCAGGGGCCGGGCCACGGCGTGCACACGATCGGCTGGTGGCGCAGCATCGCCCGGCTCAAGGACACGCTGGGTTTCGCCGGCACCGACGACATCGGCACGTGGGCGGCGCTCGACGTCCAGGGCAACGAGCTGTCGCCGTTCGCGGCGGGCCAGGTCGTGCACTGGTCGCCGCGGCCGGGCCGCGCGCTGTTCTTCGACCGCACCACCCACGGTGCGCCCGAAGTGATCATCCCGTTCCAGCGTCCGGAGAACGCGCAATGACCGACGACGGCGCCACCGCGGCCATGCGGTACAAGGAGATCATCGCCCTCTCCCGCGGTTCGGCGGAGAACCTGCGCGAGTGGGAACTGGCGCGCGCCGAAGCCCTCGAAAAGGAGATCGAGGCCGCGACGGCCGCCATCGAGGTGGCGGTCGAGCGCGAGACGCGGGCAGCCGAGCGCGCAACGCGCTGGTGGAAGATGGCGCTGCACAACATCCAGGGCCTGACGTGGCTGCCCCCGGGCGACGACCCGCGCTTGGTCCCCACCGCGCGCGCGGCTTACCTCGAGCGGTACCTCGAGGAGGTCAAGCCGAGTTACCAGGAGCTGGTGCAGGCGGTTCTGGCGCTGGGGTGGCGGGCCAAGCGGGCGGCGGCCAAGCGGGGAGAGCAGCCGCCGCCGGTCTAGCCTGTTCAGCGCTGTTCAGCCGGTTCAGACGTCGAAGACGGTGTCGTAGGGGGCATCGTCGTCCGCTGGGGCCGGCCGGGGTGGCCGGGGTGCTGCCTGCCGGGGTCGCTCTGGTGGCCGAGGTGGCGGGGCTTGCGGAGGCGGCGCGGCCGCGGGCCGTACTCCCGCGGCTTCCCGAACGGCCGCGGTGATGGTCCGGCTCAGGGTGACCGCGTCGAACCGCATTGCTTCGGGCGCGAGCCGGACCTCGCTGATCACGCCGCCGGGCGCGGCCAGCACCGTGACGGACCGATCCGGCGAGACGACGGCCGTGAGGTCGCTCGCGGCGATCCCGGCCAAGCGGCGCTGGTTCTCGGCCTTGCGGTCTTCGATCTGCTTGAGCTGCCAGCGCAGTTCCTCGATCAGCTGGGCGTTGTCGGTCATGCGAGTCTGCCCGGCTGGTACGGCGTGTACACGAACTCGTAGTACTTCCCGACCCGGTGGTCGATCAGGGAGTAGCCCCGGCTGTACGCGACCCGGAGCAGGTCCTGCTGGGACAGGCCGATCTCCACCTTCCGGATGTACACCTGGTTCCGGCCGTCGAGCTGCGCGGCCAACCGCGCCATCTGCTTCTCGGGCGATTTCGCCGAACGGCGTACGCGGACGATCGTCAACGTCAGGCCGGCTGCGACCACGATCTCCACCAGGACGAAGAAGGCCACCCGCAGGCCCGGCGACTCGGCCGAACCGGCCGCCATGGTGCTGATCACGAGGTCTTCCCGCTTCGGAGGCTCCAAGCCACCTTCGCCGTCGCCTCGGCCACCGCGGGCCAGGCGTCCTCGGACTCCGCGACGACCGAGAGGATCACCACGGACCGCCCGTCCGGGAGCGGGATCTGGTACTCCGCCTTGATCTGGGTGCGGACGTCCCGTTCGGGCAGGTGGAACTCACCACCGCTGATGGCGACGACGGCCGGGCCGATCGGAAGCCGCACCGGCTGCACCACCGCCCGCTTGTGCCGGCCGCGGTAGTCCTCGGCCATGGCCGCGACCAAGGCGTCCCGGCTGCCCGGGGCGGCATCCGGCCACTGCGCCACACCGAGCGTCAGGGTGGCGACGTCACCCTTCCGCGGGCCGACGGCGAACTTGCCGAACACCCGGATGCCGTTGGCCTGCATGGTCGGCACCAGGGCCATCAGGTAGCTGCCGAACTCCTCGACCGACTTCCCGGCACCGGCCGCCAAGTTGTCGGCGACGGTCCAAGCGTGGCTGCGGTTCATCCGGTCGTCGCTGCCCACGGGCAGGCCCGAGAACCCGGGCGGGAGGTCGATTTGCAGAGGCATCAGTTCCACACCTCGTCTTCCGCCCGCTGACGCCGGCGGCCGGGCGCGTTGTCGGCCTGTATCCCGGCGTCGGCCGCGTTGCTCACCGCCACCCCCATCCACGGCAAGGGTCCGGCCACGATCGACGAACCGGAGACCGCCCACTGGCCGGCGTCCTTCGGCACCCAGTAGTTCTTGAAGTCGTCCAGCGGGCTCTCGAAGGTGTCGCCGCCGAGGACTTCGCCGAGTTCCTGCTCGCGGAGCAGGCCGTAGGTCGCTCCTTTGACCGCCCAGTCGGGGACGCCCGGTACGAGGCCGACCAGCGTGGTCGCCACCCCGGCCGCGTCGAAGACCAGGGTTTCGGGCGCCACATCGGCTCCCGCGGCGGCGGCCACCGCGTGCCCGGACAACGCGGCGACCCCGAGCTCGCCGCCGACCGCGCCGACGATCAGCCCGGCCGGTTCCGGCAGGAAGTCGCCCACCACGCCGAGGGCGTTCCCGACGTCCCCGGTCACGTCGGAGAGTTTCGAGATCAGCTCGGCGTGGTCCTGCACGAAGTTCCAGGCGGAGTCGACCCCGTCGGCGAGGGTGTTCGACAAGTCGGCAAGGGCACCCCCGACGGCATCGCCCAGCTGATCGAGCAGGTCCGGCTGGTCCGGCGCCAGTTCCTTCGCCTTCCGCAGCTGGTCGGCGACCCCGGCCGCGGCGTCCGTGTGCTCCTGCTGGAGCTGTTTCGCCGCGTCTTGGACGTTCTGGCAGCCGTCGATGGCGGCCTGGAGCTGCCGGCCGGCGTTGTCCAGGAGGCGCTGGGCGAGCTGCAGGGACGGCTGGTCCGGGAACGTCCGGTCGGCCAGCGCGAGATCCGGGTTCGCACGGGCCTGTTCGGCCGCCTTGGCCGCGGCGGCCGCGCGGGCTTCCAGTTCGGCTGCGCGCTTCTGCAGATCACCGAGGCGGTGCGCCCAGCCTTCGAGCGCATCGGCGGCCCGGCTCATCGACTTGGCGGCACCGTCGAGGTAGTCCGGCAGGGGACCGATCCGGCGGGCGAAGGCTTCACTGGCCTCGCCCTGCCAGACGCCCTGCTTCCGGACGATCCGCCGGAGCGAATCGTCGGCCGCGGCGAGATCGCCGCCCACGGCGCGGTACTTGCCGCCCAGGTCGGTGACGCCGTCGAGATCGCCGGGCGCGGGATCGAAGCCCAGTGCGGGGAAGTCGCGGGCGCTCACCGGCCGAGGCCGTTCAGGAGGTCGGTGATGCCCCCGGCGGGGCCACCGCCGACGGACCCGCGAGGTTCAGCCGATCGGTCGACACCGCCCGGCCCATCACCAGCCGGCCCACCACCGCCCGGCCCACCACCGGCCGACCCGGCGTCCGCCGGCTCACCACCGGCCGACCCACCACCGGCCAGCCCACCACCGGCCAGCCCACCACCGGCCGACCCGGCGCCCGTCGGCTCACCGATCCCCGGAACTCCACCGGTGTAGCCCCCACCAGGAGGCCCAGCCGACCCCAGCCCACCGATCCCCGGCACCCCGCCGGTGTACCCACCGCCGACTGGCTCCTCTCCGGCCCCCAGCACAGCCGACCCGTACCTCCCCAGTTCGTCACTGAACTGCGCCTCGATCTGCTCGTACTTCGCCTTCGCCGCCTTCAGCCGCTCCGTCACCTCCGAAGCCGCGTCACCGAGCCGGCCGATCCCGTAGCCCCAGGCCTCCTCGAACTCGACGCCCGCCTTGCCCAGCTCCGCCGTCCCCAGCGAACCGAACGCCCCACCGCCGCCGAGTTTCTTGTTGGCCTCGGTCATCCTGGCCGCCGCCGTGTCGAGGTCGCCGATGAGCTTGCCCAGCTCGTCGACCTTCACCGCGTACCCGTCCACACACCCTCCCCTTGTGGTCCCATCACACCGTAAGACGGCCGTCGACGCTCCGCGGTTTCGTCGTCACCCGAAGGTGTCACCACCAAAAAAGCCACCTCCGGGCGAGATGCCCGGAGGTGGCTCGACAGCAATAAGCTTTAGAAGATCTGGTCCAGCCAATCGAGGAAGTCGTAGAGCGCGTCCTCGATCGGGTTGCCCGCGCCCGGCCGGAACCGGATCACCTGCGGGTCGTGGTCGCTGGCCTGGTCGGCGAACTCCGCGTTGATGTGGACGACGTCGTAGTCGACCCCGCGCGGCGCCTTCGACGCCAGGATGTGGTCCAGCACCTGGGACTGGCCCTCGAAGACGTAGCTGTACCGCTCGGCTTCGGGCACCGACGCAATCAGGTCCTTCAGCGCGCCACCCGCGGTGAGCGTCTGGACCGCCGGCGAGAACGGGTAGTCGTTGAGGTCACCGGCCACGATGATGTTCGCGCTGCGGTCGGCCGCCAGCACCGAATCCACGAACCCGCGCAGCACCGTCGCCTGCTTCGCCCGCTGCACCTCGGAACTGCGCGCCGGCGGCTGGAACCGGCCGTGCGTCGGCTGGTCGCCGCCCTTGGAGTTGAAGTGGTTGGCGATGACGAACACCGTGCGGCCCTTGAAGACGAACTCGCCCGCCAGCGGCTTGCGGCTCGTCGTCCAGGCTTCGTTCGTCGGGTCGACCCGGCCCGGCGACGCCGTCAGGTGCGCCTTGCCGTGCTCGCGGACGACGCCGACCGCGGCCGTCGACGTCCCACCCGGACGATCCACAAAGGACACGCGCGCCGGGTTGAACAGGAACGCCACGCGGATGTTGCCGCCCGGCTGGCCGCCGTCGGCGTCGTTCACCGGGTCGATCTCGCGCCACTGGTAGCGCGGGCCGCCCTTGGCGACGATGGCGTCGGTGAACTTCTGCAGCGTCTGGTCGGCCGCGACGGTGCCGTCGTCGGTCGCGCCCGTGTTGTCCTGGATCTCTTCCAGGTTCACGATGTCCGGCGTCGCCAGGTGCGTCACGATCGCCTCGCCGAGCCGGTCGTACTTCGCCTGCGGGTCGCTCGGCGCCAGGTTTTCGACGTTGTACGTCGCCACCGCGAGCTCGCCGGTCCGCTGCTTGCGCGTGGTTTCGCCCTGCAGCCCGTTGTCCTTTTCGGTCCCGAGCACGCTGGCGAACAGCGTGTAGCCGCCGAAGTTGCTGTACTCGACCGGCCCGGAGGTGGTGCCGGTCAGCACGTCACCGACGTTGAGCTTCGGGAACGGCCGCTCGGCGAACGGGATCAGCGACGAAACCTTCATGACGCCGCTGTTGAGCTGGTCGTACCCCAGGTAGACGCTGCCGCCGCGCACGGACCGGTGCTGGTCCGGCTTCGACGTCACGTACAGCTCGTTGAACGTGTTCGTCGGGCCGACGACGCGCGCATCGCTGATCGAGACGATCTCGCTCTCGTGCGCCTCCCAGAAGTCGAGCGCGTACTTCGACGGCTCGAGGGTGAGCGGCTCGATGTTCCCGCCGGGCGAAGGCGCGTACGTCGTCGGCACGGTGTCCGGGTTGAGCACAGTCGGCGCCGGCAGCGCGTTCCCCTGCGAATCGACCGTCCACTTCGCACTGCTCAGCTCGGTGAGCGACTGGTAGTTCGACGTCGCCGGCGCGTCCGGGTAGAACTCGCGGACGGTGCCGGTCGCGGTCACCGCGTCGCCGACCGCGACGGCCGGGCTCGTCGAACCGGTGAAGACGAACAGACCCTCGCTGGTGCGCGGGTCGTTGTCCGGATTCGGGTCGGTGATCCAGAAACCGCGCGAAGAGCCGAACGTCCGGGTCGCGGTGACGACTCCGGTGACGCCGGAGACCTTCTGGTCCTTGAAGGGCGAAATGCGCGTGGTGCCCTGGATGTCGTGGACCTTCGCCGGGGTCGGCGCCGGGCCGGTGTCCCCGCCGGTCGACTCGCCCGCGGTGTTGGTCGGGGTCGGCTCGCCGGCGGTGAAGTCGGCGGCGTTGTCGTCGGTGTCGGCCAGTGCCGTGCCGCGGGCGACGGACGTCGTGTTCGACGGCGTCGCGGCCGGGTTGCCCTCGCGCACGGTCGCCGCGCCGAAGCCGACGAGGTCCTTGATCCGCGCGTCGGCCGCACAGTCGGCGGCGGTTTTGCAGGTCAGCGCGGTGGTGCCGGAGACGAGGGCGACCGTGCCGGCGGTGGCCGACATCGCGATCGCGCCGGTCGCGTCCGGCGTGGGCAGCGCGACGGTGCCGCCGGCGCCCTTGCCCTCGGCGACGAGGTAGCGGCCGCCCGGCGCGACGCTGCCGGCCAGCGGCGTCACCTGCCAGGTGCTCGACGGGCTCGCCGAGCCGGGCAGGTACTGGACGCTGAAGCCGGCCAGGCTCTCGGCGGCCGCGCCGCGGTTGGCGAGCTCGACGAAGTCGTTGGTGAGCGTCGCCCCGGAGTTGCCACCGCCGCCGTAGACCTCGGCGATGACCGCGTCGGCGCTGGGTGTCGCGAGCGCGGCCGGTGCGGCCACACCGCCGAGCACCAGGCCCGAGGCGACGGCCACCGTGAAGGCGGCCTTGGATCTGTGGGTCTTGGTCACCCTGAGTCCCCTTTGTGCTTGAACAGTCGTGGCATAGTCCCCCGAAGAAGTGAGGAGGAGGAAGACAAAGGTGCAACGATTCGTAACAACTACTTTCGTCGTCACTCACTCGGCAGAGCAGGTTTCGTGATCACGCTCGTCCTCGGCGGAGACGTCACCGTGCCCGCCCGCACCCTCCTCCCGGCCGCGTTCGCCCGGCTGAACCCGCTGCTCGAAGGCGCCGACGTCCGCTTCGCGAACCTCGAGGGACCGATCGACGCGGCGGCGGCCGGAGCACTGCAGTCGACCGGCATCGACGTCGTCGCGATCGCCAACGACGCGCCCCAGCCCCCGGCCGCCGCGATGGCGACCCTCGGCGTGCTCGACCACGCCGGGATCGCGCACTGCGGCGCGGGTGCCGACCTCGACGCCGCGCACGCGCCAGCGGTCCTCGAGCGGTCCGGCGGGCAGGTCGCCTTCCTCGCGTACACCTCGCTCCGCTCGCCCGCCCAGGTCGCGCAGCCGGACGCTCCGGGCGTCGCGCAAGCGTTTGCGACTACGGCTTACCAGCCCGATCCCCGCGTCGGGGAGATCCCGGGCCGTCCGCCGCTCGTCCGGACGGCGCCGGTTCCCGAGCACCTCGACCGGCTCGTCGCCGACATCCAGCGGGCCAAGGGCGCCCATGACCACGTCGTCGTCTCGATGCACTGGGGCCTGCCGGGGGCCGAGCTCACCGAGTACCAGGTCACCTACGGCCGCGCGGCGATCGACGCCGGCGCCGACCTGGTCGCCGGGCACGGGTCGCACACCATCCAGGCCGTCGAGGTGTACCGCGGCCGTCCGATCCTCTACGGGCTCGGCAACCTCGTCTCCGACCGCCCGGACGGCCTCCTGGCCGGGTGCATGCTCGGCGACGAGCCGCGGCTCGAGCTCATCCCGGTGCGGCGGAACGCGGACGGCGAGTGCGAGCCCCTCGCCGGGGACGAGGCCGACGTGGTGCTGCGCTACGTCGCGGAGGTCTCCGCCGCGCGGTCGGCGAAGGTGACCGTCCAGAGCGGAATCGCATCGATAGCCGTTGGCGCGTAACGGATCGCGCCGGTTCTGTGACAGCCGGACACGACCCTGTCACCCATCCGGCGCATCTGCCTTAAATGAAGGTCAAGGGCCGGAACAACCTGCGTGAAGCGGCGGTACGGTCTGCGTGAGCCGCCGGAAAAGTGGCAGAGACCACTCCCCGACAGCTCGCTGTCGGCACGACACGGGGGGAGGGAGAACGATCATGTGGGGGCTGATTGTTCTCAGCTGCGTGTTCGTGCTGGTGCTGGGGATAGCCGCGGTCGTGGACCTTCGGGACCACGACCGCGGCGAGCACCGGGTCTAGCGCACCGCCTGCCGCGACCTGTACCGGCCGAGCAGCGTCCGCGCGCCGGCCAGCGCCACCCGCCCGGCGCCCTTCGCGCTCGCCGCCAGCACCGTCGTCCAGTCGAAGTAGTCGCGCCAGAGCACGATGCGGCCCGCCTCGACCTCGAACGTGCCGCACACCCAGAACTCCGCTTCCCACGCGCCGCGGCGCAGCACGTCGGTGCGTTCGGTGAGCACGACGTTGCCGTCCACGGCGATGTGGTGGGTCCGCGCCTCGAACCCGGAGCCGTACTTGGCCATGACGCGCAGCTGCTTCTCGACCGCCGCGACGCCGCGGGCGGGCGGCAACGGCACGTTCTGGTACACGATGTCGCTCGCCACGAACGTCAGCGCGCGGTCGACGTCGAGGGCTTCGAGGGCCTGGAGGAAACCGGTCACCACTGCCCGGGGTTCATCGGTCATGACCCCAGGCTAGAGCTCAGAACGGCCGGTCGCCCGCGATGGCGACGCGCTCGGCGATCCGGACGTGCGGGTGGTAGTCGTTGACCGCGTAGTGCTGGGTCGCGCGGTTGTCCCAGAACGCGACCGAATCCGGCCGCCAGCTGAACCGGACCTGGAATTCGGGCGTGTGAGCCTGCAGGAACAGGTACCGCAGCAGCCGGTCGCTCTCGGCCCGGTCCAGTCCGACGACGTGCGTGGTGAACGCCTGGTTGACGAAGAGGGTGCGCCGTCCGGTCTCCGGGTGCGTCCGGACCACCGGGTGCACCACCGGCGGGAAGCGGTCCTGCCAGCGCGCCAGCAGCGCGGGATCGGAGAACCGGTCGAAGCCGGGGAGGTAGTCGTGCACCGCGGTGAGCCCGTCGATGCGGGCGCGGACGTCTTCGGGCAGGTTGTCGTAGGCGGCGGCCATGTCGGCCCATATCGTGTCGCCGCCGACGGGCGGCACCTCGATCAGCCGCAGCACCGAGCCGAGCGCCGGGTCGGGCCGCCACGTGACGTCGGTGTGCCAGATGTTCTCGTAACCGGGCATGGCCGCGGTGCGCTCGAAGCGCGTGACGGCGTCGTCGTCGCCCTTCGGGATGAACGGGTTCGTCTCCAGCTCGCCCCAGTTCGCGGCGAAGGCCCGCTGCTGCGCCGAGGTGATCCGCTGGTCGCGGAAGAAGAGGACCTTCCACTCGAGCAGGGCGTGGTTGAGCTCTTCGCGCAGGTCAGCGCCCACCGGCGCGCCCAGGTCGACGCCGTCGACCTCCGCGCCGATCACCCGGCCCAGCGGGCGGAGGGTGAACAGCTCGTGCTGCTTCCGCTGCGGTTCCCGGAGGATCCGGGGGCCTTCGACGATGCCATCCGCGGGCGCAACGGCCTCGCGCAGCTGAATCCGGGCAGGCAGATCTACGGACATGGTTGTGCTCCAAGGGTTTTCGGGAATCGGGACGCCGGGTTCGCCTCAGGCGGGCGGCGAACCCAGGCGGCCGCGGCGCAGCAGGAGCTCCACGACGCCCTCCCCGATCGACCGCGCGAAGGCCCGGATCGGCGTGCTTTCCGAGGTGGCGGGCATGTGTCCATGGTCGCTTTCTTCCCGATGCGCGGTCAAGCCGTCCACTTGGTGGAACGCCGCCAACGCCGCAGGTCACCGCGATGCGGGCGGTTCGGGAGCATGAGGCAAGATCTTCCCCGATCGGGTGAGCGCCCTTGACGACGGAGGTCCCCCATGCCGGAAGGCAGAGGCTCGCGGATCGGCAGTGACAACCCGGAGCTTCGCCCCGGGGCCGGGGGCTTCGCCACCCGGAACCCCCCGAAGAGTTCCGACCGGCTCCGTGCCGGAGCCGACCTGCTTGACCAGGCGGCCGCCGCCGATGACAAAGCGGCGGGGCGGTTCGCGGAAGCCCGCGTCGACTCGACGCCGTTCGGCATCTCGCCGCAGGCACGCGAACTCGCGGCGCGCTGGACGGCGGCGCTGGCGGCGCGCGAGGCGGACGCGCGCGTCCTCGGCGACGCGACGTCCGACCTGGCGGGCCGGCTGCGCATGGCCGCGGTGAGCACCCGGAGCACCGGGTTCCGGGGGCGGTTAGCGGTGGCACCGTGACCGCTGAGGTCTTCGAGCACCCGGCACTGTCGTCGGCCGCGGCGCAGCTGTCCTCGTTGCGCGCGGCGGCCGGCCGGCTCGGCGTCCCCGACCCGGTGGCGGCCCTGCGGCACCTCGACTGCTCCCCGGCGTCGATCCGCACGTCCGCCTCAGCGGTCGACACCGGAGCGCTCGGGGTGACTTCGGCGCAGACGGAGTTCCGCGCCGGCGTCGAGCGCGCCGAAAACGGCGGCAGCGCGGAGACTTTCGGCACCTGGGCGGACACAGTGGACAGTCAGTACGCCGCGGCGGCCCGCGCGGCCGCGGCGACGGCGGCGCTGGGAGCCCGCATCGCCGACCGGCTGGACGAACTGGCGGAAGCCGCGGCCGCGGAGGTCTGCGCCCTCGCCGCGGCCGCGGCGGACCCGGTGTCGGCGGTGCTGGCGGGCGACCGCTCGGCCGAGGTGGTGAGCGAGGTCGGCGCCGCGTGCACGGCGGTGGTCCGGGCCGTGTCCGCGAAGACCGCCTCCCTGTCGTCGCTGGTGGCCGAACTGGAACCGTTGACGACCCCCGCGGTCGAACTTAGCTGAAGTGCTCGCGGGCCCACTCCGCGAAGGGCCGCGCGGGATGCCCGGTGACGCGGGCGACGTCCGGTGACACGGGTTCCGGCGCCTCGACGAGCGACGCCCAATAATCCACGGCCGCGGCCGCGAATTCCGCACCCAGGTAGGCGCTCATCTGCGCTTTCGCCTCTTCCGGCGGCTGTTCTTCCCACGTGACGGGCCTGCCGAGCGCGTCCCCGATGAGCCGCGCTTGTTCCGCCTGCGCCACGGGTTCCGGACCGGTGACGAGGTAGCTCTGTCCTTTGTGGTCTCCGGTGAGCGCCTTGACGGCCACGTCGGCGACGTCACGCTCGTGGACGACCGACCGCTTCGCCTGCCCGTAGGGTGCCCGGACGACGCCGGTCCGGGCTTTCTCCGCCCAGGCGAGGGCGTTGGTGGCGAGGCCGGTGACGCGGAGGAAGGTCCAGTCGCCGGTGACCTTCCGCACGGCGGCTTCGACGTCTCCCCAGACGCCGCCGTGTTCGGCCGACATGGCGGAGAGGTAGACGATCTTCTTGCCTTCGAAGGGTTTCAGAGCCTTCTCGATACCGTCGGAGGTGACGAAGGGCCAGAGGAGGTAGACGGCATCGACCCCTCCGGCGGCTTCAGCGGTGTCGGTGATATCGCCCTGGACGACGTCGACGCCGTCCGGCGCTTTGGCCCGGTCCCGGACGAGGACTCTCGGGCGGACGCCGGCCGCCTGCAGGCCGGCGACGACGTGCCGTCCGGTGTGGCCGGTGGCCCCGGTGACGAGAACGGTCATGGTGCACTCCTGGTGATCAGCTTGTGCCGACCACGCTCACACCTCAAGAGCCCTTCAAGTCAAGCGAACGGCGTCCAACGCCGGAAACCCCGGCCAGCTGGGCTGACCGGGGGTTTCCGGATGAGCGGAAGTACGGGAATGCCTTCGAACCCGGCACCCCGCCGAGGTGACCACTGTCGGGGGTCCGGGGGCGAAGCCCTCCGGGCGGGGTCTGGGGGTTGCACCCCCAGAAACACGGCGAGCGAGGTACGTCGACGCTTTCCGTCGACATACCTCGCCCACTCGCGAGCGGTGGCGGTGGGATTTGAACCCACGGACGGGGATTAGCCGTCACACGATTTCGAGTCGTGCTCCTTCGGCCGCTCGGACACGCCACCGCGAAGAACAATACCGGAACCCTCCGGCGCCCCGAAGCAGGGGTCGCCGTCACTGCTTCGAGCAGGTCAGCGGCGGGTGGCGAAGTACGTCTCCAGGACCGCCGCGCAGTCGTCCACCAGGACGCCGCCGTGGACCTCCGGGCGGTGGTTGAGCCGCCGGTCGCGGACCACGTCCCACAGGGACCCCACCGCGCCCGTCTTCGGCTCCCACGCGCCGAACACCAGCCGCGCGATGCGGGCCAGGACCAGCGCGCCCGCGCACATCGTGCACGGCTCCAGCGTCACCGCCAGCGTGCAGCCTTCGAGCCGCCAGCCGTCGCCCACCACGCGGGCCGCCGCGCGCAGGGCGAGGATCTCCGCGTGCGCTGTCGGGTCGCCCAGTTCCGTGCGGGCGTTGCGGGCCGCGGCCAGCGGGACGCCGTCCGGGCCGAACACCACCGCGCCGATCGGCACGTCCGCGCCGGGCGCGCGCGCCGCCTCCAGCGCCGCCTCCACGGCCTCGGTGTCGGACGGGCGTCTCAGAGCTCGTCCAGGAGCTTGGCGAACTCGCTGCCGAACCCGCAGCGCTGCGCCACCATCTGCAGCTGCTCGTCCGGGTACAGGTCGACCTCGCCGACGATGACCTCCAGCTCCGGCCCGGGCAGCCCGAGATCCGCCAGGATCTCCAGGTCGCCTTCGGGCCAGACGGCGTCGTCCTCCTCGTCCGGCGGGTCGACGCGCAGGACGTCGAGGACGTCCGCGGCGATGTCGTAGTCCAGCGCCGCCGCCGCGTCCGAGAGCAGCAACGACGGCCCCCGCGGGCTCGGCCGGACGATGACGAAGAACTCGTCGTCGACCGCCAGCAGCCCGAAGCTCGCGCCGGTGGAGCGTAGTTTGCCCAGTTCAGTGATCGCTGCGTCCAGCTCGGTCAGCGCCCCCGGGTCGAGCGCACTGCACCGCCACCGACCGTCTTCCCGGACCACAGCCACCGCGAAGCCCGTGACCGGCTCATCCACCGCCATGCGCACACCGTATTCCGCCCGTCGATCCGGCGCACGCACGGTGCGCCCGAACCGCCGCATGGGGCACTATCGGGACCATGACCGGCCCCACTGACCTGCCCACCTTGCCCGGCACGCCGTTCGCCGGGCTCCTCGACGACGCGCGGGCGCTGCAAGGCCGCACGGTCGCCCTCCGGCGGGCGGTGCACCGCCACCCGGAACAGGGCCTCCACCTGCCGCGCACGCAGGCGGCGATCCGGGAGGCCCTCGACGGCCTGCCGCTGGAGATCACCGAAGGCAAGGCCACGACGTCGCTGACGGCCGTCCTGCGTGGCGGGCAGCCCGGCCCCGCGGTGCTGCTGCGCGGCGACATGGACGCGCTGCCGCTGACCGAGGAGACCGGCCTCGACTTCGCGTCGGAGGACCCGGAGTCGATGCACGCGTGCGGGCACGACACGCACGTGGCGATGCTGGCTTCGGCCGCGCGGCTGCTCGCCGAGCGCCGGGACCGGCTGGCAGGGTCGGTCGTGTTCATGTTCCAGCCCGGCGAGGAGGGGCACCACGGTGCCCGGTTCATGATCCACGAGGGCGTCCTCGACGCGGCGGGCACGCGGGTCGAGCGCGCGTTCGGCGTGCACATCCTCGCCAACGCACCCAGCGGGCTGCTGCAGCTGCGGCCCGGCCCGCTGATGGCGTCGGCGGATTCGTTCCACGTGCGCGTCACCGGCAAGGGCGGCCACGGCTCGGCGCCGCAGCACACGATCGACCCGGTGCCGGCCGCCGCGGCCATGGTCGGGGCGCTGCACACGATGATCACGCGCCGGGTCAGCGTGTTCGACCCCGCGGTGCTCTCGGTGACCCGGATCCAGGCCGGCACGACGTCCAACATCATCCCGGAGACCGCCGAGCTCGAAGGCACGATCCGCACGCTGTCGGAGCACACGCGCGCGCTGGTCCGCGCCGAGCTGCCCAAGGTGTGCGAGCAGGTCGGCGCGGCCTACGGCTGCCGCGTGGTCGCCGACGTCGAACCGGGCTACCCGGTGACGGTCAACGACGACCGGATCGCGGCCGAGGTGCTGCGGCTGGGCGCGGAGGTGCTCGGGCCGGACAACGTCGAGCTGCTCGCCGACCCGCTGATGGGCGCCGAGGACTTTTCGTACGTGCTGCAACGCGTTCCCGGCGCCTACGCGTTCCTCGGCGCGTGCCCGCCCGGGGTGGACCCGGCCGAAGCGGCCGCGAACCACTCCAACCGGGTGCTCTTCGACGAGGGCGCGATGCCCCACGGCGTCGCGATGCTCGCGGCCTTCGCGCTCGACGCCCTGCGTCAGGGGCCGGTCCGCGACGGGCGCCCGTCCTCGAGGTGACCGGCGAAGCGGCGACGCCACCCCGGCGCCTCGAACGTGACGTCGTACCAGCCGTTGCGCGTCGGCACCGGGAAGTCGTGCGCGCTGCCCGGCGGGAGCGTGACGTCGTTCAGCGTGACCGGTGACGGCCCGCTGTTGGTCACCTCGACGCTCAGGGCGGGCGTTCCGGCGAACGTGACGACGGCGTCGAGCCCCAGGCCGCCGGAGGCCTCGACGACGAACCCGTTCGGGCCGTGGATGGCGACGTCGTAGGTCCCGCCGTGCGCGACTTCGCCGGTCAGCTCGCTCTTCGGGCCGACGTCGAAGCGCTGCGACGTCCCGCCTGCGTGGTAGGCGTACGCGGCCAGCTGCAGCGCTTGCGTTCCGTGGTTGGCCAGGTGCAGCTTCAGCACGTTCGGCTCGGCGGCGACCCACGCGACCGGCTGGTACGGCAGCGGCCGCGCCTTCGCCGTGCCGGGGTCCTGCACCAGCGCGTCCGGCCCCAGCCCCGGCTTCGGCAGCCGTCTCTGCGTCCGGTCGGCTTCGGCGCGCAACGCGTTGGCGTCCGGCAGCAGCGGGATGGTCGTGTCGGGGGCGCGGAAGTCGAAACAGCTGGTCAGGTCGCCGCAGATGGCCCGGCGCCAGGCCGAGATGTTCGGCTCGCGCACGCCGGTCCAGGTCTCGAGGAACCGCAGCACCGACGTGTGGTCGAAGACCTGCGAGTTCACCCAGCCGCCGCGGCTCCACGGCGAAACGACGGTCATCGGCACGCGCGGCCCCAGTCCGATCGGGACGGGCGGCCCTGATGCGTTGCCCTTTTCCGGGCGGTGGCCCGGCAGGTACTCGCCGGGCGTGCCGGGCGGCGGGGTCGGCGGGACGACGTGGTCGAAGAACCCGTCGTTTTCGTCGTAGTTGACGAAGACGACGGTCGATTCCCACAGGTCCGGCTCGTCCCACAGGGCCTTCAGCATGCGCTGGACGTAGGCGGCGCCGTCGACCGGCCGCGCCGCCGGGTGCTCGCAGTAGCCGTACGGCGCCACGACCCACGAGACGGCGGGCAGCGTGCCGGCCGCGCAGTCGGCGAGGAAGCCGGCCAGCACGTGGTCGAGGTCCTTGCCCTTGCCCGAGTCGGGCGCGAACTGCTTGCGGAGGTTCGCGCGCTCGGCCAGCCGGCGTTTCAGCGGGTCCATCGAGTACAGCGCGTCGTGGAAGTTCTGGAACAGCCAGAGCGGGTTGTCGCCGTAGTCGCCGACGAAGTGCTCGGGGACGCCGCGCTCCTCGTCGTTCGCGTAGACCCGCCACGAGATGCCCGCCGCTTCGAGCCGCTCCGGGTACGTCGTCCAGCGGAACGAGGGCTGGTAGTCCGGCGCGTTGTGCGTCGCGGGGCCGCCGGCGAGGCCGTCGGGGTCGATCGTGCCGGTCCAGTGGTAGAGCCGGTTCGGGTGCGTCGGGCCCTGGATGGAGCAGAAGTAGTTGTCGCACAGGGTGAACGCGCTCGCCAGCGCGTGCTGGAACGGGATGTCTTCGCGCGTGAAGTACCCCATCGTCATGGGGCTTTTCGCCGCGATCCAGCGGTCGTACGCGCCGCCGTTCCACGCGCGGTGGGTGCTGTTCCAGTCGTGCGGCAGCTCGCCGAGGTCCTGCCCGTCCACAACGGACGTGTCGATCCGGAACGGCAGCACCGGGCCGCCCTTGTCGCCGCGCTGGCGGAAGACGTCCCGCAGGGCCGCGCGGTCGCCGAAGCCGCGGACGCCCGCCATCGTGCCGTAGTAGTGGTCGAACGACCGGTTTTCCTGCATGAGGACGACGACGTGGCGGACGTCGTCGATCGTGCCCTTCCGCGGCACGGGGGCGCAGGCCACCGGCAGCGTGCCGGCGACGGTGGCCGCGGCCGCGCCGCCGAGCACCGTGCGACGACGGATCCGGCCCATGCCCCACCTCCTCGTCTGTTCTACGGACGCGGTGGACCTCCAGTTCACCACTGGTGATTACACAACAGTGTTGATTTAATACTTCCATGACCGAAACCGACCGCCTCGCCCAGCTCGCCGAGCAGGAGGAACGCCTCCAGTTCACGAAGTTCGACAACGAGACCGCCCTCGCCCTCGGCCAGCAGCTGCTGACGGCGGCCCGGGAACGCGGGCTGCCGGTGACGATCTCGGTCCGGCGCAACGGCCAGCGGCTCTTCCACGCCGCGTTGCCCGGGACGTCGGCCGACAACGACGCCTGGATCGACCGCAAGAGCCGCGTCGTCGACCGCTACGGGCACAGCTCCTTCCTGATCGGAACGCGGTTCCGCGCGAAGGGCGGCTCGTTCGAGGAGCACTCCCGCCTCGACCTGGACCTGTACGCGGCCCACGGCGGCGTCTTCCCGGTGCTGGTGCGCGGCGTCGGTCCGGTCGGCACGGTCGGGGTGTCCGGGCTGCCGCAGGCCGACGACCACGCGTTCGTCGTCGAGCAGCTGGAGCTGTTCCTCAACGCCTGAAAACGGCTGGCGGGCGCTGCTACCGTCGGTTCCATGAAGCGCGCTGGACAGACGACGACGCCGGAGAGTGTCCCGGCGCGCTGAACGACGTTTCGAGCCCGGGGCGGGTGCCCCGGGCTTCGTCTTGTGGCCTCCCGCTCCGCCGTCCACAGGGAGTCCACCATGCACGACCACCGCAAGCTCGGCCGCGAACTCGGCCTGTTCGGCACCGACCCGCTGATCGGCGCCGGCCTGCCCTACTGGCTGCCCGACGGCGCGATCGTCCGCCACGGCCTGGAGGAGTACGTCCGGGACCTCGAACGGCGGGCCGGGTACCGGCACGTCCATTCGCCGGTGCTGGGCAAACGCGAGCTGTACGAGATTTCCGGCCACTGGTCGCTCTACCGCGACGACATGTACCCGCCGATGGACGTCGGCGGCGAGCAGCTCGTGCTGCGGCCCAGCCTGTGCCCGCACCACGCGCTGATCTACCGCTCGAGCGGCCGCAGTTACCGCGAGCTGCCGCTGCGGCTCGCCGAAATCGGCGGGATGTACCGCAGTGAGCTGTCCGGGGTCCTCGGCGGCCTGAGCCGCGTGCGGGCGATCCAGCTCAACGACGCGCACGTGTTCTGCACCCTCGACCAGGTCGAAGCCGAGGCCGCCGCCGCGCTGGCGCTGATCCGCCGGACCTACGACGCGCTCGGCATCCACCCGGCGCGCTACCGGCTCTCCCTGCCCGGTCCCGGCGGGAAGTACGTGTCCGGGAACTGGGACGCCGCCGTGGCCATCCTCCGGTCGGTCCTCGGCGACCTCCCGTACGACGCCGTCGAGGGCGAAGCGGCGTTCTACGGGCCGAAGATCGACGTCCAGATCGCCGACGGCGCCGGCCGCGAATCGACCCTGTCCACCGTCCAGGTCGACTTCCACCAGCCCGCGCAGTTCGGCCTCGAGTACGTCGGCGCCGACGGCGCGAAGCACCGGCCGGTCATGGTGCACCGGAGCATCATCGGCAGCGTCGAGCGCGCGGTGGCCCAGCTGATCGAGGTCCACGGCGGCGCGTTCCCGGCCTGGCTGGCGCCGGTGCAGCTCCGGCTGCTGCCGGTGTCCGCCGCGCAGTTGCCGTACGCGCGGGAAGTCCTGGACCGGTGCGGCGGTCTGCGAGCCGAGATCGCCTCGGAAGGCAGCCTCGGCGCGCGGATCCGGGACGGGCGGCTGGTGCCGTACCAGGCCGTCCTCGGGCCGCAGGAGGTCGCCGCGGGTCAGCTCTCCGTGCGGTTGCGCGACGGCCGCCGTCTCGACGCCCAACCGGCAGAGGACGCGCTGGCCTCGATCCGGGAGGCGGTCAAGCTGCCATGACCTCGGCCAGCCAGTCGAAGGTGGGAGCCAGGCTTTCCGGTGCCGCCCAGCCGTTGATCACCCCCAATAGCTCCAGATAGCGCTCGCGACGCGGGTCGTTGACGGCGTGGAGCCAGTCCCGGAGTTCTCCGGGATCACGCCCCAGGCCGTCGACGATCGCCTTCGCCGCCGGCGACTTCGGCAGGATCCCGGCCACGACGGCCGGGGTGACGGCGTCCCGCACCTCGGCCGCCAGGTCTCGACGCAAACCGGCTTCGTGACCGTCCGCGAGCCGGCGCAGGTTGGCGCGGAAGTCCGCGTCCCGCATCAGGGCGGCCAGCTCGATCCACGCCTCGGCCTGCTCGGGGCTGGGGTCCTCGGGCAGCTCCGGGGTCAGGGTGCGGGCGAGCCCGGCCAGCTCGGGACGATCACCCAAGGCGTCGGCGAGGAAGTCGCCGACCAGGCACTGCCGTTCCACTTCGGACAGCAGGGCCCGCTGGTGCGCGAGGCCGGCCTCCTCGGGGCGTGCGCCTCGGTCCGCCACGGCGTTCAGCACTGCACTGCGCCGGCGCAGCACGCCGATCTGCACCTGCACCGCCGCCGCGTGCTCGGCCGCGACCTCGGCGACGGTGGTCTCGCCGTCGATCACGCGCCGGATCGTGGCGAGGTCGACGCCGAGGTCGCGGAGGACCCGGATGACGTCGAGCCGGGCGAGCGCGGCGTCGTCGTAACGGCGCTGGCCCGCGGTGTTGCGCCCGGACGGCGGCACGAGGCCGCGATCCGAGTAGAAACGGACAGCCTTGACCGTCAGCCCGGTCCGGTGGGCGAGTTCGCCGATCGAATACCGCATGCCGCCAGCTTGGCAGCTCCCCTCGGGGGAGGCGCAAGACCTGCGGTTTCGCTCGATCGTGTCGATCATGCGTTCGACTTTTCGCGGTAGAGTCGAACACGTGAGCGAGCCGGTCAGGTCTCTTCGCGGATCCGGGTCACCAGCTGGGTCGGGTTCACGAACCGCAACGCGATGAGGAGGAGCGCGAGCATGGAAGCGGTGTAGATGGTCGCCATGGCGTCGACGGACTGGTTGGCGCGGATGCCGGCGGCGAACACGGAGTTGTAGAGCGCCACCACGAGGGTCGTCGAGTCCGGGCCGGCGGTGAGGAACGTCAGCTCGAACATGCCCACCGTGCGCACCAGCACGAGGATCGACGCGGCCAGGATGCCCGGCAGCAGCAGCGGGCCGAGGATGCGGGTGAACACGGAGCCGGTCCGCGCGCCGGACATGCGGGCCGCGGCCTCGATCTTCGGGTCGATCTGCTCGATGAACGGCGTCATCGTCAGCACGACGAACGGCACCGACGGCACGAGGTTGGCCAGGATGACGCCGGTGGTCGTGCCGGCCAGGTGGAACTTGTAGAGCACGGTGGCGAGCGGGATGCCGTAGGTGATGGGAGGGATCAGGATCGGCAGCACGAACAGGAGCATCACCAGGAGCTTGCCGGGAAAGGCGCGGCGGGCCAGCGCGTAGGCGGCCGGGACGCCGACCGCCACCGAGACGGCGATGACGACCAGCGCGACGACCGCCGTCGTCAGGAGGACGTCCGAAAGGCCGAACTCGCGCCAGGCGTCGGCGTACCAGTGGGTGGTGAAGCCGTCCGGGAGCCAGGTGCCGAACCACTGGGTGCCGAACGAGTCGACGACCACCGAGAGCACCACGCCCGCGAGGTTGACGAAGAAGAACACGACGACGGCCCAGACGACCCAACGTCCGGGACGCGCGACCCAACCGGTCATCCCTTGCCTCCGGTCGCTCCGCGGTACAGGGTGCCCCGCCACGCCATGACCAGGCCGATCACGATGAGCATGACCACTGCCATGAGCATCGCGACGGCCGAGCCCATCGAGTAGTCGTACTCCTCGAAGGCGGCGTGGTAAGCGGCGATCGAGACGACGCGGGTCTCGTTCGCCGGGTCGCCGACGAGCTGCGCGCTCGGGAAGACCGAGAACGCCATGACGAAGGAGAGGCAGAAGGTGATCGCCAGGCCGGGCGCCAGCAGGGGCAAGGTGATCCGCCGGAAGCGCTGGACGCCGTTGGCGCCGAGCGTCGCGGCCGCCTTCTCCAGGGAGGGGTCGATGCCCGAGAGGTAGGACAACGTCAGCAGGAAGGAGAACGGGAAGCCGGTGATCACCAGGGAGAGCAGCACGCCCGTGTAGTTGTGGATCAGCGGGAGCGGCTGGTCGGTGACGCCGAGGACGGTGAGCACCTTGTTCAGCCAGCCCGCCGGCCCGCCGTACATGATCAGGCCCTGCGCGGTGAGCACCGTGCCGAGCGTGATCGGCACGACGAGGATCGTCGTCAGGAGGCGCTTGCCGTGCACGCGGCCGCGCATGACGTAGGCGATCGGGATGCTGGCGAGCACGTTGATCAGGGTGGCGGGCAGCGCGATGCCGAGCGTCGTCCAGATGGTGTCGCGCAGGTAGGGGTCGCCGAAGAACCGCGCGTAGTTGGCGAAGACGCTGCCCTTGCGGGGCGCGAAGGACAGTTGGAGGCCGTAGAGGAAGGGGTACAGGAACAGGCAGGAGGTGACCAGCAGGCCGGGCACCAGGAGCAGCAGGGTGCGGTCGATGCCGCGTTCGGCCAGCCGGTGCCGCAACGCCGGGCGAGCGGTCGCGACGGCCGTCATGGCGCGAACACCAGGACCCGCTCGGCCGGGACGCCGATCTGCACCGTGTCGCCCGGGGCGAGGCGCTTGTCCGTCCGGAAGTACACCGGCAGACCGGTCGCCAGCCGGGCCGAGACCGAGAGCTCGCGGCCGTGGTACTCGACGATCTCGACCGTCACCTCGAGGGCGTTCTCCGCGCCGTCGCCGACCACGAAGTCCTCCGGGCGGATCGCCGCCTTCGCCGGACCCTCCGTGAGGGAACCACGGCCGGTGAGGCGAACTCCCGCGGCCTCCACGGTGACCGACGAGGCCGCCGCCGAGGTCACCGTCACGTCCAGGAGGTTGCGATACCCCATGAAGGAGGCCACATAACTGTTCACCGGCTGGGCGTACACCTCCTCCGGCGTACCGATCTGCTGGACCGCGCCCTCGCGCAGCACCACCAGGCGGTCCGCCAGCGACAACGCCTCCTCCTGGTCGTGCGTCACGTACACCGTCGTCAGGCCGAGCGTCTGGTGGAGGCGGCGGATCTCCATCCGCATCTCGAGGCGGAGCTTGGCGTCCAAATTGGACAAGGGCTCGTCCATCAGCACCACCGGCGGTTCAAGCACGACCGCGCGGGCGATGGCGACGCGCTGTTGCTGGCCGCCGGAAAGCTGCGCGGGGAACTTCGCCGCGTGCTCGGTGAGCTGGACCAGCCGGAGCGCCTCGTCGACGCGCCGGCGGGCCTCGGCGCGGGCCACCTTGTGCATCTTGAGGCCGAAGCCGACGTTGGCGCGGACGGACATGTGCGGGAACAGCGCGTAGTTCTGGAACACCATCCCGAACCCGCGCTGCTCCGGCGGCCGGCCGTCGATGCGGGTGTCGTCGAGCCGGATGCTGCCCGCCGTCAGGGGGAGCAGGCCGGCCAGGCAGTTCAGCGCCGTCGACTTGCCGCAGCCGGACGGGCCGAGCAGGGCCACGAACTCACCGCGGGCGATGGTGAGGTCGAGGCCGCGCAGGGCGTTCGCCGTGCCGAAGCTGCGGGAGACGCCTTCCAGCCGCAGCCGCTCGAACGTCACTTCTTGCCGACCTTCGAGCCGCCGACCAGCTGGTTCCACTTGTCGAACGCCTTGACCTGCTGCTCGGCAGGCAGCGAGGTCTCCTTGGGGTACTGCGCGATCCACTGGTCGTACTCCGGGCGCCCGAACTGCCGAAGGGTGTCCTGGCTCTTCTGCGGGGCCATCGGCAGGGTGACGTCCTTGACCGCCGGGCCGGGGTAGAAGTACCCGTCGTCGTAGGCGATCGCCTGCTGGTCCGGCTTGAGCATCCACGCGACCAGCTGCAGGATCGCCGACTCCTGGTCGGGCGAGAGGCCCTTGGGGATCAGGGCGTACTGGGCGTCGGTGACCCAGTGCATCGGCTGCATGATCGCCGTCTTGACCGTGTTCGGCACGGTGCCGAGCTTGCGGGGGTTGATGTCCCAGCCCGTGGTGGACATGATCATGTCCACCGACCCCGACGCCAGGTTCTTCATCGTCTCCGTGGTGCCGGACGGGTAGTACTTCACGTACTTGCCGAGCTCCTGCAGGAACGCCCAGGTCTTGTCCCAGCCCTTGTCAGGGTCCTTCGGGTCCTTGTCGCCGAGCAGGTACGGCAGGCCCATCAGGAACGTCCGGCCCGGGCCGGAGTTCGACGGCTGGGCGTACTGGAACTTGTCCGGGTGCGCCTTCGCCCAGTCGAGCAGCTCCTGCGGGGACGCCGGGGCGGCGGGCACCGCGCCGGGGTTGAACTCCAGCAGCGGACCCGACGGGTAGTACACGACCTCGACGCCGTAGCCGTTGGCCAGCTCCTGCATCTTCGCCGCGGGTTCGAGGTAGTTCTGCATCAGGTTCGGGAACCGGCTCGAGAAGTCCGGCAGCACCTTCGCCAGGGTGCCGTTCGCGATGCCGGCGGAGAGGCCGTCGGTGCCGCTGAGCACCAGGTGGGTCTGGGCAACGCCGCCGTCCTGCTCGGCCTTGAGCTTGCCCGCCATGCTCGGCGCGGGTGCCGTCGAATAGGTGACCTTCGCGAGCACTTCCGGGTGGGCGGCCTTGAAGTTCTCGATCATCTGCTTGGTGAGCTGCAGGTTGCCGGCGACGTCGAGGATGTTGAGCTCGACCGGCTTGCCCGGCTTCTCGGGCACGGCCTGGGGATCCGCCGCCTGGCCGCCGTCGCCGCCGGGCGCGCCGCAGGCCGCCACACCGGTGGCGAGGGCCGCCGCCAGCAACAGTCTTCGGAATCGGAAGCCGGTGCAACGCTGCATGGCTGCTCCCTAGGTCCGTGCTAATGTTGTATGTCGCATCGTATATCAGATCGGACATTCCAGTGGCGAGCACTTCGTCGGCCCGGAGGCCGCCGCCGCGGTCGGCGCGCTGCTCGGGGTCTCGAAGACGCCGGTGCGCGAGGCACTGCGGATCCTCGCCGGTTCCGGTTTGGTCACGATGAGCACGTACAAGGGGGCCGCGGTCCGGGTCATGGACGCCGAGAGCGCGTCCGCGGTGTACGACCTGCGCGCGCTGCTCGAACCCGAAGCCGTCCGGCGTGCGGTCGAGCGGGGCGTGGACTTCGCAGCAGCGCGGCAGGTGCTGGCCGCCGTCGAGACCGGCACGGCGGCGACCGACCGCGCGAAGGCCAGCCTGGCCAACCGGCTGTTCCACCGCGCGCTCTACGCCGGGTGCGGCAACCCGCTGCTGGTCGAGGTCCTGGACGGGCTGCGCGACCAGGCCGCGCTCATCACCGTCACCGGCTGGGGCATCAGCCCCACCTGGCCGGGCGAAGCCGCCGAACACCGGGCGATCCTGAACGCCGCCGAGAGCGGCAACGCCCGGCAGGCCGAACACCTGCTGCGCAAGCACATCACCGATTTCCTCGACCGGGTCGCCTTCGGGCTGCCCGGCGAACGCACGACCGATACCGGCGATCCGAAGGGGGCCCGATGACGTTCGAGGAGCAGAGGCGGCGGCTTTCCGGGGTGGTGGCCATCCCCGTCACGCCGTTCGACGCCGAGGGCGCCGTCGACACCCAGACGTACGCGAAGCTGGTGGACCGGCTGATCACCGGCGGCATCGAGGTCGTGACGCCGAACGGCAACACGGGCGAGTTCTACGCGCTCGACGCGGGCGAAGCACGCCGGTGCCTGGAGGTCACGGTCGAGGCCGCCGCCGGCCGGGCGAGCGTGCTCGCCGGCGTCGGGCACGACGTCGCGTCGGCGAGGCGGGCCGCCGGGCACGCGCGGGAGGCCGGTGCCGACATGATCATGATCCACCAGCCGGTGCACCCGTACGTCTCCGGCGACGGCTGGGTCGACTACCACGCCGCGATCGCCGCCGAGGTGCCGGAACTCGGCGTCGTGCTCTACGTCCGCAACCCGGCGATCACCGGCGAGCAGCTGCGCGCGCTCGGGGAAGCGGCGCCGAACGTCATCGGCGTCAAGTACGCGGTGCCGGACCCGGTGCGGTTCGGCTCGGTCGCCCGCGACGCGGGCTTCGACCGGTTCGTCTGGATCGCCGGACTGGCGGAGCTCTCGGCGCCCGGCTACTTCGCCGTCGGTGCCACCGGCTTCACGTCCGGGCTGGTGAACGTCGACCCGGCGATCTCGCTGGCGATGTTCCGCGCACTGTCCACAGGGGACTACCCGGCGGCGATGACCGTCTGGGAGAAGATCCGGCCGTTCGAGGAGCTCCGGGCGGCGGACGGGAACGCCAACAACGTCAGCGTGGTCAAGGCCGCGCTCGGCCGGCTCGGCCTGTGCCGCCCCGACGTCCGGCCGCCGAGCCGGCTGCTCACGGCCACCGAAGACGAACAACTCGCCACGCTGCTGGCGGCCTGGGCCGGCGGTGACGCAAGTTACTCGCGCGTTAATAAGGAGTAAGCGGACATACCGAAGGCGTCAGGACGGCGTTCACAGGCGACCTCCGGGCGGGCGAGCAGGGGTGTTCTGGCGGCAGTCCGATCCGCCGTGATGCCCGGAGGCACCCGTGACGCTCAGCGAGCTTCTTCCCAGCCTCGGCTGGGAAGCCGCCGATCACCTCGAGCCAGGAGTCTGGCCGCGAAGCACCCGACTCGGCGAAGACGGCGAACTCCTCTTCGCCGGCGCGCCCGTCAGCCACCTCGCCGCCCGCTTCGGGACGCCGTCCTACCTCCTCGACGAACAGCAGGTCCGCGACACCGCACGCGAGTACCGCGAAGCGCTGCCGGACGTCGAAGTCGCGTACGCGAGCAAGGCGCTGTGTACGCGGGCCGTACTGCGCTGGGTCGCCGAAGAGGGGTTGTCGCTCGACACCTGCTCCGCGGGCGAGATCGCCGTCGCGCGCTCGGTCGGCTTCCCCGCGGAGCGGATGCTGCTGCACGGCAACGCGAAGACGCCCGAAGACCTGAAGGCCGCGCTCGGCTACGGCGTCCGGCGGATCGTGGTCGACTCGCTCGACGAGATCGAGCAGCTGGGCGCGCTCGCCCACGGCGCCCAGCAGGTGATGATCCGGGTGACGCCCGGGGTGGCCGCCGGGGCGCACACGGCCATCAGCACCGGCACCGAAGGCCAGAAGTTCGGCTTCTCGCTCCTCGACGGCGTACCCGACAACGTCGACGCCGCCGTCGAAGCCGTGAAGAAACAACCCGGGTTGCGCCTTCAGGGGCTGCACTGCCACATCGGCTCGCAAGTGTCGCGGGTCGACCGGTACGAAGCCGCCGCCCGGCGGATGGCCGAAGTCCTCGTGCGGATCCGCGACACCCACGGCGTCACGCTGCGGGAGCTCGACCTCGGCGGCGGGCACGCGGTGCCGTACGTCGGCGGCGAGCCCGCGTTCGACCTCGGTGGCTACTCGCGGCGCCTGCGCGTGGCGCTCGCCTACGAATGCGCGGCGCACGGCTTCCCGGTGCCCCGCTTGACGATCGAGCCCGGCCGGGCGATCGTCGGGCCCGCCGGGATCACCGTCTACCGCGTGTGCGCGGTCAAGCGCGGCAGCCGCACGTTCGTGGCGGTCGACGGCGGCATGAGCGACAACGCGCGCCCGTCGCTCTACGGCGCCCGCTACACCACGCGCCTGGTCGGCCGCCGGTCGAAGGCGCAGCGCGTCCCGATGACCGTGGTCGGCAGGCACTGCGAAGCCGGTGACGTCCTCGCCGAGGGCATCAACCTGCCCGCCGACCTGCACGCCGGTGACCTCCTGGCCGTGCCGTGCACCGGCGCGTACCACCACTCGCTGGCGTCGAACTACAACCAGGTCGGCCGCCCGCCGCTGGTCGGCGTGCGGGGCGGCGTCGCGACGCTGCTGGTGCGCCGCGAAACCGAGGAGGACCTCAGCCGGCGTGACCTGGGCTGATCGTGTCGCCGCCGCGCGGCACGACCCCGCGCGGCAGCCGGCGGCCGGCGAAGAAGTCGCGGCAGGCGCGGTGGACGGCGAACATCAGCGGCACCCCGAGCACAATCGACACCACGCCGATCACCGCGACGCCGCCGATGCCGAACACCGTCGTCTCGCCCGCGTCCGGCCGCGCGTACTCGATCAGCGCGAACACCAGCACGGCCAGGAAGAACACGCCGCCGGCGAACGGCAGCAGCCCGCGCAGCACGAAGTTGCGCACGCTCGCGAACAGCGTCCGGCGGAACACCCAGACGCAGGCCAGCGCGGTCATCGTGTACTCGATGGCGATGGTCAGGCCCACCGCGTCGACCGAGTCGGCCAGGACGTTGTCGCTGATCAGCGCCAAGAGGACGTACACGGCCAGCGAGACCAGCCCGAAGGCCCAGGTCGCGACGGTCGGCGTCCGGAACCGCGGGTGCACGCGGCCGAAGACGCGCGGCAGAGCGCCGTGGCTGGCCATCGACAACGTCGTGCGCGCCGCCGGCATGATCGTCGCCTGGCTGGTGGCCGCGCCGCTGGTCAGCACCGAAACGATCAGCAGCACGCCGAGGACCTTGCCCGTGGTGCCGTCCCCGAACACCGCGCCACCGAGACCGGCCAGGACGTCCTCGGAGTTGGCCTCGTTGCCCAGGCCGATCCCCTCGCTGCCGATCCCGGCGAAGGCCAGCGCGGCGACCGTGACGAGCAGGTAGTTCAGCACGAGCAGCACCGTCGAAAGCACCGCGGCGCGCCCCGGCGCGTGGCGCGGGTCGGCGGACTCCTCGTTGACCGACAGCGAGCTTTCCCAGCCCCAGTAGATGAACACGGCCAGCAGCACCGCCGAAACCGCAGTACCGGCGGAGACCCCGCCCGGCCACAGCCAGTCGAGCCGCGGCACGGACGCCTGCGGCCCGGCCGTGCCGTCGAAGACGCGGACCAGCGCCACGACCGAAAAGAGCACCAGGACCGCCAGCTCCACGCCCAGCAGGATCCACTGCGCCCGCGCGGACACCTCGATCCCGCGGTGGCAGAGCCAGCACAGCGCCAGCAGCCAGGCGGCCCCGATCGCCGTCGTCACCCACCGGTTGCCCGCCGCGCCGGACGCGCCGAACAGCAGCAGCGTGTACCGGCCGGTGAGCGCGGACTGGCTGCTCATCACCAGCAGCTGCGCGACCGTGACGACCCAGCCGGTGAACCACCCGGCGTGCGGGCCGAACGCCCGCGTCGCCCAGGTGAAGTTGGTGCCGCAGTCGGGTTCCGCGGTGTTGAGCTCGCGGAAGGCGAAGGCGACGAACAGCACCGGCACGAACGAGAGCAGCACGAACGCGGCCGCCTGGAACCCGGTCCCCGCCAGCACGATCAGCCCGAGCGTGGCCGCGATCGAGTACGCCGGGGCCGTCGACGACATCCCGATGACCATCGACGACACCATGCCCAGCGCGCCGCCGCGCAGTCCCTTCGCGGGAACGGCGGGAGCGACGCCGAGCGCCACGGCCTCGGACATGCGCGGGTCCTCCTGGGGGCATCGGTACGACAGAGCCGCCAGACGGTACCTGCCGCACAGCGGTACGCGCGTCCCGCTGTGCGCGGGCGCACAAAACCGCCTCGGAAAGCCTCGTGAGCCTCACCTCCGGCCACCGATTCCTCGGCTGAGCCCGGCGTGCACGTCGAATCGCGCGAAGCTGTCGCGGAGGGCTCGCTTTCTCCGCTGGTCTCGATACGCTGCGCACTTGACAAATCACATGCCGAAACACAGGGAGGGACGGCATGGGTGACGAAACACGTGCGCGCGCGCTGGACAACACGGACAGATCGCTGATCGACCTGCTCCAGAAGGACGGCCGGGCCTCGTTCACCGCACTCGCCAAGGCGGTCGGGCTTTCGGAGGGAGCGGTCCGCCAGCGCGTGCAGCGGCTGCTGCGTGACGACCTGATGCAGATCGTCGCGGTGACCGACCCGGTCAACGTCGATCTGACCCGCCAGGCCATGGTCGGCATCAACGTCGACGGCGTCGATCCCCGGGACGTCGCCGACAAGCTGTCTGAGCTGACGAACGTGCACTACGTCGTGCTGTGCGCCGGGCGGTACGACCTGCTGGCCGAGCTGGTCTGCCGGGACGACGACCACATGCTCGAGGTGCTCGGCGAAGAGGTGCGCAAGATCCCGGGGGTGTCCGGGACCGAGCTGTTCGTGTACCTGAAGCTGGCCAAGCAGAACTACTCCTGGGGCCGGCTCACGGCCTAGCGGTGCGGGGATGACGGGCGCGCACCGCCCGCCACCCCCCGTTCGCTACAGGAACCGCCGGTGCCCGGACCTCGCGGGCACCCCGGCCTCGGCGAGGCCGGTCAGCGCCGCCGGGAGCGGATCCCGGTGCAGCACCCCGAGGCGCTGCGTGGCGCGCGTGAGCGCGACGTAGAGCTCGGCCGCGCCGCGGGGGCCCGCGGCCAGGATCCGCTCCGGCTCGACCACGAGCACGGCGTCGAACTCCAGTCCCTTGGCGGCCGCAGCCGGGATCGTTCCCGGCACGCCCGGCGGACCGATGACGACGCTGGTGCCGGCGCGACCGGCCTCGTCGCGGACGAAGTCGTCGATGGCCTCCGCCAGCTCGTCGCCGTTCACTCGTCTGGACCACGGCCGGACCCCGGACGCGCGCACGGATTCCGGCGGCCGCGCGCTGGGCGCGAACTGCGTCAGCAACGCGCCGGCGATCGCCATGATCTCCGCCGGCGTCCGGTAGTTGACCGTCAGCTCGCGGTACTGCCAGCGGTCGCCGACGTACGGCGTGAGCATCGTCGCCCAGTCGCTCGCTCCGGCTGCGGAGCGGCGCTGGGCGAGGTCGCCGACGATCGTGAACGACCGGCCGGGGCACCGCCGCGCCAGCACCCGCCAGTCCATTTCGGACAGTTCCTGGGCCTCGTCGACGACGACGTGCCCGTACGTCCAGTCCCGGTCGGCGGCCGCCCGCTCGGCGAGGTCGCGCGGGTCGCGTTCGGTGAACCGCTCGGCCAGGTCTTCGGCGCCGAGCAGGTCCTCGGCGAGGAGCTGGACGTCCTCGTCGAGCTCCTCGGCGTCCAGTTTCAGCAGTTCCATGACCCCGGAGGCGTACTCGGCTTCCGCTTCCGCCCGCCGGCGCGCGGCGGCGCGTTCGGCCGTGTCGTCCCGGCCGAGCAGGTCGGCCAGTTCGTCGAGCAACGGCACGTCGGACACGGTCCACGCCGCGCCGTCCGCGCGGAACAACGCCGGATCGGCCCCGGCGGCCTCGAGCCGGCGCGGCGACGAGTACAGCGGCGCGAGCAGCGTCTCCGGCGTCAGGTACGGCCACAGTCCCTCGAGCGCGGCTTCGAGCTCTTCGTGCTCCCGCAGCTCGGCCAGGACGTCGTCGCGGAGGCCGGCCCACGCCCCGCGGTCTTCCGCGGTCAGCCAGCCCTCGCCGATCTTCGCCGCCGCGCGCTCGGCGAGCAGGGCCAGGACACGCTCGCGGAAGACCGCACGAGCCTCGTTGTGCGGCAACGAGGTCCGGCGCGCTTCGAGCCGGGCCTCGGCCGCGAGCCCGGCGTCGAGGGGCACGGTGACGTCGGACAGCTCGACCGGCACCGGCTCTTCCGGCACCTGCTGCCGGTCGGCGACCGCCGCGGCCAGCACGTCCAGGATCTGCAGCGATCCCTTGCACCGCGCCACCTCCGGCGCGTCCTCGGCGGTGGTGCGCAGGCCGGGGAAGAGCCCGCCGGTGGTCGTGAAGACGACGTCCGACTCGCCGAGCGACGGCAGCACGCGGCCGATGTGGTCGAGGAACAGCGGGCTCGGCCCGACCACGAGCACGCCGCTGCGCGACAGCCGCTCCCGCCGGGTGTAGAGCAGGTACGCCACCCGGTGCAGGGCGACGGCCGTCTTCCCGGTGCCGGGGCCGCCTTCGACGACCAGCACGCCCGGGTGGTCGAGGCGGATGATCTCGTCCTGCTCGGCCTGGATCGTCGCGACGATGTCCCGCATGCCCTCGCCGCGGGGCGCGTTGACGGCCGCGAGCAGCGCCGCGTCCCCGCGGTCGCTGAGACATCGCAGGGGGGACGACCCCCCAGACCCCCCGAAGTCTTCCGAGCCCGGGCGGCCGAGCACCTCATCGGTGAAATCGAGGACGCGGCGGCCCATCGTGTGGAACTGACGGCGGCGGCGCATGTTTTCCGGCCGCGCCGCCGTGGCGACGTAGAACGGCCGCGCCGCCGGCGCCCGCCAATCCAGCAGGAACGGTTCGTAGTCGTTTTCCGCGTCGAACAGCCCGACCCGGCCGATGTAGCTGGTTTCGCCCGAAAGGGCGTCCAACCGGCCGAAACAAAGGCCGTTGTCGGCGACGTCCAGCCGGGCCGCCTCCCGCGACCGGCACCGGACGTCGGTCTCCCGTTCCCCCGGCGTCACCTCGGTTTGCCCGAGGGCGCCGTGGTACCGGGCCTGCGCCGCCGCGCGTTCGCGGTCGAGCCGCTCGTACAGCGCGGCGACGTAGGCCCGTTCTTCCCGCAATTCCTCGTCGTACCCCTGGTTTGACAAGATCCCCTCACAGCGGTTAGACTGATAACAGGTTCGGCGAGTTCTTCTGGTGTTTTGAAGAGCACGCCGATTTTTTATTGTCCACCCGCTGTCAAGGGCCCGCTGTGGAGTGTCAGCCCAGCATGAATTCACGCGGGTTCAGCGGCCGGTCGACCACCCGCACGTCACCCAGCAGCCCCGCGAAACTGCGGTCGACCTTGCCCCCGTAGGACGACGCCCCGACCAGCCACGGGCCGCCCGGGTCGGCGAGCCCGACGGCGGGCGTGGCCGGGTTGCGGACCACCGGGCAGCCGTCGACGAACACCGTCGTGCGCCGTCCGTCGTTGACCACGGCGACGTGCCACCACTTCTCCACCGCCAGCTCGTGCCCCCAGTTCGTCGACGTCCGGTTCTGGTTCAGCGGGTACACCGCCCACTGCAGCTCGCCACTGTCCGAAAGGGACAACGTGGCCGCCGATTCCTGCGGGTCGTCGCCGGTCTTGCCCGCGGCCGCGCCGCTGCCCTGCCGGGCGAACAGCCCGCACCAGCCGTGGTGGCCGTCCTTGAAGTTCGCGGGCAGCCGGAAGAACGCTTCGACGGTGTAGCCACGCTCGAAGGTCAGCTTGTTGATCGGCGCCGCGTCGACCGTGCGCAGGTAGGCACCCCGGCTCGGATCGCGCCCGCCGTCGAACCGCAGGCTCGCCCGCGACGGCTGCCGCGGCGAGAACTCGCTCGAGTACTTCAGCGCGTCCGGACCGCTCCCGGGCGCGGTGACGCGCCTGAGGTCGTTGCCGCGGCCGGTCTGGTCGCGCACGACGACGTCGTCCGGCACCACCTTGCCGTCCTGGCCGCCCTCGAACCGCCAATACGCGACGGTTCCGGGGATCAGGAGCTGCTTCGCCGGCCGTCCGGGCGGGACCGGCACCGGCGCGAAGCCCTGGAAGCGCTCGGCGAAGTCGATCTCCAGGCTGAAGTAGTCGGCCGCGCCGCTGCGCTCGACCTCGACCTGCTGCATCTCGCTCAGGTGGTCCTGCGCGGCGAGCCACGGCGAGAACGTCCGGACGTCGATCACGCCACGGGCCAGGTCGAACTGGTAGAGCCGCACCATCGCGCTGCCGCCGTAGTAGCGGTCCTGGTAGTTGGCGAGGTGGACGTGCACGTCGTGCCCGGCGGCGTTCTTCCGCACGGTGCGCCCGGTCGGCCAGTAGTGGCCGTTGAGCGTGAGGAAGATCTGGTCGTTGCCCTGGACGAGCTCCTGCCAGACGTGCTCGCCGAACGTCGAGAACTGGGCCTGGTGGTCGTCGTCGGCCCAGACCAGCTCGTGGACGGTCAGGATGGCCGGCAGCGTCGGGTGCTGCGCGAGGACCTGCTTCGCCCAGTTCAACCCGCCCGCCGATGGCCGCCAGTCGAGGGCGAGCAGCAGCCACTCGCGACCGCCGCCGCGGAAGATGTGGAAGGTGTTGTAGCCGTCCTTGGACGCGCCGCGGAACGTCGGCGAGTTGCGCTGGCGCTGCGGGCCGAAGGCGTCGAGGTACGGCGACGGGCCGCGCTGGTCGTCCTTCGAGCCGTCGATGTCGTGGTTGCCCGCGAGGGTGCTGTACGGGAACCGGCGGCGGTCGAGCGCCTGGAACGACCGGCTGATGCGGGAGAACTCGTCCACCCGGCCGTTCTGGGTGAGATCGCCGAGGTGAGCGAGGAAGACAACGTTGTCGTCGGCTTCGTCGAGGACATAGCGCAGCGAGGCGTCGAGCGGGGCCGCGTCCCCGCGGTCCTCGTCGAACAGGTACTGCGTGTCCGGCATGACCACGAGCGTGAAGCGCGGATCTTCGGTGTCCGGGCGGTGCCGGCCGGTGGCTTCGGCGGCCGGGGCGCCGAGGACGTTCGGCAGGGTCGCCGCGGCGGCGACCGCCGGGGCGCCGAGGAGGAAGGTCCGGCGAGAAGTGTCAGTCACGGGCGGGAAGCTACGGGCGGCTTCCGACCACCCCGGCAACTGCTGCCGAACACGGGATGAACAGCGGTACTGTGCCCGCATGAGCGGCGCACGGGTGTTCCGGTTGATCCAGCCCGTCGACGACATCGAGGTCGCCGTCGCCTTCTACGCCGCCGTCTTCGGCGACGCCGGTGAGCGCATCGCGGTCAACCGGCACTACTTCACCTGCGGCGGCGTGGTGCTGGCCTGCGTCAAGGCGCCGCTCGGACACCGGGAGCCGCGGCCGCAGCGGGACCCGCGGATCGTCTACCTGGCGGTCGACGACGTCGAGGAGACGTTCGAGCGGGTGCGCGCCGCCGGCCCGCGCTGGTGCGACGACGCCATCGAAACGCAGTTCTGGGGCGAACGCTCCTTCTACGCCGACGACCCGTTCGGCAACCCGCTCTGCTTCGTCCAGGAGGACACGCGCTACTTGGGCGGCCCGGTCGGCTGATTCCGGTGTACCTGGAACGGCATCACGAACCACAGGATCCCGAAGATCAGCAAGCACAGCGCGGCCATGATCACCATGGCGACCCCGCCGTAGACCACCTTGGCGATCAGCGCGACCGTGGACGTGATCGCCAGGGCCAGGCAGACCAGCCCGACCAGCACCAGCCGGTTGCCGACCGTCAGGATCCGCTCGCGGCTGCCGGTGCGGAACAGCAGCCGGTGCCACGCCGCGGGCGCGGTCAGCAGCGCCGTGGCCGCCACGGCGAGCGTGACCGCGGACAGGTGCAGCGCCTTTTCGAACCCGCTGGCGTCGTGGAACCGGTCGGTGAACACGACCGACAGCAGGAAGCCGAAGAGGATCTGCACCCCGGCCTGGGCGACCCGCAGTTCCTGAAGCAGCTCGCCGAGGTTGCGCTGCAGCTTCTCGTTGCGGGTTTCGCCGGTGTGTTCGGGCACGCACTGCACGATATCCGGACACCCGGGTGTCCACACGTCGGGAAATCCGTGACTTTCCGACGAACACCCGGTGCCTCACCGTCCGATGTGGACTGGTTCAGAACCCCCAGGAGCGCTCGGGCACCACGCGGATGCGGACGGAGTACTTGGCGTCGAACCCGTCCGCGGTCAGGCCGAGCGCCGCGTAGTGCGCGCCGTACTTGTCGAGGTAGCCGGGTGCCTCGGACGCCTTTCCCGCCTCCACGTGCGCTTTCCCGGTCACGACGAGGATCGAGCCGCCGTGGTCGTCGCTGTTGAAGTGGAAGCTCACGTCGGGGTGGGCCTCGATGTGCCGGAGCTTCGCGGTGCCCGGCTCGCTGAACAGCACGATGTCTTCGCCGTCGAGGACGAACCACACGGGCCGGGGCGCGGGCCGCCCCTTAGACCGCATCTCATTTGGTTGTGTTGCTGGGTGGGCGATATCTTGATCAGCGATGACCGATGTGGAGAAGTGGTGCCCGGAGCCGTTGTGGCTGCTGGCGTACCCGCTGTTGCCCGATGCGCCGCAACGCCACCAGGGCGGAGGCCGGCGCCGGCTGGATGACCGGGCGGTGCTGGCCGCGATCTTGTACGTGCTGCAGACCGGTTGTGCCTGGTCAGCGCTGCCGGCCTCGTTCGGGGTCAGTGCCGCGACCGCGCATCGCCGGTTCAGCGAGTGGGTCGAGGCGGAGGTGTTCGCCCGGCTGCACCAGCAGGTGCTGGACCTGCTCGGTTCTGCCGGAGCGATCGACTGGTCCCCGGCGTCGGTGGACGCCATGCAGGTCAGGGCGGTAAAAGGGGGGATCTGACCGGCCCCAGCCCGGTTGACCGGGGCAAGCCGGGCTCGAAGATCCACGCGATGAGCGAGCGTGATGGCCTCCCCTTGGCGGTGGTCATCTCCGCGGCCAACCGCAACGACCACCTGAGTTTCGAGGCGGTGGTCGATGCGGTCGCACCGGTCGCCGGGCCGCTCGGACGGCCGCGGCGCCGGCCGCACAAGCTGCACGCGGACAAGGGCTACGACTATCCGGCCTGCTGGAAGGTGCTGCGTGCGCGGGGCATCGTGGCCCGGATCGCCCGCCGGGGTATCGAGTCGGCCAAGCGGCTGGGACGTTACCGGTACGTCATCGAGCGGACCTTGGAGTGGGTTTCCCGGTTCCGCCGGCTGGCACGCCGCTACGAACGCAAGGCCGCCCACTTCCTCAGCTTCGCCCAGCTGGCCTGCGCGATGATCTGCTACCGCCGGGCGATCAAGCTGGATCTTCTAGCCCACAACAACCCCAAATGAGATGCGGTCTTAGGCGTGACGGTGGTCAGCCAGGCGATCGATTCGCCTGCCCGGTCGGCGAGCTTCGGTGTGGCCATGTCGGTACCCCCTGGTCGTCGGGTTTCGTGACCCAGGTAACCACGGGGCACCGACAGTTTCTTCCCGGCTAACGCGCCGCGACCCGCCGCGCGTACCGCGTTCCCGCCGCCAGCAGCACCAGGCCGGCGCCGAGGAACGCGCCGACCCTGGCCAGCCCGTCCAGCGCCGACAGGTCGAACAGGACCAGCTTGAGCACCGCGGCCCCGACCAGGATCAGCCCGGTCACCCGCAGCGCGACGACGTCGATGCCGCGCAGGAGCAGCACGAGCGCCGCGACCGTCCAGGACACCGTGATCAGCGCGTGGCCCAGCAGGAACCCCGTCCGGCCGGGCGCGGCGAGCAGCGCGCCGCACAGCACGACCCCGGCGGCGCCGTAGAGCGCCGAAGCACCGGCGAGCAGCCAGATCGGCAGGTCGTCGGCCGGTCCGCGGAACACGGCCAGGCGCGCCGCGGCCCACGGCAGGGCGACCGAGACGGCGAGGATCAGGGCGGCGACCGCGAGCGCCCCGGCGAGCTCCGCGACCGGGTGGCTGCGCGGCACGATCAGCAGCGCGGGCGTGACGTCGAAGACCACGCCGAGCAGGCCGCCGATCGACGCGAACCCGAGCGCGGCGGCGAGCGCGCCCCGGCTGCGGCCGCCCACCGCGGCCGCGACGAGCAGCAGTGCCTCGCCGAGCAGCACGCCGGAACGTGCCGGGCCGTCGAACTGGGTGACCGTCGCCTGCAGGACCGCCAGCAGGCCGGCCAGCCCGGCCACCTGCCCGGCGAACCCGGGCCACCAGCGGCGCCCCGCCCAGACGGCGAGCAGCACGGCCCCGGCGCCCGCCGTGATCGGCACCGCCTGCCCCTTCGGCAGCAGCACCGCCGCGATCAGCGTCGGCAGCACCGCGGTCGCCAGCAGCGAGAGCGCCGCGGGGTCGTTCTCGCGGCGGCGCAGCACGATCAGCGCGAGCGCGACACCGACGAGCCCGGCGCCGCCGGCCGCGGCGGTGTTGGCCCAGCTGCCGCCCGCGGCGAGCCACGCCGTGCTGATCACCGAGGCGAGCAGCGGCGGGACACCGGCGGCGAGCGTCAGCGACGACCAGTCGCGGCGCAGCTGCACCGGCACCGTCGCGAGCTGGACCATCAACAGAAAGGTGACGAGTTCGGGGGTGAACCCGCCGACGATCATCGGCGCGCACACGACACAGCCGACGACGACGGCGGCGGCCAGCAGCGGCGAGTCCCAGCGCACGGCCACGAGCAGCCCGCCGACGGCGACCGCCAGCCCGGCCGCGAGCCCGGCGAGCACCGGCAGGAACTCGTACAGCGACGTCGCGGCGACGACGTCCAGGTAGAGCGTCGCGATGCCGGTGGCGGCCAGCGCGAACGCCCCGGTGCGGCCGGCGGGCTTGCGGTGCAGCCACACGCCGGTGCCGGTGAGCGCCAGCCCGAACCCGGCGCCGACGAGCACCCGCGGCACCGGCCCCAGCCAGCCCCGCTGCACGGCCAGCACGAGCAGCAGGACGACGCCGAGCAGCGTCACGGCCCCGCCGACCCAGGCGAGCACGCGGCTGCCGGCGCCTTCCTTGCCGAGCTTTTCGCCCAGCGTCTGCCGCGGAACGGGCGGGTGGGGCGCCGGCGGGAACGGCTGCGTCGGGACGTACGGCGGCGGCGGTGGCTGCCACTGGTACTGCGGCCACGGGACCGGCTCAGGCGGCGCCGGGCGGGGCGGCGGCGGCGGTGCCGGCTGTTCGGGCCGCTGGGTCTGCTCAGCCTGCTCAGCCTGCTCGGCTTGCTCCGGCTGCCCGTCCCGGACGGTCCGCAGTTCGGAGCCCACCAGGGCGAGACGACGCCCCAGGTCGTCGATCTCGCCGGCGAGCCGGAGGAGCACATCTGCATCGGTGGTCATACCGGACAGGGTCACGCACCGGCGTCCACCTGCGGATCCGTAGCACTACTCAATCCGGGGTCACGTCCTGGTCGCGGCGAGCACCTCGTCCATGGTGGTCATGATCGAGACGGTCTCGTCCAGCGGCATGAGCGGGCTCTCGGTGTCCCCGGCGGCCAGCCGGAGGGCCACCTCGTCGGCCTGGTGTCGCAGGCCACGGCCCTCGTCGACGTAGTCGAAGCGGCTTCGCTCGCCTTCGCGCGGGACGAAGGTGAAGGAGGCGGGAGCGTAGAAGGGGCCGTCGATCTCGATCCGCGCGTCGGTGCCGACGATCACCGCGGTGGTCGGCGAAACCGCGCTCAAGGTGCAGGTCAGGACGGCTTGCGCGCCGCCGGCGTAGCCGAACAGCATCGACGTCTGCGCGTCGACCCCGGTGAAGGCGGGCGTGGCCACGGCGGCCACGCGCTCCGGCCGTCCGAGCACCATCGAAGCGAACGAGACGGGGTAGATCCCCAGGTCGAGCAGGGCACCGCCGCCGAGCTCGGGAGCGAAGAGCCGGAAGGCGGGGTCTTCGGCGAACCACTGCCCGTGGTCGGCTGTGACGGTGACGACCGTCCCGAGCTGCGGCAGGAGCTCGCGGACGTGCCGGATGTGCGGCAGGAAGCGCGTCCACATGGCTTCCATGAGGAAGAGGCCCTTGCTCCGCGCGAGCTCGACGAGCTCGCGAGCTTCGCCGGCGTTCATCGTGAACGGCTTCTCGACGAGCACGGGCTTCCCGGCCTCGAGCGCGAGCCGGGCGTTGGCGTGGTGCATCGGGTGCGGGGTGGCGATGTAGACGACGTCGACGTCCGGATCGTGCGCGAGGGCCTCGTAGCTGCTGTGGCGCGTTCCGATCCGGTGTTCGTCGGCGAACCGCCCGGCACTGGCCTCGCTGCGCGACCCGACCGCGGCGACCACTCCGGACCCGGTGAGCTTCAGGTCCTGGGCGAAGGCGCCGGCAATGCTGCCGGTACCCATGATTCCCCAGCGCAGGGGCTTGTTCGTCATATCCGCACCCTATGCCGAGCGGGACCCGTAAAGTGTTGCCGCGATCACGTCGAGGGGGACACGATGAGTTACGAAGGCCAGCCGAAGAAGTCCGGCTGGGGCGAACTCGGCCACAAGTGGATCACCGCGATCGCGGCACTGGTCACCGCGCTCACCGGCGCCGGTTTCTTCATCGGCCGGAGCAGCGCTCCGGACGCCCGGCCGGTCGCGCCGGCGACGGTCACCGTGACGGCGCCCGGAGCCGCCCCGCCGGCCGGCACCGGCACGACGGGTGCGGTGCCGGTGAACGCGGACCCGGCCGTCTACTGGTCGGGCGAACTCGAGTGGGGCAAGTTCAACCTCGACCTCAATCCCCCGAACTACACCGACGGCGAGTACACCCAGGCCCTCGGCGACCTGTTCTACGTCGACGGCAAAGCCCAGCTGGCCTCCTGGAAGAAGGGCGGCTCGCCCGGCAAAGCCGACTGCGCGTCGGCGGTCGACGCCGACGGCTTCAACCAGACCCGCTTCACGAAGGACAACCACATCTGCGGGCGCACCGCCGAAGGGCGGATCTTCCGCCTGGACGTCACCTCGACGGGCAACACCGTCCGCACGCAGGTCATCGTCTGGAACAAGTGAGCCCGGCTGGGCGTGACCGACACCACAGGCGACAATGGAGGACGTGACCGCGACCCTGAGCAAGCCCGCCCTGAAGATCGGCCCCTACGAGGTCTATCCGCCGGTCGTGCTCGCGCCCATGGCCGGAATCACCAACGTCGCCTTCCGGCAGCTGTGCGCCGAGTACGGCGCCGGCATCTACGTGTGCGAGATGATCACCGCGCGAGCCGTCGTCGAACGGCACCCCGGGACCATGCACATGATGACCTTCGGGGCGAACGAGAAGCCCCGGTCCATGCAGCTCTACGGCGTCGACCCGAAGACGATGGCCGAAGCGGTCCGGATCATCGTCGGCGAGGGGCTGGCCGACCACGTCGACTCCAACTTCGGCTGCCCGGTCGCGAAGGTGACCCGCAAGGGCGGCGGGGCCGCGCTGCCGTTCAAGCGGAAGCTGTTCGAAGCCATCGTCCGCGAGTCGGTCAAGGCGGCCGGGGACACGCCGTTCACGGTGAAGTTCCGCATCGGCATCGACGACGACCACCACACCTTCCTCGACGCCGGCCGCATCGCCGAAGCCGAGGGCGCCGCGGCCGTCAGCCTGCACGCCCGGACCGCGGCCCAGCGCTACTCCGGCCAGGCCGACTGGACCAAGATCGCCGCCCTCAAGGAAGCCGTCACCAGCATCCCGGTGCTCGGCAACGGCGACATCTTTTCCGCGGCCGACGCCCTGCGCATGGTCGACGAAACGGGCTGCGACGGCGTCGTGGTCGGCCGCGGCTGCCTCGGCCGCCCGTGGCTGTTCGGCGAGCTGGAAGCCGCTTTCCAGGGCCGCTCGCTGCCCACCCCGCCGAACCTCGGCGAGGTCGCTGCCGTGCTCCGCCGCCACACCGAACTGCTCATCGAGCACGACGGCCACGACAAGGCCATGCGCGACATCCGCAAGCACATGGCCTGGTACCTGATGGGCTTCCCGGTGGGTTCCGAACTCCGCCGCGGCTTCGCGATGCTGTCGTCGATGGACCAGCTCGACGACCTGATCGCCCAGCTCGACCATTCAGCCCCGTTCCCGGAAGCGGCCACGGGCCCGCGTGGCCGCCAGGGCTCCCCGGGCAAGGTAACGCTGCCCCACGGCTGGCTCGACGACCCGGACGACGACTGCGTCCCGGAGGCGGAAGACATGCACTCCGGCGGCTGAGGCGGCTCAGCCGGGAGCCGTGACATCTGTCAGCCCGAAGTCGTGGCGGACGGCATCCTTCCGAAGCCCGCCGCCGCGACAAGCTTTTCCCATGACGACGAACCAGCCCGGAAACGCCCTCCTCAAGACCCTCGCGATCGAGATCGCCGTCCCCACCGGCGTCTACTACGCGCTCCACTCGCTCGGGGCGAGCGACTTCACCGCCCTCGCCGCCTCCGGCGTCTTCCCGCTGGCCCGGACCCTCTTCCAGTTCGCCAAGGACCGGACCCTCAACGGCCTCGCCCTCGTCGTGCTGACCACGAACATCGTCGGCATGCTGCTCACCTTCGTCACCGGTGACGCCCGGATGATGATCGCCAAGGATTCGCTCGGCAGCGGGATCACCGGGCTCGTCCTCCTCGCCTCCACCTTCACCGCGGCCCCGATCATGACCAAGACCATGCGGCCCTTCCTCACGCGCGGCCAGGCCGCACGGGAAGCCGCGTGGGAACGGCTCAGTGACAACGAAACCTTCAACGCCGTCCTGCGGCGCTGCAGCGTGATCTGGGGTATCGGCTTCGCGCTGGAGAGCGCGGCTCGCATCGTCGGCGCGTTCACGCTGCCGGTGTCGACCATGGTCTGGCTGAGCACCACCATCTTCGCGGTCGTCTTCGCGGTGATGATGGTCGTCTCGGGCAAGGTCGCCGAGAAGGCGGGCAAGATGCTCGCCGGCGAGGCGAAGGTCCTCGTAGCCGCTTGACCTGCGGCAACGCCGGGTGTACAGGTGTGGACATGTACAGCAAGCGGGAGCAGCTGGTCGGCGACCTCACCGACCTGATCCGCTCCGGGCGCCTCGCCCACGGCGAGCGCCTGCCCGGCGAAAACCAGCTCGCCCTGCAGTACCAGGTCAGCCGCGGCACCGTCCGCAGCGCCCTCTCCGAACTCCAGCAGCTCGAGCTCATCTCCACCCAGGCCGGCGTCGGATCGTTCGTCACCTTCGACGGCGTGCAGCTCGACCAGCGCATCGGCTGGGCCCGCGCGCTCGCCGACGCCGGTGCGCCGGTCACCACCGAACTGCTCGGCATCGAAACCGTCGAAGACGTTGCGCTGCACGAAGAATTCGGCGAGCACAGCTACGTCGCCGTGCGGCGGCTGCGCCGGGAACACGACCGCGGGATTTCGCTCGAGACGGCCACCGTGCCCGCCGTCGGGCCGCTCGCCGACCTGCCCGGCACCGGACTGCGGGACGGCTCCCTCACCAAGACCCTAGAAGCCGCCGGGCGGATCTCCGTCGGCGGCGACCAGTGGATCAGCACCGAACGCCTCGACGCCTGCGCGGCCGAACTGCTCGGCCGGAGCATCGGCGAGCTCTTCCTCCGCGCCGAGCGCACCTCGGTCGACGCCGAAGGCCGGCTCGTCGAGCGGGTCGTCAGCCTGCTGGACCCGGACCGGTTCCAGTTCCACCTCACGTTCGGACACCGGTGACCGCGCGGGACCGGGCGCTCGGCGCCTTCACCGGGCTGGCCGTCGGCGACGCGCTCGGCATGCCGACGCAGTCGATGTCCCGCGCCGCCATCGCCGCCACCTACGGGCCGGTCACCGGCCTGTTGACCGCCGTCGCCGACCAGCCGGTCGCGCCCTCGATGCCCGCCGGCTCGGTCACCGACGACACCGAGCAGGCCGTCCTGCTGGCTCGCCTCCTCATCGACGGCCGCGGCACCGTCGAGCCGCACGTCTTCGCCGACGCGCTGCTGATCTGGGAGGCCGACATGGTCCGCCGCGGTTCCGCGGACCTGCTCGGGCCGTCCACCAAACGCGCGCTCGCCCGGCTGCAGGACGGCGTCCCGGCCGACGAAGCCGGCCGCACCGGCACCACCAACGGCGCCGCCATGCGCGTCACGCCGGTCGGCATCGCGACGCCGTCGGACGACCTGCACCGCCTGGTCGACGCCGTCGTCGCGACCGCTCGGGTCACGCACAACACGAGCCTCGGCATCGCGTCGGCCGCCGCGGTCGCGGCCGCGGTCTCCGCCGGGGTCGACGGCGCGAGCCTCGCCGAAGCGCTCGACGCGGGCGAGCGGGCGGCGGTCGTCGGCGGGGAACGCGGGCACTGGGCGCCCGGCGGGGAGATCGCCGCGCGGATCCGCTGGGCGCGCGACTGGGTGCGGGGCATGGCACCGTCCGCCGTCGCCGACGCGGTCGCGCAGGTCATCGGCACGTCCGTGTTGTCGCAGGAGTCCGTCGTGGCCGCGTTCGCGCTGGCCGAAGCCATGGGTGACGACCCGCCGTCGGCCCTGCGCCTGGCCGCCGGGCTGGGCGGCGACACCGACACCGTCGCCGCGATCTGCGGGGCGATGCTCGGCGCCGCGCACGGTGTCGGCGCCTTCCGCCCGGACGTCGTCGAGACCGTGCTCGCCGTCAACCGCCTCGAATTCGGGCCGCTCGTGGACGAACTCCTCAAGCTGCGCCGCCGATGACCGGGCGGCTGGTGCACACCGGGCAGGTCGTCGTCGACCTGGTCATGGCGGTGCCGGCGCTGCCGCCGGCAGGCGGCGACGTCCTGGCTTCGTCGACGAAACTGTTGCCGGGCGGCGGTTTCAACGTCATGGCCGCCGCCGCGCGCTCCGGCGCCCAGGTGCTTTACGCGGGCAGCCACGGCACAGGCGCCTTCGGCGATCTCGCCCGCGCCGCGCTCGCCGCCGAAGGGGTGGAACTGGCGCACGCCCCAACGTCCGAAGTGGACACCGGTGTCGTCGTCGTGCTCGTCGACGCGACCGGCGAACGCACCTTCGCGACCGGCACCGGCGCCGAAGGATGGCTGCGCGCGGAACTGCTCGACCGGATCACCCCAAAGACTGACGACGTGGTGTACGTGAGCGGATACAGTTGGTTGCACGAGATCAATCGCGGGGCCCTCGTCGAGTGGCTGCCCCGTCTTCCCGGCTCGAGGATCCTGTTCGATCCCGGCCCGCTCATCGGCGACATCAACCCTGGAGGCCTGCGTGATTTGCTGTCCACAATAGACATACTGAGCTGCAATGCCCGTGAAGCCGAGGTGCTGGGCGAGGCGCTGGGTGTGCTGCCGCCGGTCGCCGTCGTCCGCGAAGGCGGAAAAGGCTGTCGTGTCCACGAAAACGGCCGGATCACCGACGTCCCGGGTTTCCCGGTCGACGTCGTGGACACCACCGGCGCCGGCGACACGCACTGCGGCGTGCTGGCCGCGGAGCTGTTGCGCGGCAGTACCGTCCTCGACGCCGCGGTGCGCGCGAACGCGGCGGCCGCGCTTTCGGTGACCCGGCGCGGGCCGGCGACCGCGCCCGGCCGGGCAGAGATCGACAAGCTGGTGGAGGCGACGCGATGACCGGTTCCCGCAGGCTCGAGGTGGAGACCAACGGCCTCGACGTGATCGACGACGCCGAGCGGCGCGGACGACCGCTGCAGCTGTTCTGGCCGTGGTTCGGCGCGAACGTGTCGGTGCTGGGGCTGAGCTACGGCTCGTTCACCCTCGGCTTCGGCATCTCGTTCGGGCAGGCGCTGGTCGCCGGCGTCGTCGGCATCCTGTTCTCGTTCCTGCTGTGCGGGTTCATCGCCATCGCGGGCAAACGCGGCTCGGCACCGACGATGCTGCTCTCGCGGGCGGCGTTCGGCGTGCGCGGCAACCGGCTGCCGTCGGCGATCTCGTGGCTGCTGACGGTCGGCTGGGAGACCGTGCTCGCCGCGCTGGCGACGCTGGCCACGGCGACCGTCTTCGAGCGCCTCGGCTGGGGCGGCGGCACCCCGACGAAGGTGGTCGCGCTGGTCGTGGTGGCGGCGCTGACCGTGGCCGCCGGCGTGCTCGGCTTCGACGCCATCATGAAGCTGCAGACGTGGATCACCTGGATCACCGGTGTGCTCACCGTCGTCTATGTGGTCCTCGTGGCCAAGGACGTGCACTGGGAGGCCGTGCGCGGACTGCCGTCCGGCTCGGCGCAGCAGTGGGTCGGGGCGCTGGTGTTCCTGATGACCGGCTTCGGCCTCGGCTGGGTCAACGCGGCCGCGGACTACTCGCGCTACCTGCCGCGGACGTCGTCGAGCCGGGGCGTGGTCGGCTGGACGACGTTCGGCGCGTCGGTGGCGCCGGTGGTGCTGCTGGTGTTCGGGCTGCTGCTGGCCGGCTCGTCACCGGACCTGAACAAGGCCATCGCGGCCGACCCGATCGGCGCGCTGACGACGTTGCTGCCGCTGTGGTTCCTGGTGCCGTTCGCGATCGTCGCGGTACTCGGCCTGGTCGGCGGCGCGGTACTGGACATCTACTCGTCGGGGCTGGCCCTGCTCTCGGCGGGCGTGCGCATCCCGCGCCCCGCGGCGGCGCTGGTCGACGGCGGGCTCATGATCCTCGGCACGATCTACATCGTCTTCTTCGGCGGCGAGTTCCTCGGTCAGTTCCAGGGCTTCCTGGTGACGCTGGGCGTGCCGGTCGCGGCCTGGTGCGGGGTGATGCTCGCGGACGTCCTGCTGCGCCGACGCGACTACGCCGAGCGAGAGCTGTTCGATCCGGCCGGCCGCTACGGCGACATCCGCGTCGGCCCGATCGCGCTGGTGCTGCTGGCGACGGCGCTCGGCTGGGGCCTGGTGACGAACACGTCCGCGGAGTGGCTGAAGTGGCAGGGTTACCTGCTGGAACCGCTCGGGCTGGGCGGCCGCGAAGGCGCGTGGGCGTTCGCGAACCTCGGCGTGCTGCTGGCGCTGGCCCTGGGTTTCCTGGTGACGTTGCTGACGCGGCGGCGGGTCCGCGAGCAGGAGGCGGTGTGAGGAGCATCCTGGCGGTCATCGACCTGCAGAACGTGTTCGCCGACCCGGCGAGCCCGTGGTTCACCCCCCGCTTCGCCGAGGTGGTCGCCCCGATCCACCGCCTGGTGACGGCGTTCGGCACCGACGTGGTGTTCACGCGGTTCGTCGCACCGGCGCACCCGGAAGGAGCCTGGCGCCGCTACTACGAGCAGTGGCCGTTCGCCCGCCAACCACCGGACGCACCGCTCTACCAGGTGGTCGACGCCTTCCAACCGACGTCCACAGTGGACGCAACCACGTTCGGCAAGTGGAACCCCCGCATGGCCACCCGAGTGGGCGGCGCAGGCTTGGTACTGGCGGGCGTCTCAACGGACTGCTGCGTGCTGTCGACGGCCCTCGCAGCCGCCGACGCAGGTGTCGCGGTAACGGTGGTCTCCGACGCTTGCGCGGGCGCGGACGACGAGAGCCACGCAAAGGCGCTGGACATCATGCGGCTGTACGCCCCGCTCGTGCAGGTGGCCACGACGGAGGAGGTGCTCGCGAAGTAGATTCGCCTGCGTGATCGACCACATCAGCATCCCCACCGAGGCCGGTTCCTTCGACGCCATCGCCGCCGGGCCCGAGGACGGGCGGCCCGTGCTGCTGCTGCACGGCTTCCCCGAAGCCGCGACCGAGTGGGAGCACCAGGTCGCCACCCTCGGCGTGCTCGGGTTCCGGGCCGTCGCGCCGGACCAGCGCGGGTACTCGCCCGGCGTGCGACCGGAGGAGGCCGGTGACTACTCGATCGACCACCTGGTCGGGGACGTGATAGCAATCACCGAAGCGCTGGGCTGGCCGAAGTTCGACCTCGTCGGGCACGACTGGGGTGGCGCCGTCGCCTGGTGGACCGCCGACGCGCACCCCGAGCGGCTGCGCAGTCTCACCGTCGTCTCGACGCCGCACCCCGGCGCGCTCGCCGACGCCATGAAGACCGATGAAGACCAGCACTTGCGGACCCGCTACATGACCGAGTGGCGCCAGACCCGCGTCACCGAGCGGCGGATGCTGGAGAACGACGGCCACGCGCTGCGCGAGATGTTCGAGCGGCGCGTGTCGCCGTCGAAGGTCGACGACTACGTCCAGCGGCTGTCCGAGCCGGGTGCCCTCACCGCCGCCCTCAACTGGTACCGGGCCGGACGGCCGGGCGGGAAGATCGGCAAGATCACCGTGCCGACGCTGTACATCTGGAGCACCGAGGACGTCGCGTTCGGCTCCACCGCCGCGCTTGACACCGCCAACCGGGTCACCGGGCCGTACCGGTTCGAAATGCTCGAAGACGTCTCGCACTGGGTGCCCGAGGAGGCCCCCGAAGCCGTCACCACGTTGCTCGTTGAGCACCTCAACGCACGGTGATCGCCCGTCACCCCGCCGGGCGGACCGGCCGTAACCCACCCGCCTCGCGGTACGGCACCCCGTGGGCCGTCGTGTTCACTGGGGACGTGGACACCGCGATCGAACCCGAGACCGAACAGGTCGTCTTCGTCACCGAGGACGGCGTGCCCACCGGCGAGACCGGCCCCAAGCTGGCCAGTCACCACGAACACACCCGGCTGCACCTGGCCTTTTCGTGCTACGTCCTGCGCCGCAGCGACAACGCCCTGCTGATCACCCAGCGCGCCCTGCACAAGAAGGTCTGGCCCGGGGTCTGGACCAATAGCGTCTGCGGCCACCCGGCACCCGGCGAAGCGCTGGAGGACGCCGTCCGGCGCCGCGCGGGCTACGAACTCGGGCTGCCGTCGCTGTCCGGGCTGCACTGCGTGCTGCCGAACTACCGGTACCGGACGCCGCCGTTCCAAGGGATCGTCGAGAACGAGTTCTGCCCGGTGTTCGCCGCCTGGGCCGACGCCGAGCCGGCACCGAACCCGGAAGAGGTCGGCGGCTGGCGCTGGGTGCCATGGGGCGAATACACGGAGTTACTGAACGACACGACGGCTAATGTGAGTTACTGGGCCAAAGACCAGTACGCGCAGCTCAAGGGCATCGAGCCGTTCTCCGGACTCTGACTCCGCGACTCCGCTGAGTCACCACCGCAGTCCCGTTTGAGCGAAATTCACCTTCCTCCCCACCGGCACCTCAAGCGCGGCCGTCCCCACGACGACAACCAAGGAGTGGTCGAGGTCGGGATGGTCGCCGAGGGCGAAGGGACGCCGGGCCGGACGGCCGGACCGCGGCCGCCCGACCTGCTCCGCCTGCACGAGGCCGTCGCCGGCCTCTTCGCCACCCAAGGCGACTGGCGGCGCGCCTACCAGCACCTGCGGTCCGCGCTGGACATCGCGCGTGACGGAAGTCTCCGCGACGCGCTGACGTCGAGCTACAACCGCCGCTACTTCGACGAGCGGTTGTACGGACCGTTCACCGACCGTCCGCCGTTGGGCCTCGCGCTGATCGACCTCGACCGCTTCAAGAGCGTCAACGACACGTACGGTCACCTCGTCGGCGACCGCGTCCTGCGCCGGGTCGCCGATCTCCTCCAGGAAAACCTGCCGCCGGAGGGCTTCTGCGCCCGTTACGGCGGCGAAGAATTCGTGCTGTGGCTGCCGGGAGTCGACGCCGCGCGGGCCGTCCGCGTCGTCGAGGCCGCCCGGCTGCGCGTGGAGCGTCATCCCTGGTCAGAGCTGCATCCGGGACTGCGGGTGACCATCAGCGCCGGCCTGGCGCACGAGCCGGGGACGCCGGCGTCCCCGGAGCGCCAGTTGCGTCGCGCGGACGCCCTCCTTTATGCGGCGAAACGCGCGGGCCGCAACAAGGTGGCCTATCACGACGCGAAAACGACACAGTTAATAACCCACTCTGAGTAACACAAAGGCGGCATTACTCCGTCTGTCGACAAGGGGCATCACCCGTTTGTCGACGCTCACCGGCCGCTCGTCGACTCAAGGTGAAGAAAATTCCGGGAGGGTGTCGTCACGAACGGGGGGTATCCGTACGATAACGAAAACCACCGCGGGAACGATCACCTCCTGCGGGGGAAGACGGCCAAGTCGAAGCCACCCCCTTCGATCGCGCGAAAGGAGACCGAGTGCCGGACGAGCTCGACAGCCCGGGAACCGGTCGCCACTCCGACGGTCCCGCGCGCCCCCGGCCCGGACGGCGCCGGTCGATGGAGGACCAGGGCGGCATCAGCGTCTCCGACGTCGTGGCCAAGACCACCGGCGTCCGGCCTGTGCCGTCCCGCGAGGACCAGCCGGGACGGCGCGCAGCCAGGGACGCCGAACCGGCGCCGCGTGCCTCGAGGCAGGGTGCCGCGGAAGACCAAGTACCCACGGACGCCAACCGTCAATCGCGCACTCCGCGCCCGCGCCAGCCCCGCCGCACGACGGCGGCGGCCCCGCTGCCGGAAGCCCCGACCCAGCGCCGCCCCCCGGTGGCGAACCCGGGCCCGCAGCAGACGTCGGCGGCACCTCAGCCGCCCCGCCGCCTCCGCCGCCCGGCGCCGGAGAACCCCCAGCCCGACCCAGCCCACCGCGCACCCCAGCGCCCGACACCGGACAGCCCGGCGCCCCGCCGCGCCGATGGACCCGCACCCCGCCACACCGCGGAGGGTCCGGCAGGCCGGCGCCCGGCGCCTGCGGGAGAGGCTGGTGCGCCTGTGCGCGCCACGCCGGACAGCCCGGCGCCCCGTCGCACCGCGGAGGGTTCCGCGGGCCGGCGCCCATCGGCACCGGCCGAGGGCGCTGTGCCGGACAGCCCGGCGCCCCGTCGCACCGCAGCTCAGCGACCCGCCGGTGATGGCCCCGCCGTCCGCCGCGCGGCTTCCCCCGCCGAAGCCGCACCGCGCCGCGCCGCCGAAGGGCCCGCCGGACGCCGCACCGCGGTCTCGCCCGACGAAGCCCCCCGCCCCGTCGCAGACGGTCCTGCCGGTCGTCGCGGCGCCGAAGGCCCGGCAGGGCGCCGCGCCGCAACTTCCGCCGAGGAAGCCGCATCCCAGCGCCCGGGACCTGACACTCCCGCGGGTCGCGGCGCTGCCGAAGGGCTCGCCGGCCGCCGCGCCGCAGCCTCACCCGAGGAACCCGCGCGCCCCGCCGCAGACGGCCCCACCGCCCGCCGCGCCGCCGAAGGCCCCGCCGGACGCCGCACCGCAGCCTCACCCGACGAAGCCCCCCGCCCCGTCGCAGACGGCCCCACCGCCCGCCGCGCCGCCGAAAGCCCCACCGGACGCCGCACCACAGCCTCACCCGACGAAGCCCCACGCCCCGCCGCAGACGGCCCCGCCGCCCGCCGCGCCGCCGAAAGCCCGGCCGTCCGCGGCGCCACCGCTGCGCCCCCGCGTGCCGGCGCCGACAGCTCCGCCGCTGTTCCTCCTCGGGCCGCGCTTGATCCGCTCACCATGACCGATGAAATGGAAGCGATCGACGAGGCCACCCAGTACCGGCGCAAGATCGACCACACCCTCGCCCGGTTCTCCGCCGCGCACGACGAGATGGAAGCCGAAGAAGCCAAGCGGCGGGAACGCCGTGAACGCCTCTCGCCCACCTCCCTGATCGAAAGCACCCGCACCGCACTCCAGCGCGTCGTCGCGCCCGCGCAAGAGCCGCAGGCCGAAGAAGCGCTGGTCGAAGCCGAGCCGAGTCCGCTCAAGGACACCAAGCGGCGCTCGGCGCAGTTCGGGCGGGTCGCCGCCGCCGTCGTGGCCGGGCTCGTCTTCCTCGGGATCGGGGGTGCCTGGGGTGCGCAGACCTACTTCGACGCCAAGTTCACCCAGGTCTCCGCGCTCGACGAGAACTCCGCCGACATCCAGGACGCCGACGCGCAGGCCAACGACGAGAACTTCCTCATGGTCGGCTCCGACACGCGGGACGGCGCGTCCGCCGAGGAAGGCGTCGGCACCGCCGACAGCACTCCCGGTGCCCGCAGCGACACCGTGATGGTCGCGCACGTCCCGGCCGACCGGAAGCGGGTCGTCGTCACGTCGTTCCCGCGCGACCTCGAAGTCAACCGCCCGGACTGCCAGAAGTGGGACCCGGCGCAGAACAAGACGACCGACGAGGTCTACAAGGGCGCGAAGTTCGCCAAGCTCAACACCGCCTACGCGGTCGGCGGCCCGGCGTGCGTCACCAAGGTGATCCAGCAGATCACCGGCCTGCGGATCAACCACTTCGTCGGCATCGACTTCAACGGCTTCAAGGAGATGGTCGACGCCGTGCACGGTGTCACCATCCACAACGAGATCCCGATCGACGACGGCATCCTCGGCAAGGTGCTGCTGCAGACCGGCGACGTCACCATCTCCGGCGACCAGGCGCTGAACTTCGTCCGCGCGCGGCACGTCAAGGGCGACCCGACGTCCGACTACGGCCGGATCAAGCGGCAGCAGGAGTTCATCGGAGCGCTGCTGAAGAAGGTCATGTCCTCCGACGTCGTGCTCGACCCCGGCAAGCTCAGCGACTTCATCACCGCCTTCGCGAAGGCGACCTTCGGCGACAACCTCGGCGTCAAGCAGATGATGACGCTGGCGCAGTCGATGAAGGGCCTCGACCCGTCGAAGATCACGTTCCTCACCGTCCCGACGGTCGGTATGGCCAACAACCGCGGCAACGAGGTGCTCGTGCTCAGCAAGACGAAGGCCCTCTTCGACGCGCTGCGCACCAACGAGCCGCTGCCGGACCCGAACGCGCCGGTTCCGGTGAGCGAACAGGCTCCGCCGTCCAGCAGCACGGCCAAGCCGAAGAGCAGCGGCAGCTCGAAGTCGACCACCACCACCCGCAAGAGCACCAGCACGGGCTGATCCGCGACGATCGTTAGTGCGGGTTCACGTGCGGTTCACCCGGCGATGCGGTATTTGGTCCCGGTTGGCCGTAGGGTTGGGCCATGCGTGAGGCTTACCATGTCGAACTCGAACAGCTCGCCGATCACCTGGCCGCCATGTCGGTGCAGGTCGCCGAAGCGATGGAGCGCGCCACGCGGGCACTGCTGGAGGCCGATCTGAGCCTCGCCGAGCAGGTCATCAGCGACGACGCCAAGGTCGACGACGCCCGCGCCCAGTGCGAGGAACAGGCGTACGCCCTGCTGGCCCTGCAGGCGCCGGTGGCGACCGACCTGCGCACGGTGCTCGCGGCGATCCACGCCGCCGAAAGCCTGGAGCGGATGGGCGACCTGGCGCTGCACGTGGCGAAGGCCGCGCGCCGCCGCCACCCCGATCCGGTGCTGCCGGAGGCCGTGCGGCCGTACTTCGCCGAGATGGGCGAGCTCGGCGTCAAGCTGGCCCGCCAGGTCGAGCACGTCATCCACTCCAAGGACATCGAAGCGGCGAAGACGATCGAGTCCGACGACGACCAGGTCGACGACATCCACCGCCACCTGTTCACGGTCCTGATGGACCGCGAGTGGCCGCACGGCGTGGCCGCGGCCGTCGACGTGACGCTGCTGGGCCGCTTCTACGAGCGCTACGCCGACCACGCGGTGTCGGTGGCGAAGCGGATGATCTTCGTGGTCACCGGCAAGATGCCGGGCTACGGTTCCGACGACGACATCTGAGCCGCCCCAGGCAAAAGCCCCCGGTCGACGCCGGGGGCTTTTTCGTTGCTCCACAGAGGACAAACGAAAGGCCTTCCTCGCCGACCCCGAGCGCCGGCGAGAAAGGCCTTCCGCAGCAACGGCAACTCAGCCGAAGCGGCCGGAAATGTAGTCTTCCGTGGCTTTTTCGTCCGGGTTCGAGAAGATCTTCTCCGTGTCGTTCAGCTCCACCAGCCGGCCCGGCTGGCCGACGCCGGCGAGGTTGAAGAACGCCGTCTGGTCGGAAACCCGGGCGGCCTGCTGCATGTTGTGCGTCACGATGACGATCGTGTAGTCCTTCTTCAGCTCGCCGATCAGGTCCTCGATCGCCAGCGTCGAAATCGGGTCCAGGGCCGAGCACGGCTCGTCCATCAGCAGGACGTCCGGCTGGACCGCGATCGCGCGGGCGATGCACAGCCGCTGCTGCTGACCACCCGAAAGGCCGCCACCCGGCTTGTTCAGGCGGTCCTTGACCTCGTTCCACAGGTTCGCGCCGCGCAGGGCGCGCTCGGCGATCTCGTCGAGGGTCTTCTTGCCCTTGGTGCCGCCCAGCTTCAGGCCCGCGACGACGTTGTCCTTGATGGACATCGTCGGGAACGGGTTGGGGCGCTGGAACACCATGCCGATCGTGCGGCGCACCTGGACCGGGTCGACCGCCGACGCGTAGATGTCCTCGCCGTCGAGCAGCACCTGGCCGTCCACGCGGGCGCCGGGGATCACTTCGTGCATGCGGTTGAGCGTGCGCAGCACCGTCGACTTGCCACAGCCCGACGGGCCGATGAACGCGGTGACGTTGCGCGGCGGCACGGACAGGGTGACGCCGTCCACGGCGTGGAACTTGCCGTAGTAGATGTCGACGTCCTTGACATCGATTCGCTTGGCCATCAGGAACAGCTCACTTCTTCTTCGGGGCGACGAGGCGCGCGAACACGGTGGCGAGGAGGTTGATCAGCGCGATGATGAGCACCAGGGTCAGCGCCGCGCCCCAGATCCGGTCGAAGCCGACCGAACCCGGATCCATCGGGTTGCTGACGCGCTCGTTGTTCATCAGCAGCGGCAGCGCGGCCTGTTCGCCGTGGAAGATGTCCCAGTTCGTGTAGGCCGAGTAGCCGACGAGGACCAGCAGCGGCGCGGTTTCGCCCATCACGCGGGCGAGCGCCATCATGACGCCGCCGACGATGCCGGACAACGCCGTCGGGAGCACGATCTTCATGATCGTCTTCCACTTCGGCACGCCCAGCGCGTACGACGCCTCGCGCAGGTCGTCCGGGACGATCCGCAGCATCTCCTCCGACGAGCGGACGACGACCGGGATCATCAGCAGCACCAGCGACAGCGAGACGGCGAACCCGCTGCGCGGCAGGCCGAGCGTCGTGATCCACAGCGCGTAGATGAACAGCGCGGCCACGATCGACGGGACACCGGAGAGGATGTCCACCATGAACGTGGTCGCCCGCGCGAGCTTGCCGCGGCCGTACTCGACGAGGTAGATCGCGACGAGCATGCCGATCGGCACCGCGATGATCGCGCAGACGAGGCCCTGCAGCAGGCTGCCGATGATGGCGTGCAGCACGCCGCCGCCGACCTCGTCGGACAGCACGTCCCCGAAGTCCTCGGTCCACCAGTTGCTGTACGGGATGCGCTTGATGCCGTTCGCGACCACCGTGTAGAGCACCCACACCAGCGGGACGACGGCGACCAGGAACGAGAGCCAGACCAGCGTGGTGGCGAGGCCGTTCTTGACCTTGCGCCCCAGGCTGACCTGCTGGAACGCCGGGGTCGACGCGGGCGCTTCGAGCGAGGTGACGGACATGCTCAGTCCCCCTTCTTGCCGATGACGGACCGCGCGGCGAGGTTCACGACGAAGGTGAGCACGAACAGCACCAGGCCGGCCGCGATGTACGCGCCGGCCGAGACCTCGTTGTTGAACTCGCTGTAGTTGGCGGCGATCTTCGACGCGAAGGTCGCGCCACCGTCGAAGAGGCTCCAGTCGAAGTTCTTGCCCTGCGGGATCAGCAGGATGACGGCCAGCGCGATCGTCTCGCCCAGCGCGCGGCCGAGGCCGAGCATGGACGCGCCGACGTACCCGGCCTTGCCGAACGGCAGCACCGTGGTGCGGATGACCTCCCACCGGGTGGCGCCCAGGGCCAGCGCGCCCTCGATGTGCGGGGTCGGCGTCCGCTCGAACACCTCGCGCGAGAGCGAGGTGATGATCGGCAGGATCATCACGGCCAGCACGATGCCGGCGGTGAAGATCGTGCCGCGCACGCTCGGCGCGACGTTGCCCGGCGCCAGCAGCGGGAACCACGAGAAGGTGTCGTTGACCCACTGGGAGAACGGCTCGATCGCCGGCGCGAAGACCAGGATGCCCCAGAGGCCGAAGATGATCGACGGCACCGCGGCGAGCAGGTCGATGATGTAGGCGAACGGCCGGGCGAGCCGCGGCGGCGCGTACTGCGTCAGGAACAGCGCGATGCCCAGCGAGACCGGCATCGCGATGACCAGCGCCACGAGCGACGTCGCCACGGTCACCTCGAGCAGGTCGAGGATGCCGAACGACATGTTCGCCGGGTCGCTGGTCGTCCAGCCGTGGTTGGTCAGGAAGTTGACCTTGTTGGCCTTCAACGCCGGGATCGCCTGGATGAGCAGGAAGAGCCCGATCAGGCCGATCAGGGCGACGACGAAGATCCCGGCCCCGGTGGTCAGGTTCTGGAAGATGCGGTCACCGGGCCGCACCTTCTTCGCTTTCTCGCCCGCGGGCGGCTGCGGCGCCGCCGGCGGGGCTGCTTGCTCCGAAATCGGGACCTCCGGGGGCGTCGTGGCGGACGACGAACGCCCACCGGGGTCGCCGGTGGGCGTTCGCGTCGAGGATGACTCGCTCATCAGCTACTTCTGACCAGCCTCTATCACTCGTTAGTCAGTCGCAACGCCGGTCAGGAGATCGCCTTGACCGCGGTCAGGACCTTGGTCTGCAGCGACTGCGGGATCGGCACGTAACCCTTGGCGGACAGCGGCTGCTGGCCGTCGGTCGCGGCCACCGTCAGGAACGCCTTGACGGCCTTCGCGACGTCCGGGTTCGCGTACTTCGAGCAGACGATCTCGTAGGTCGTCAGCAGCAGCGGGTAGGCACCCGGGGTGTTGCTGGCGTAGATGCCGTTGAGGTCGAGCGCGAGGTCGTTCGAGCCCTCGTGGAGGAACTTCGCCGCGTCCAGGGACTTGGCCACGTTCGCCGAGTTGAGCTCGACACCGCCGGAGCCGCTGTCGATCAGGGCCGGGGTCAGGCCGTCCTTGGCGAACGCGCCCTCGACGTAGGTGATGCCGCCGTCGGAGGCCTTCACCGCGGTCGCGACGCCGTTGGAGCCCTGCGCACCGTTGCCGACGCCACCGTTGAACTTCTTGCCGGCGCCCTTGGTCCAGTCGGTCTTCGCCGCCGCGCCCAGGTACTTCTGGAAGTTGTCGGTGGTGCCCGACTCGTCGGAGCGGGAGACGACCTGGATGGCCTTGTCCGGCAGGTTCAGGCTCTCGTTGCCCTTGATGCCCTTGATGGCCGGGTCGTTCCACTTGGTGACGGCGCCGCTGAAGATCTTGGCGGTCACCGACGGGGTCAGCACCAGCTTGTCCACGCCGGACAGCTTGTAGGCGACCGCGATCGGGCCGACGACCAGCGGGATGTTCCAGGCGTCGCTGGCGCAGCGGGCCTTGGCGGCCGCGGCGTCGGCGTCCTTGATCGGGGAGTCCGAGCCGCCGAAGTCGATCTGGTTGGCGTTGAACTGCTTGACGCCCGCGCCCGAACCGCTCGGGTTGTAGTTGACCTGCTGGCCGGAGCACTTCTTGCCGTACTGCTGCGTGAAGATGTCGATGGCGTTCTTCTGGGCCGACGAACCTTCGGCGGAGAGCGGGCTCTTGCCACCGCACTCCACGTCGGCGGTGCCGGTCGCAGCGGGCGCCGAAGCCGAGTTCGAGCTGCTGCTGTTGGTCGCCGCGGGGTCGGAACCACAGGCGGCGAGCACGAGGGCGGCGCTCGCGACGATGCCCACCGCGCTCAGGGGCCGCATGATCTTCACTGCTGTTTCCTCCATCAGGAGCTTGACCGGGTCGTCGCGGCTGTGCTGCCGCGCCGGATCCGGACATTAGGCAGCCCTGGTGGACGGTCGCCCCTGTCCAGGTGAACGCAAAGTGAACAAGGCCGCCGGTGTGAGCAGTGCTACTAGCCTGAGAGGCCGCCGTGTCCGGGCCGTGACCTGCGCGTTTGCCGTCCGTGACGACGTGCTCGCAGGGTGTCGACCGTGGTCACCGACCGTACTGGACGTCGGTTTCGTGACGGGTGAACCCGAGCTTGGTGTAGACCGCCAGCGCCGGTGCGTTGTCGCCCTCGACGTACAGGATGATCTGCCGCAGCCCCCGGCTCGCGAGGTACCGCAGGCCGGCGAGCGTGAGCGCCCGCCCGAGCCCGCCACCCTGCGCGGCCGGGTCGACGCCGACGACGTAGACCTCGCCGACGCGCTCGCCGCCGAACCGGCCGGGGGTCGGCTCGTGCACCTTCGTCCAGTGGAAGCCGATGACCTCGCCGCGTTCTTCGGCGAGGAAGAAGCCGTCGGCGTCGAACCACGGCCGGGCCTCGTCGGCGCGGACGTCGTCGGCGGTCATGGCGCCTTGTTCGGGGTGCCAGTCGAAGGCCCGCGCGTTGACCCGCACGACGGCGTCCTCGTCCTGTCCCGGCACGAACGTCCGCAGCGAGACGCCCTCGCGCAGGACCGGCTCCGGCCAGTCCGCGCCTTCGACGTCGACCTGCAGGATCAGCAGCTCGCGCTTGCGCTCCAGGCCGGTCTTCACCGCCAGTTTCCGCGCGGCCGGGTGGTCGCCGTGGGCCCAGACGCGGAACCCGACGGCGGCCCGCTCGTCGAGCGCCTGGAGCAGCTTCGCGCCGTAACCGCGGTCGCGGTGGGCGGGGTGCACGAACAGCTCGGCGACCTGGTGGCCGAAGGAGTCGCCGGTGGTGTCGAGGTGGGCGTAGCCGACGACTTCGCCCTCGATGCACGCGACGAGGTGCTCACCGCCGTCGAACTCGCCGGGCAGCGCGCCTTCGGGCTCGACCTCGGGCCGCCCGTCCGCTTCGCGCACGGCCAGCAGCAGCCGCCGCACGTGCTCCAGCTGCTTCTCGTCCAGTTCCTGGCGCCACTCTCCGGTCACCCTGCGACCGTACCCGCGCGGGGAGGCAACGCGATGGATGTCACCGCGTCCAGGTGAACGTGGGGACGTCAGTGGGCGAGTTCGGGAGTCTCGGCCGGCGCCTCGGCCTGGGCGGGCACGCCCGGCCGCGGGCCGCCGCTCTTGGCCGGCCGCTCGAACTTGTAGCCGACGTTGCGCACGGTGCCGATCATCTGCTCGTGCTCGGGGCCGAGCTTGGCGCGCAGCCGCCGGACGTGCACGTCGACCGTGCGGGTGCCACCGAAGAAGTCGTAGCCCCAGACCTCCTGCAGCAGCTGGGCGCGGGTGAACACCCGGCCCGCGTGCTGCGCGAGGTACTTGAGCAGCTCGAACTCCTTGTAGGTGAGCTCGAGGGTGCGCTTGCGCAGGCGCGCGGTGTAGGTCGCCTCGTCGATGACCAGCTCGCCGACCCGCAGCTCGGCGTCGACCTGCGCGGAACCGCCGTCGCGGGTCGTCACCAGCCGCAGCCGGGCGTCGACCTCGGCCGGGCCGGCGGTGGGCAGCAGGATGTCGTCGGTACGCCATTCGGCGCTCACGGCGACGAGCCCGCCTTCGCCGACGACGGCGATGATCGGGGTGGCCGCCTCGTCCTCGCCCGTGCCCTTGAGCAGGCGGCAGAGGCTCTTCGCCGAGGCCAGGTCGCTGCGGGCGTCGAGGAGGATCACGTCACGGTGGCCCGCGTCGAGCAGGGCCGTCACCTCGGGAGCGCGGACGCGTACGGTGTGCGGCAGCAGGTCCAGCGCGGGAAGCACCGCGGTGGCGTCGGCCTCCGCAGTGAGTACCAGAAGGTCCAGGCTCATCAGCCGCACCGCCCTCTCGAGTCGTCGCCGCACAGCGGCGTTGGTCGGTGCTAAGTGAGAATAGCGGCTGAACGGCCGGGCACCTAACCCTTGCTGGATCGATCACACCTGGAGGAATCCGGGTGTCCCCGACGAACAGGAGTACGGACGCGATGGTGAGCAGGCCCGTGACCCGGGACGACCGACCCGCACCGAGGCCCGACGCGCGACGCCGCGGCCGCCGGGCCCGGCGCTGGGTGATCGCGCTGATCGTCCTGGTGCTGCTGCTGGTCGGCGCCGATTTCGGAGCCGCCGCGTACGCCGAGCACCTGATTTCGCAGAAGGCCCGCACGCAGCTGCAGCTGAACGACGACCCGTCGGTGACGATCCACGGTTTCCCGTTCCTCACGCAGGCGCTGGGCGGTGACTACAGTCACATCAGCGTCGCCGCCGCCGGTGTCCCGGTCGCGGACAAGCTCCAGGACGTCGCCGTGAACGCCGAGCTCGAGGACGTCAAGGCGCCGCTGTCCGACATCACGAACGGCAACACGAAGGCGATCACCATCGGGCAGCTGACCGGCTCGGTCACCATCAAGGCCGCCGACCTCGCCCGCCTCTCGCCGCTGGACAAGATCAAGGAACTGCGGATCGAGCCGTCGACCACCGAGTACGTCCAGAACGGCGACAGCGGGCAGAGCGAGCCGGCGCCGACCACGACGAAGACCACCGAGGGCCAGCCCGACCAGGACGAGTCGAGCACCGGTGTCCGCATTTCGGGACACCTTCAGTTCGCGGGCAAGGATCTGGAAATCTTCTGCTTCGCGATGATCGAGGCCGACGCGGCCAAGGGCACGATCAACTTCCTGCCCAAGCGGCTGCAGTTCGGCAACGACAAGGAGACGACGGTCGTCCCGCAGGCGGTGCAGAAGGTGCTGATGCCGAACTTCAACGCCTCGATCAGCACGAAGGACCTGCCGCTGTCGGTCACCCCGACCGGCGTGCGGGTGCAGAGCGGATCGATCACGATCAAGGGCAAGGCCGCGAACGTGTCCTTCGCGGACCTGAGCAAGTAGGGAGCGGTGCGGTGACGGGAGTGTGGGTGCTCGTGGCGACGCTGGTGGTCGCCGGCGCCGTCGGCGCGCTGCTCAAGGCCCGCAACGGCCGGGTGCGCGACGCCAAGCCGGCGCGCGAGCTGCCCGCGCCCGTCACCGCCGTGCTCGACCCGGCGTCCGCGGTGACGCTGGTCCAGATCTCCACCACCTTCTGCGCGCCCTGCCGGCACGCGAAGGCCGTGCTCGCGCCGCTGGCCGAGCGCACCGACGGCCTGCACCACGTCGAACTCGACGTCACGGACCAGCCGGAGGTCGCGCAGTCGCTGTCCGTGCTGCGGACACCGACCACGATCGCGCTGACGCCGGACGGCCGGGAGCTCCTGCGCGTCGGCGGCGTCCCCAAGGGCCCCGAGCTGCTGGACGCCCTGCGGCCGCATCTCACCACTCGGACGTCCTGACCTGGGCGTTGTCCCAGAAAACGGGAATCGTCCCAAGGTATGAACGTGGTTCCCACTCTGAGGGAGCACTGGGTACCCTCGCACCCGTGACCGGGCTGACCAGCTTCTTCTTGACGCAGCGACGCGCAGTGGACCTCTGCCGCGTCCGCAGCAGCCTGTGTCGCGCTCACCCGACCGGGCGCTGAACGACGTCCGGACACAGCCAGCCCCGATGCCGCTGAAGCGTGCCGTTCGCACGCACTCCCTCTGCTCCAGCTGGAGGAACGAATGCCCGCCGGACCGGCCGTCGACCCGCGTGGCCCGCGGTTCGCCGCCATCCTGACCACGATCGTGCTCGCGGTCGTGCTGGTCACCCAGTGGTGGCCGCTGCTGGCGGTCCAGACCGTCGTCTTCGCCATCGGCGCGTTCGTCGGCCTCAAGCCGGCGCCGTACTCGATCCTCTACCGCGCCCTGGTGGCCCCGCGCCTCGGCCCGACGTCCGAACGCGAGGACGCGGCACCGCTGCGGTTCGCCCAGGCCGTCGGGTTCGTGTTCGCGCTGGTCGGCACGATCGGGTTCGCGCTCGGCGTCACCCCGCTCGGCATCGTCGCGACGGCGTTCGCGCTGTTCGCCGCCTTCCTCAACGCGGCCTTCAACTTCTGCCTCGGCTGCGAGATGTACCTGCTCATCAAGCGCTTCAGCCCCGCCCGCGCGTCCTGAGAAGTTCAACCCCAGAAAGAGAGTCCAAGTCCATGAGCCGTGAAGACGTCCTGGTCACCACCCAGTGGGCCGAGGAGAACCTGGACACCCCCGGCGTCGTGTTCGCCGAGGTCGACGAGGACACCACCGCCTACGACGCCGGCCACATCCGGGGCGCGGTGAAGTTCGACTGGCGGAACGACCTGCAGGACGGGGTGCGCCGCGACTTCGTCTCCAAGGAGGGCTTCGAGAAGCTCCTCTCGGAGAAGGGCATCTCCAACGACGACCTCGTGGTCCTCTACGGCGGCAACAACAACTGGTTCGCCGCGTACGCGTACTGGTACTTCAAGCTCTACGGCCACGAGAACGTCAAGCTCCTCGACGGCGGCCGCAAGAAGTGGGAGCTCGACGGCCGCGAGCTCAACTCCGACGAGGTCAAGCGCGACCGCACCGAGTACCGGGCCCAGGACCAGGACCTGTCGCTGCGCGCGTTCCGCGACGAGGTCGTCCAGTCGATCGGGTCGAAGAACTTCGTCGACGTGCGGTCGCCGGACGAGTTCTCCGGCAAGCTGCTCGCCCCGGCGCACCTGCCGCAGGAGCAGTCCCAGGTCCCCGGCCACATCCCCGGCGCGCTGAACGTGCCGTGGGCGAAGGTCGCCAACGAGGACGGCACCTTCAAGACCGAGGACGAGATCCGCGAGCTCTACAAGGACGAGGGCATCGACGAGGGCAAGGGCACCATCGCCTACTGCCGCATCGGCGAGCGCTCCTCGATCGCGTGGTTCGCGCTCCACGAGCTGCTGGGCTACCAGGACGTGAAGAACTACGACGGTTCGTGGACGGAATACGGCTCGCTCGTCGGCGTGCCGGTCGAGTTGGGAGCCAAGTGATGGCGGTTGACGACAGCTGCGGCGCACCGGTCCAGGAGGCCACGCCGGCGGACTTCGACACGCGCGGGCAGGTCGTGCTCGCCGGCAAGGTGACGGGCGCGAACGGGCCGGTCGGCGGCGCGTTCGTCCGGCTGCTGGACGGCGGCGGCGACTTCACCGGCGAGGTGGTCTCCTCGGCCGACGGCGACTTCCGCTTCTACGCGGCGCCGGGCGAGTGGACGGTCCGCGCCCTGCACCGCACCGGCAACGGCGAAGCCTCGGTCAAGGCCGAGGGCCCGGGCCTGCACCAGCTGGCGATCTCCGTCGCCTGAGTCTCCATCCCGCGAGGGCCTTCCTGCTTCGGCGGGGAGGCCCTCGCGGCGTTTCCGGCCGGGTGACCGTGCTCACCGCAGCGACCCTGCGCAAGGCCTTCCGGGAGCGGGCGGACTATTCTGCCGGTGTGGAAGCACTGTTTACGACCTTGCTGGTCCTCGCCGGCATCGCGATCACCTGGTTCGCCGTGTACGTCGTCTACCGGCTGTACGCGGACCAGCGCTGACCCATGACCGCCAGCGGCGACGAAGCCATCGTGGCAGCGGAAAAGCGTGCGGAGAGCACTCGCGCGCGCAACCTCCCGTTGTGGGACGACCTGCCCATCCCGAACGACACCGCGAACCTGCGTGAGGGCCCGAACCTCAACGACGCCTGCCTCGCGCTGCTGCCGCTCGTCGGCGTCTGGCGCGGTGAGGGCGAGGTCGACTACCCGACCATCGAGGGCCCGTACAAGTTCGCGCAGCAGCTGACGATCTCCCACGACGGCCGCCCGTTCCTGATCCACGAGTCGCGCTCGTGGCTGCTGGACGCCGACGGCAAGGTCATCCGGCCCGCCGCCCGCGAGTCCGGGTTCTGGCGCCCCCAGGCGGACGACACGCTCGAGCTGCTGCTCACGCACAACACCGGCATCGTCGAGCTGTACTACGGCAAGCCGCGCAACCAGACGTCCTGGGAGCTCGGCACGGACGCGGTGATCCGCACGGCCACGGCCAAGGACGTCACCGCGGCCCAGCGCCTGTACGGCCTGATCGAAGGCTCCCTCGGCTACGTCGAGGAGCGGGCGATGGCAGGCCAGGAGATGCAGCCGCACACCTCGGCGCTGCTGCACCGCGTCGTCGGCTGACGCCGTGCGCTGGCGGCGGTGTGGCGAGGACGCCGCCCTGCTCGACTGCGACTCGCTGGAGCAGGTGCGGGCCGCTCACGCCACCGTGCTGGCCGCGCGCCCGACCGGAGTCGTCGACCTCGTGCCGGGCGCGCGCAGCCTGCTCGTCGTCGGCGGGGTGGCGGCCGTCCGCGCCCTGCTCGGAGCCGCCGACCTCACGCACCCGCCCGCGGGCGAGCCCCGCGAAGTCACCCTCGACGTCCGCTACGACGGCGAGGACCTGGCGCTGGTCGCTTCGGACGCCGGGCTTTCCCCGAACGCCGTCGTCGAATTGCACACCGAAGCCGTCTACACCGTGGCGTTCACCGGGTTCGCGCCCGGCTTCGGCTACCTGACCGGACTGCCCGCGCAGCTGCAGCAGCCTCGCCTGGAAACCCCGCGAACCCGCGTCCCGGCCGGTTCGGTCGGGCTCGCCGGCGAATTCACCGGCGTCTACCCGCGCGAATCGCCCGGTGGCTGGCGGCTGCTCGGGCACACGTCGGCGACGCTGTTCGACCCCCACGCCGACCCGCCCGCGCTGTTCGCGCCGGGAGACCGCGTCCGCTTCCGGAGCGTGCGGTGAGGGCGCTGGAGGTGCTCGAGCCCGGGCGGCACGCGCTGGTCGAGGACCTCGGCCGGACCGGTTACGCCCACCTGGGGGTGGCGCCTTCGGGTGCCCTCGACCAGGCGTCGCTGCGGCTGGCCAACCGGCTCGCCGGCAACGCGGAGGGCGCCGCCGGGATCGAGGCCCTGCTCGGCGGCCTCTCCGTGCGGTTCACCGCCGCGGTGACGGCGGCGGTCACCGGCCCGGCGGTCGACGTCCGGCTCGACGGCCGTTCCGCCGGCTCCCACGCGGCCCTGGCCGTGCGCGCCGGGCAGACGTTGACGCTGGGCACGCCGTCGACGGGGCTGCGCTGCTACCTGGCCGTCTCCGGCGGGATCGCGGTGGAGCCGGTCCTGGGCAGCCGCTCCCGGGACGTCCTGTCCGGCATCGGCCCGGAGCCGTTGCGCGCCGGAGACGTCCTGCCGCTGGGCCGCCCCGGCATTCCCGCGGGCGCGGACGTCGTCGTGCCCGCGCGAGCACCGGGCGAGCTCGTGGTGCCCGTGACGCTCGGGCCCCGCGACGACTGGTTCGCCGACCCGGCGGGCGGGCTCGCGGCCGGCTGGACGGTCACGGCCGAGTCGAACCGCGTCGGCCTGCGCCTGGACGGGACGCCGCTGCGCCGGACCGTCGAAGGCGAGCTGCCGAGCGAAGGCGTCGTCACCGGCTCGATCCAGGTGCCGCCGAGCGGGCTGCCGGTGGTGTTCCTCGCCGACCACCCGACGACCGGCGGCTATCCGGTCGCCGCCGTCGTCGGCACGGCCGCGTTGCCCGCCCTCGCGCAGGCTCGGCCGGGTACCCGGATCCGGTTCCGGCCTTCCTGAGCAAGGCGTACCGCCACGCGGGTGAGACCGGCATCACGCGTGCACCCGTCCGGGTAGCGGCCGGAACCATGTCGCGCCGTCACCCGTCCTGATAAGCGTGGAACAGGTGACGATCAGCGGTGGCACGGGCTTCCTCGACGTGAACGCGCGGGCGCGGGCGGAGCTGCCGCAGTCGCTGCGGATCGCGCTGGCCACCGGGCAGCTGCGCCGTCCGCTGGCCACCACGCTCGGCCCGGTCCTCGACCTGCTCGTCGACGGCGACTACCGGGTGAGCGGCCCGGAACGGCTGCCGTCCGGCCAGGAGCTCACCCCGACCGACGCCTGGCCGCCGTCGGACGAGGCCCGCGTCGGCTACTACCGGACGGCCATCCGCAGCGGGCACCGGCCGGTCGCGGTGCTGCTGGCCGACGGCGAACGCGAGCTGATCATCGACGGTCACCACAAGATCGCCGCCTACCGCGCGGAAGAGGTCGCCCCCGCCGTCGTCCGGATCAGCCAGGGTCAGGCGTATTCGCCCTCGTAGGCCGCCAGCAGCTCGGCGTACACGGCTTCGGAACCGGGCAGGCGCTCGCCGTCGAGCGTGTGCACCCGGGTCAGCTTGCGGACGCTGGAGGCCATGAAGACACCGTCGCCCTCGACGAGGTCGCGCACGGTCAGCGGCTCCACCTTGACCGCCCAGCCCGCCTTCTCGGCGCCGCGGAACACCGCGGCCTGGGTGGTGCCCGGCAGGATCCCGATGCTCGACGGCGGCGTGTAGAGCGTCCGGCCCTTCGCGAGCACCACGGTCGACGTCGGGCCTTCGAACACCGAACCGTCGGCCGCGGTGAAAATCACATCTTCGGCACCGCGGCGGCCCGCCTCGCGGACCGCGGCCATGTTCATCGCGTACGACAGCGGCTTCGCACCGAGCAGCAGCCACGGCGCGCGCTCGGCGAGATCCGGCGGGAAACCGCGTTCGAGGGTGATCGCGGCGACGCCGTCGGCACGCGCTTTCAGCGTCGCCGGCGCGACCTCCGAACCGAGCGCGAAACCGGTCGGCACCGCGGCCGGGTCGCCCTCGGATCCCCGCGTGTACACCAGTTTCAGCACCATTTCGGGTCTGCCGGCCCACCTTTCGAGGACCAGCGAAACGACCCGCTCCCAGGCCGCGAGGTCGGGCTCCGGCAGGTCGAGCATGGCCGCCGAACGAGCCAGCCGCTCGAGGTGCGGCCGCAGTTCCCGGGGCTTGCCGTCGACGACCAAGATCGTCTCGAAGACGCCGTCGCCGCGCATCAGCCCGAGGTCGTCGACCTTGATCTGGGCCACGTCGGGGTCGGCCGGGGTTCCGTCGAGGAAGACGAGCACGCGCATGCGGACACCGTACTCACCTAGGCTGGGTGGTATGCCGTACCGCTCGCCGCTGCTGGACGTGCCCGGATCGATCCCCGCTCCTGACGACCATCCCGAAGCCGGAGTGCCCTGGCACTGGGGAGACCCCTTCGCGGAGCAGCGCACAGCCTCGCGCAGCGTGGTCGTGATCGACCGCTCGCACCGCGAATTCATCGCCGTCACCGGCGAAGAACGGCTGTCGTGGCTGCACCTGGTGATCTCGCAGCACGTGACCGGGCTGGCCGAAGGCTCCGGCACCGAGGCGCTGGTGCTGGACAGCCAGGGCCGCGTCGAGACGCACATGGTGCTCGCGCACCTCGACGGCACGGTCTACCTCGACTCGGACCCGGAACCGCAGGTGACCAGCGCGCTGCCCAAGGGCGGCCCCCAGACGCTGCGCGAGTACCTCGAAGCGATGAAGTTCTGGTCCAAGGTGGACATCCGCGACGCGTCCGGCGAGCTCGCGCTGCTCACCGTGCTGGGCCCGGACGCCGAGCGCGTGCTGAGCGCGGTCGGCGCCGAGGTCGGCCCGGAGCCGTACGCCGTCGCGGCGCTACCGGGCGGCGGGTTCGTCCGGCGGATGCCGTGGCCCGGCCGCTCCAGCGTCGATCTGGCGGTGCCGCGGGCCGCACTGGTGGACTGGTGGAAGCGGCTCACCGACGCGGGCGCGCGGGCGGCGGGCAGCTGGGTGTTCGACGCTCTGCGCGTCGAGTCGGTGCGGCCGCGGCTGGGCGTCGACACCGACGACCGCACGATCCCGCACGAGGTGGGCTGGGTCGGGTCGGCGGCGCACGTGGCGAAGGGCTGCTACCGCGGCCAGGAAACGGTGTCGAAGGTTCACAACGTGGGACGTCCGCCGCGGAACCTGCTCCTGCTGCACCTCGACGGCTCGCCCGAGGTCACCCCGGAGACCGGCGACCCGGTGCTGCTGGACGGCCGGCCGGTCGGCCGGATCGGCACGGTGATCCAGCACCACGAGCTCGGCCCGATCGCGTTGGCGCTGGTCAAGCGGTCGACACCGGTGGGCGCGGAGCTGCTGGCGGGGTCGGAGGACAACCTCGTCCAGGCGGCGATCGACCCCGATTCGGTGCCCGCGGAACAGCCCGCGCCGGGCCGTGCGGCGGCCGCCCAACTCCGCGGCTGAACCAGCGGCCCTGACAGCGAGATCACGCTCGACCGGGATAAACTGCGCTGTGATCGAAGTGCGGCCCGGTGGCAGGCGGCGGATCGACCGCGTGCTCGGCTCGGGGTACCTCAGCGGCCTGGGTGAACTGCCGCTGAACGTGCTGCGCGAGCGGCGCGACGAAGCCGCGCAGGAAGAGACCGACCTGTCCTACCTGCGCCGTCTTCTGCACGCCCGGATCGACATCGTGCGCGCGGAGCAGGCCCGGCGCAGTTCGGGCGGCGAAGCGAGCATCGTCGACCAGCTGGCCACGATCCTGGCCGACAACGCGCTGGGCCCGGCGGCGGGTTCGGGACGCCACCAGCAGCTCGAGCCGTCCCGCGCGGGCGAGCACCGGCGGCACGCGGAAGCCCTGATCGGCGACACGGACCTGACCGACGTCGGGTCCCTGTCGGACGAGAAGCTCGCCTCCGCGTTGGACACGTACGCGCGCGAAGAGCTTTCGGTGTCGTCGTTCCGCCGCGAGGTCCAAGGCGTGATGGACACGCTGAACGCGGAGATCGCGAAGCGCTACCAACAGGGCTCGGCCACAGTGGACGAGCTGCTGGAGAACGAAGGCGGCCGCGCCGAGTGACCAACCCCGTGCTGGCCGAAGTCGTCCGGTCCGGTTTCGTCGAAAGCGTCCACCGCGGCGCGCTGGTGATCACCGGCCCGGAAGGTGCGGTCCGGCTGGCACTGGGAGACGTGGTCTCGCCGGTGTACCCGCGGTCGTCGAACAAGCCGCTGCAGGCGGTCGGGATGCTGCGGGCGGGCCTGGACTTCACGGGCGAGGACCTGGCGCTGGCCTGCGCGTCCCACTCGGGCGAGCCGGGGCACGTGAAGCGGGTCCTGGAGCTGCTGGAGGCGGCCGGCCTGCGCGAAGAGCATTTGGCGTGCCCGCCGGACTTCCCGCTGCACGAACCGAGCATGCGCGACGCAGCCGAGCCGCGGCGCGTGACGATGAACTGTTCGGGCAAGCACACGGCGATGCTGACGACGTGCCTCCGGGCGGGTTGGCCGGTGGCGGGGTACGCGGCGCCGGACCACCCGCTGCAGCAGGCGCTGGCTTCGGCCGTCGCCTCCTTGACCGGCGAGCCGATCGCCCACACGGGAGTCGACGGGTGCGGCGCGCCGCTGTTCGCGTTTTCCCTGACGGGGCTGGCCCGGGCGTTCGGCCGTGTTGCGACTTCCGGTGGCGCGTGCGCGGAGGTGGCCTCGGCGATGCGGTCGCACCCGTGGCTGGTGGCGGGCACGGGCCGCGAGGACACGGTGCTGATGTCCGGTGTGGAGGGTCTGCTGGCGAAGGCGGGCGCGGAGGGCGTCCAGGCGTTCGCGTTGCCGGATGGGTTCGCGGTGGCGATGAAGATGGACGACGGCGCGAAGCGCGCGTGCGCACCGCTGGCGGTGGAGGCCCTGCGGTACCTGGGGGTGGACGTGTCCGGGCTTTCGGAGCCGGCTCGCCCGGAAGTCCGGGGCGGCGGGCGTCCGGTCGGGGAAATCCGGGTCCCGGAGCTGCACTGACCGGCTCGGCCGGCGCCGCCTTCGTGCCTGAGCAGCCCCCGTTTTCCACGCTACCGGGAGGTACCGACGGTTTCGGGCCGGGCAGCCCGCTGGGCCGTCCGGTTGTCCACTAGTTGGCGCGCTCGCGGGCGGCCACGTCGCCCCAGAACTCGCGCAGGTCGGAGAACAGTTCGGCCAGCTCCTCGACGTTGCCCGAGCGCAGCGCGTCCAGGATGTCGTGGACCTCGTCGGCCGTGTTGTCGGCCTCCAGGACCGGGTCCGTGAACAGCTGCACCAGGCCGCCGTAGTCGAGTTCGACCACCGAGTCCGGGTGGAAGTTGTCCAGCCAGCGGCGCGTCTCGAACAGCACGCGGCCCGGTCCGGAGTCGCCGAACGTCTGCTCCAGGAGCTCGCCCGCCTCACGGGCGCGGTGCTGGGCGTCGGCGAGGGTGGCGCGCCAGGACAGCTCGCGCCGGGAATCCGCGCGGCCCTCGCCGAGCACCAGCCGCCGTTCTTCCGGCTCGATCAGCACGAACCACGGCAGCGGGACGGTCCAGGTCGTCGACAGCGTGTGTGCCGCAGTCGTGCTCAAGTCCGCCATCGCCGACTTCGTCCGCCCGCGGATCGTCTCCTGCGTGAACCCGCCTTCGTCGAGGACGACGTTCTTCAGCGCCGGGTGCGCGTCGCCGAGGAAGGTGACCAGCGCGGCCGCCGAGCGGGCCCGCAGCTCCAACGGGCAGACGAGCGGGCCGTGCTCGGCCTTACCGCCCGGTACTTCCGCCGGGTCGAGCACCAGGACATCGGTCAGCAGGCTCGGCGCGGGCCGGCCGTCGGCCAGTTCGGCGGGCAGCAGCCGTCGCGGCGCGGCCACCTGTGACTTGAGCCACATGGCCTGCTCGCGCGCCCCGGCGTCCGCCCGCTGGAGCTTGGCCGCCGCGACGGCCGCGCGCAGCCGCTCGTCCGGCGGATCGCCCAGGGCGAGCAGGGGTTCGTACACCCGCAGGTAAGCCACAAAGGGACGGAGCACAGGTAGATCGTGGCACGTCTACCTGCGCCGATCGTCACCGACCGGCCGGTAACCGGTGTCCGGCGGACACTGTCACGACCGGCACACCGTGCCACGTCGCATCGAACCCCCCGGACACGGTACGGTGTGAGCAGGAAAGAATTGTCGAGACGATGCGGGGCCGCCGATTCCCCCGGCCGCCCCGCCCCTGTGCGAGGGGGTCGAGCCATGGGGCGCGGCCGGGCTAAGGCCAAGCAGACGAAGGTGGCGCGTGAGCTCAAGTACAGCTCGCACGAGACCGACTTCGATGCTTTGCAGCGCGAGCTGTCGAGTAGCTCCTCCAGTAGTCATTACGAGGAGTCCGACAGCGATGATCAAGACCCGTACGACGACGGGTACGACGAGTACCGTCGTTGAGCACGTGTAGACGCGCGAGGGTGGTGCCCATCCGGCAACCGCCCTCGCGCGTCGCGTGCTGCCCACAATCGTGTCCACAAGAGCACGCTGGGCTGCGAAGCGACAAGGAGTGAGCCGGTGGTAAGTCGGGTTGGAGTCGTCGGGGCGGGCCTCATGGGGTCCGGCATCGCCGAGGTGCACGCACGGTCCGGGTTGGACGTCGTCATCACCGAGGTGAACCAGCCGGCGCTCGACGCGGGCAAGGCGCGCATCGAGAAGTCGCTGCAACGCGGCGTCAAAAACGGCAAGCTGAGCGCCGAAGACGCCGACGCGGCGCTCGGCAGGCTCCGGTTCACGACGGACATCGCCGAGTTCGCCGACCGCGAACTGGTCATCGAGGCGATCCTCGAGCAGGAGCAGGCGAAGGTCGACGTCTTCCGCCAGCTGGACAAGATCGTCGAAGCCGAGGACGCGCTGTTCGCGTCCAACACGTCGTCGATCCCGATCATGAAGCTGGGCATGGCGACGAGCCGTCCGCAGCAGGTGGTCGGCATCCACTTCTTCAACCCGGTCCCGGTGCTGCCGCTGGTGGAGCTGGTGCCTTCGCTGCTGACCAGCGACGAAACCGCCCGCCGCGCGGAGGAGCACGCGACGACGGCACTGGGCAAGACCGTGATCCGCTCGCAGGACCGCGCCGGGTTCATCGTGAACTCGCTGCTGGTGCCGTACCTGCTCTCGGCGATCCGGATGATCGAGTCCGGCTTCGCGTCCGCGGAGGACATCGACCGCGGCATGGAGCTGGGCACCGCCCACCCGATGGGCCCGCTGCGGCTGTCCGACCTGATCGGGCTGGACACGATCAAGGCCATCGCGGACTCGATGTACGCGGAGTTCAAGGAGCCGCTGTACTCGTCGCCGCCGCTGCTGCTGCGCATGGTGGACGCGGGCCTCCTCGGCAAGAAGACCGGCCGGGGTTTCTACTCCTACGGCTGATCGAAGGTCACCGGCGCGTCGAACGCGGCGCGCCGGGCGGCCCGCCGCAGCACGGTGAGGATGGCCGGCCCGAGCGCGGCGATGGCGACGACGTTGGTGATCGCGCGGCCGGTGTCCCACCCGAGGGTCGAGGTCAGGACGGTGTAGGCGCCGAACCGCCGGAGGTTGTCGAGCAGCGGCGCGCCGGGCACGAAGCCGAGTTGCGTCCTGTCCCCGGCGAGGAACGGCCACGACCACAGGCTCATGAGCAGCCCGAAGAAGTAGGCCGCGAAGACGCCGTACCCGACGAGCAGGCCGATTTCGGCTTTGCCCCGCGGTTTCCGCGGCAGCAGCCCGGCCCCGAGCCCGACCAGCGAAGACGCAAGCATCTGGAACGGCAGCCACGGCCCGACCCCGGCGGTGAGCAACGCGCTGGTGAACAGCGACGTGGAGCCGAGCACGAACCCGAACCCGGGCCCGAAGACCCGCCCGGCGAGGACGAGCAGGAAGAAGACGAGTTCGACACCCCCGGTCCCGGCCCCGAGCGGCCGCAGCCCGGCGTTGACGGCCGAGAGCACGCCGAGGAGCGCGAGCGCCTTGGCATCGATGCCCCCTCGCGACAGTTCGGCGAGCACGACGAGGATCAGCACCGGCAGGGTCGCCATGAAGACGAAGGGCGCATCCGCGGTGTGCGCGGCAGCGGTCGGCTGAGGGTGGGCGAAGAGGGGCCAGCAGAACATGGCCAGCCCGAGCAGGCTCGCGACGGTGAGGACGAGCGCGGGCCGCGGGGTGAGCCGGATGGCGCGGGACGGCGGGCGGAGGAAGTCGGTCATGCCGGGTTCACCGCCGGCTCAAGGTCTGGTGACGGGCGAGGTCTCGGGAGCTGCGGTGCTCGGCGATGGCTGGTGGGCGGCGGAACGGTTGCGGGCTTACTGGGCGCCGCCGACCGCGCGCCGCGGACCAACGCAGGCCCGCTGGGCACCGGCCGATCGTCAGCCGCGAGCATTCCCGCGCGTTCATCGGGCACCGCCGACCGCTGCGCCTCCGCCGGGCACTGCCGAGCCGCGAGCGTCGCTGTGCATCCATCCGACACCGCCAACCGCCGACCAACACAGGCACCACTGCGCACCCGCCGGGCACCGGCCAGCCGCCGGTCGCAAGCGCCGCTGTGCGCCCAACCGGCAACGCCCACCGCGAACCAACGCAAGCGCGCGGCACACGGGCCAACCGCCGGTCGCGAGCGCCGCTGCGCGTCCGTCCGGCATCGGCGGCCGCGAGGTGGCGCAGGCGTTCCCGTGCCCGGACAGAGGTTGCCGAGCGGGTCGTGCGGGCCGCGATGTGGCGCTTGCGTTCCCGGTGCCCGGGCAAAGTTTGCCGAGCGGGTCGTGCGGGCCGCACTCGACTTCCCTGGGCCCCCGCCCCCGCCCCCCTCCACCCCTCCTCCGCCGCCTGCCTCCTCATGTCAGCGCTTCCGCTACCTCGTCCACCGTCAACCAGCGCTCCGGGGCCAGGATCTTCGCGACCTGCGGTGCGAATGCCGGGGATGCCACGACCACGTCCTTCGTCGGGCCGTCGGCCACCACCTCGCCGTCGGCCAGCACCACCACGCGGGTGGCCGCCGTCGCCACGAACTCGACGTCGTGGGTGGCCAGCACTATCGCCCGGCCCTGCGAGGCCAGCTCTCGCAGGGCCGTGGCGAAGCGCCGTTTTGCGTGGTAGTCGAGGCCACGGGTCGGCTCGTCGAGCAGGATCAGCGGTGGGGCCGACGCCAGCTGGACCGCCAGCACCAACGCCAGTCGCTGCCCTTCCGAGAGGTCGCCGGGGTGCGCTTCACCGGCTACTCCCGGGGCGAGCCTGTCCAGCAGGGCCCGGGCCGTTCCCGCCGGTACCTGCGACTCGGTGTCCGCCTGTGCGCACTCGGCGTCCACCGAATCGAGGTACAGCAGGTCGGCCGGGGTCTGCGGGACCAGACCCACGCGCTGACGGGCCACTCGTGGCTTGAGCGATGCCGGGTCCGCGCCGCCGACGTCGACCTTCCCCGCCGACCTCGGGCCACTGCCCTGCACCGCCCAGAGAAGCGACGACTTGCCGGAGCCGTTGCGTCCCATCAGCGCGACCACCTCGCCCGGTCCGACACGCAGGTCGACCCCGCGCACCGCCAGGACATCTCCGTATCGGACCACCACCCCTCTCACATCCAGTGCCGAACCGGTCACCGAGAGACTACGACCCACCACCGACAATTTCTGGAGCCGCGAACGCAGCGGCCCCGCGAGGCGCCGCGCGTCGCGGACCGACAGGGGCAGCGGTGACCAGCCCGCCAGCCGCCCCAGCTCGGCGATCGGCGGAGCGATCGACGACGTCGCCAGGATCTCCGCGGGCGGTCCCGACCGGACCGAGCCGTCGCCAGGCAGGTACAACAGCCGGTCCGCGTACTGCGCCACCCGCTCCATGCGGTGCTCCGCCACGATCACCGTCGTCCCCAGGTCGTGCACCAGCCGCGTGATCGCCGCGAGCACGTCCTCGGCGGCCGTCGGGTCCAGCGCGGACGTCGGCTCGTCGAGCACGACCACGGACGGGTGCGTCGTCAGCACCGAGCCGATCGCGACGCGTTGCTGCTGCCCGCCCGACAGCGTCCGAAGTGGACGGTTGCGCAGGTCCGCGATGCCGAGCAGGTCCAACGTCTCCTCGACGCGCTTGCGCATGACGTCCGGCGGTACCGCCAGCTGCTCCATCGCGTACGCGAGCTCCTCCTCGACGGTGTCCGTCACGAACCCGGCGAGCGGGTCCTGCCCGACGACACCGACGACCGACGCCAGCTCACGCGGTGGGTGGAGCGACGTGTCGAGACCGGCGACGACGACCCGGCCGGCCAGCCGGCCGCCGGTGAAGTGCGGGACGAGCCCGTTGATCGCGCCGAGGAACGTCGACTTGCCCGCTCCCGTCGGGCCCGCGACCAGGCACAACTCGCCTTCTTCGACCAGCAGGGACACGTCCGACAGCACCGGCCGCGAGGCGTCCGGGTAGGTCACCGTGACCCGCGAGAACTCGATCACCGGACGACCTCCCGAACCGGCGGCGCCAGAACCGCCGGCAGCGCCCCGACCAGCAACGACAACGCGTGCACCCAGGACACCTCCGGCCAGCGCAAGGGACTCAGCGAGGGGAACAGCCGGCCCGGGTCGACCCGGGCGGTCGCGAACAGCAGCACGCACGCGCCGACGCCGGCCGCGACGACCAGCGTCTCGGGCCAGCCCCACGGGTCCGGCCGGTACGCCGTCCGCCGCACCCGGCGGCCACCGAGGACGAACCCCGCGACGGCCACGGCCAGCCCCGCCGCCAGCAACGGCAGCCCGAGCCAGGACGACGTCCCGTCGAGCACGCCGTAGACGCCGACGCACACGCCGGCCAGCCCGGCCAGGACGCAGGCAGCGATCAGCGCCCGCAGCCGCACGCCGAGGTACGCCCGGCGGCCGTAGCCGCGGGAGTCCATCGCGGCCGCCAGCCGCAGCGACCGCTCCATCGCATCCTCCAGCACCGGCACCACGATGCCCTTCACCGCGCGCAGCCCGCGCGCGGGCCCCGCCCGCAGCCGGCGGGCCCGCCGCACGCGCTGGACGCTCTCGACGAGCTGCGGCGCGACCGTCAACGCCACCGTCACCGCCGTCCCCACCTCGGACAACGCTCCCGGCACGGCCTTGAGCAGGCGTTTCGGGTTGGCCAGAGCGTTCGCCGCCCCGACGCAGACGACCATCGTCGCCAGCCGTAGGCCGTCGTAGAGGCCGCCGAGCAGCGCCTCCGCCGTCGTCGGGCCGAACAGGGCCAACCCGGCGGCGAGCGGGATGCGGGGCAGGGTGAACAGCACGTGGCCACCGTCCTCGCCGCCGAGCAGGATCCGGAACAGCACGCGGGAGGCGACGATCACCGCGCCGACGTAGACGTACAGCCGGAACGCCAGCGCCCAGGGCGCGTCACTGCGCCGGTTCGCGACGACGAACCCGGCGACGGCGATGATCAGGCCGAGCAGCAGCGGGTTCGTCGTCCGGCTGGCCGCGACGGCCAGCGAGAGCGCCCAGGCCCACCAGGCGCCGGGGTGCAGCGCCCTACTGCGCACGCCGGCGCCGGGCGACGACGATCGCCGCGCCGCCGACCAGCACGATCACCACGGCCCCGAGCACCACGCCCCACGGGAACGAACCGCCCTGGTCAGCGGGGGCGGCGGGAGCCGGCGAAGCGGCCTGGCGCGCCGGCGGCACCCGCGGCGGTGCCGGCAGGTCGTTCGCCGACTTCGGGCGCGCGAACGCCCACCCCTCGAACCCACCGGGGGCCGGCTTCGCCGTCTGCGCGCCTTCCTGGCTCGACGTCCAGGTCCCCCCGGCGGCGGGGGCGTGCCAGTAGCTCCAGTACGCCGTCGCCGACGGCATCCCCGCGCAGGACTCGACGTCGGGGCCGGGCTTGCCGTTGATCCGGCAGGCGACGGCGAGGCCGTACTTCTGCGAGCCCGCCACCTCGATTCCGGCCTCCTGCAGGGCGGCGATGCCGTTCGCGGGCGTGCCCGCGGCACAGCGGACCACCGGCGCCGGGCCCAGATCGCCGAAGTCGACGACCACCGTCACGCCGCCGCCCTCGGGGCAGGGCCCGTCCGTGCCCGCCGCCGACGCGGGCGCGGCACCCACGAAGGCGGCGCCGAACAGGAGCGCGCAGACGACGGCGAAGCGGGAGGCGATCATGCAGGCACCTTAACCAGGACGGCACCCGCCGAAGGTGCGGTTCCGGCGCGACGCGGGACACACCTAGACTGCGGGCGTGGGACAGCTCATCGCGGACGGACAGTTGCGCGTCGGCCTGATCGGCGCCGGCCCGTGGGCGACGACGATCCACGCGCCCGGAATCGCCGATCACCCCGGTACGGCGCTGACCGCGGTCTGGGCCCGGCGGCCGGAAGCGGCGCAAGCGCTTGCGGAGACGCACTGCGCGGCCACCGCCGCCAGCGTCGAGGAGCTGTTCGAGCAGGTGGACGCGGTGGCGCTCGCCGTGCCGCCGTCGATCCAGGCCGAGCTCGGCGTGCGTGCGGCCGAAGCCGGGAAGCACCTGATCCTGGAGAAGCCGATCGCCGCCGACCTCGCCGGTGCGCGGCGGCTGGCCGACGCCGTCGCCGCTGCCGACGTGGCCGCGCTGGTCGTGCTGACCCTGCGCTACTCCGCCCAGACGCAGGAGTGGCTCGCCGGCCTGGCCCAAGCGGGTGGCTGGGCGGGCGGCGGGGCGCGCTGGCTGTCCGGCGCGCTGCTCGGCGGCCAGTACGCCGGCTCGGCGTGGCGCCAGGACGACGGCGGCGCGCTGTTCGACATCGGCCCGCACGCCCTCGACATGCTGGACGCGGCGCTCGGCCCGATCACCGAGGTGGTGGCGGCCCGGCAGAGCCCCGGCGACCTCTGGCACCTGATGCTGGCCCACGAGGACGGCGTGGTCAGCACGGCCACGCTCTCGCTGCGGCTGCCGGTGCAGCCGACCGTCGTCGAGGTCGCGGTCTGGGGCGAGCACGGGTACCGGACGCTCGGTCGCAAACCGGGCTCGGCGCAGGAGTCCTACACCGCGCTGCTGGACGACTTCGCGGCGATGATCGCCAGCGGCACGACGACGCACCCCTGCGACGTCCGGCGCGGTCTGCACCTGCAGGAATTGCTCGAGCAGGCGCGCGACCTCGCCGCGAAGTAGTACACAGGGCTGGTTCACGCTTTTTCCATGCACGACAGGGCTTTCACACCTGTCCCCAGAATCCATCCACAGGGTTGTCCACAGCTTCCACTGTGGACAGTGTGGTCCCCTGAGCGAACCACGGGACGACAAACGGCGCCACCGGAAAGATCACCGGATAAGGCGGTCTGCCGGGCGAGCCGCAACGCCGTAAACCGCTTGCCCGCCGTGCGATCATGACCGGGAAGAGCCCGTCCGACCTCAAGGAATGACCGCCTATGCCTGGCGCCGTCCCCGGCGTCGGCCCCCGCTAGGCCCGACGCCCAGCGCCCCGCCCGCAGGCCCTTCCGCGGCCGCGGTTCCTTGACGTGCTCTTCGAAAGGCTCACATGTCTGCCATCCAGGCCTACGTCCGCGCGACCGCACCGCGCGGCCGCGAGACCGAGCGGGTCGGCCCGTTCCTCGCCACCTACTCGCCGGGCACACCGCACCCGATGCTCAACTACGCGATCCCGGACGACGGCGCGCAGCCGACGGCGGCCGAGATCGACGCGCTCACCGCGGCCTACCGGCGGCGGGGCCTGCTCCCGCGGCTCGAGTACTTCACCGACGTCGCTCCCGAGCTGGAGGAACTCCTGGCCGGGGCGGGGTACGAGCTCGAACGGCGGGTGCCGCTGATGACCTGCGCGCCGGCCGCGCGGGTCGACCGGCCGGTGCCGTCGGGCGTCCGGCTGCGGGTGCCGGAGTCCGACGACGACCTGCGGCGGATGCGGGAAGCGCAGAACACGGCGTTCGGCGAACCCGCGGAGGTCGGCGACGACGAGGTCGAACAGCTGAAGTCCGGCGGACGGCACCTGCTCGCGGAAGCCGGCGGCGTGGTCGTCGGCGGCGTGGTCGTCGGCGGCGGGGTCGCCCTCGACATCGTCGACGGCACCACCGAGATCGCCGGGATCGCCGTGCTCGAGCCGTACCGCGGCCGCGGGATCGCCGCGGCGCTCACCGCCCGGCTGACCCGCGAGGTCCACGAGGCCGGGGCGCACACGGCGTTCCTCACCCCCGGTGACCTGGGGATCGGGCACGTCTACGCCCGCGTCGGCTACCGGCCGGCGGGCGAGTGCGTGCACCTGTCGGTGCGCTAGTCGTCGAAGCGGCCGGAGCGGCCCTTCTTCACGTCGCTCCGGCGCTTCTTCGACGCCAGGCGGCGTTCCTTCGAACCGCGGGACGGCTTCGTGGGACGCCGCTTGGCGGGCGGCGGGGCCGAGGCGTCGAGCAGGAGGTTCGCCAGCCGGCCGCGCGCGGCCTCCCGGTTCTGCAGCTGGGACCGGTGTTCGCTGGCCGCGATCGTCAGGACGCCGTCGACGAGCCGCGAGCCGAGTCCGGCCAGGACGCGGTCGCGCAGGTGCTCGGGGATCGACGGCGACGCGGCGACGTCGAAGGACAGCTCGACGCGCGAGTCCGTGGTGTTCACACCCTGCCCGCCCGGGCCGGACGAGCGCGAGAAGCGCTCGCTCAATTCGGCTCCCGGGATCGTGAACCGGGAGCCGACCACCACGTCTTCGGCTGCCACGACGTCAAGTGTGACAGCCCGGCCAACCGGATATCAGAACCGCGGGTGGTCGCCCGAGAGGACCGCGCGCGGCCCGTCGACGTCGTCGGCCGGCTGGACGTCGCCCAGCACCCACGCCGGGACGTGCCGCGCGGTCAGCATGGCCAGCGCCCGGTCGACGTCCTCGGCGCCGACGATCGCCACCATGCCGACGCCCATGTTGAACGTCTTCTCCAGCTCGGCCCGCTCGACCTTGCCGCGCTGCCCGATCAGCGCGAACACCGGCGCCGGGTTCCAGGTGCCGCGGTCGAGCCGGGCGACCAGGCCGCGGGGCATGACCCGGGCCAGGTTGGCCTCCAGGCCGCCGCCGGTGATGTGCGCGAACGTCCGGACCTCGGTCTCGGCGGCCAGCGCCAGGCAGTCCTTCGCGTAGATCCGCGTCGGCTCCAGCATCTCCTCGCCGAGGGTGCGGCCGAACTCTTCGACGTGCCCGTCGAGCGGCATCCGCGCGATGTCCAGCAGCACGTGCCGGGCCAAGGAGTACCCGTTCGAGTGCAATCCGGACGAGCCCAGCGCGAGGACGACGTCACCCGGACGGACCTTTTCCGGCGAGAGCAGCTGCGCCGCCTCGACCACGCCGACGCCGGTGGCCGACATGTCGTAGTCGTGCTCGCCCATCAGGCCCGGGTGCTCGGCGGTCTCGCCGCCCAGCAGCGCGCAGCCGGCCTGGACGCAGCCCTCGGCGATGCCGCCGACCAGCGCGGCGATCTTCTCCGGGTGCACCTTGCCGACGGCGATGTAGTCCTGCAGGAACAGCGGCTCGGCGCCGGTCACGACCAGGTCGTCGACCACCATGGCGACCAGGTCGATGCCGACCGTGTCGTGCTTGTCCAGCGCCTGCGCGACCGCGATCTTCGTGCCGACGCCGTCGGTCGACGACGCGAGCACCGGCTCCTTCCACTTGTCGAGCTTCAGGGAGAAGAGCCCGGCGAAACCGCCGACGCCACCCAGGACCTCGGGCCGCGTGGCCCGCTGGGCGTGCGGCTTGAGCAGCTCGACGGCTTGGTCGCCGGCGTCGATGCTGACCCCGGCGGCGGCGTACGTGGCGCTCGTGGACTCGCTCACGGTGGACGGACTCCCTACTGGAAGGAACTCAGGGACGCCGGACGGCGTCTTCGGCACCGTACCCGGCGGGGCTGACGGGGGTCGCCGCGCCATTGACCGCGTCGAGGCTTTCGAGCAGGTGTTTCCCGATCAGCGCGTCTTCCGGCAGCGGGATCGGGTACTCACCCGAGAAGCACGCCGTGCACAGCCGCGACTTCGGCTGCTCCGCCGCCGCGACCAGGCCGTCCAGGGAAATGTAGCCCAGCGAGTCGGCTCCGATCGAGCGCCGGATGCCGTCGAGGTCGACGCCGTTCGCGACCAGCTCCGCGCGCGAGGCGAAGTCGATGCCGTAGAAGCACGGCCAGCGCACCGGCGGTGAGGCGATCCGGACGTGCACCTCGAGCGCGCCGGCCTCGCGCAGCATCCGCACGAGCGCGCGCTGGGTGTTGCCGCGGACGATCGAGTCGTCCACCACGACCAGGCGCTTGCCGCGGATGACGTCCCGCAGCGGGTTCAGCTTGAGCCGGATGCCCAGCTGGCGGATGGTCTGCGACGGCTGGATGAACGTGCGCCCGACGTAGGCGTTCTTCACCAGGCCGGTGCCGTAGGGGATGCCCGAGCCCTGCGCGTAGCCGATCGCGGCCGGGGTGCCCGACTCCGGCACCGGCATCACGAGGTCGGCCTCGACCGGCTGCTCGGACGCGAGGCGGCGGCCGATCTCGACGCGGGTGGCGTGCACGCCGCGGCCGGCGATCGTGGTGTCGGGGCGGGCCAGGTAGACGTACTCGAAGACGCAGCCCTTGGGGTCCGGGTTCGCGAACCGCGACGAGCGCAGGCCCGCGGCGTCGATGGCGATGAGCTCGCCCGGCTCGACCTCGCGGACGAAGGACGCGCCGACGATGTCGAGGCCCGCCGTTTCGCTGGAGACGACCCAGCCGCGCTCCAGCCGGCCGAGCACCAGCGGGTGGACGCCGTGCGGGTCACGGGCCGCGTACAGCGTGTTCTCGTCCGAGAACACCAGGCAGAAGGCGCCCTTCAGGGTGGGCAGCAGCTCCATGGCCGCGGCCTCGATGCCCTTGTCGGCGGCGGTCGCGGCGAGCAGCCCGCAGATCAGGTCCGAGTCGCTGGACGAGCCGGTCAGGCCCGCGTGCGGCTTGAGACCCGCTTCGATGGTGCGTTCGCGCAGCTCCGCCGTGTTGACGAGGTTGCCGTTGTGGGCGAAGGACAGGCCGCTGCCGGTCTCGGTGGTGCGGAAGATCGGCTGGGCGTTCTCCCAGATGGTCGCGCCGGTCGTCGAGTACCGGCAGTGCCCGACGGCGATGTGGCCCTGCAGCGACTGCAGGATCTGCTCGTCGAACACCTGGCTGACCAGGCCGAGGTCCTTGAAGACCACGATCTGCGAGCCGTCGGAGACGGAGATGCCGGCGGCCTCCTGGCCCCGGTGCTGCAGGGCGTAGAGGCCGTAGTAGGTCAGCTTCGCAACTTCTTCCCCGGGAGCCCAGACGCCGAAGACGCCACACTCCTCACGGGGTTCCGGTTCGGGCTGGTCGGACACGAGCTGCGGGTCGGAAACCACCGAGGAGCTCCTGGGAAGACGTGGTCAGGCCGATTTTCAGTGTAGACGGTGCAGACATGAGCGAGGCCCCGCCCGACGTGGTTCTGACCACTTCGGACGGGGCCCGCAAGCCTGCACGTCTCAGCACGCATCCGGCAGGGCGAGGATCTCCGTCAGCACCTGCGCACCTTCGCCGCGGCGGCGCCACAGCCACCGCTCCGGCTCGAAGATGTTCTCTTCGGAGCCGGGCATCCTGGTCGCCACGACGTCGTCCTCGGCGTTGAGCCGGACGACGTCGACCACGTCATCGTGCACCCGCACGCCGACGACGGCGAGGATCTCGCCGCGCTCGTCGGCGGGGTGGACGAACTGGTAGCCGCGGGCCACCAGTTCCTGCAGTCCGGTCTCGATGTCGAAGACGGGGGCGACGGCCTCAGCCGAGGACATCGTCGAATTCACCGTCCTTCGCGCCCGCCAGGAACGCGGCCATCTCGGCGCGCGTGTAGACCAGCGCCGGGCCGGTCGGGAAGCGCGAGTTGCGCATCGCGATCTCGCCGGTGGTCAGCGGCGCGACTTCCACGCAGTTGCCGACGGCACCGCTGTAGCTGGCCTTGCGCCACTGCGCACCGGACAGCCGATCGGCCGGGATACCGTTCTCGAATCGCTCAGCCATGGTCCCACTCCTCGATGTGGAAGATCTTTCAGGCCGATGCATCTGCATGTGCATTTGCCCGCGTATCGGAGGCTAGCACGTTCGCTTGCAGCGGTAAATGCACGTGCAGAATTTCTTGCAAAGTTCGCGGACGGTAAAGGAAACGGCGGTAGTCGTTAACCCATCGAGTGATGGGTAGCCACCCGTTCGGCCTAATAATTACCTTCAGTCACCGATCACTGGGGCATAACGGTGCCCTCGGACCGCTGCTGGACCAGGCTTTCTAAATCTCCTGCCGCCGCTTGGCGAGCATCGAACGGCTCCGCTCCGGCGTCTCCGCGTCGACGGCCAGCATGTCGAGCGCGCGGCTGTACTTTTCGATCTCTTCGCGCTTCTCGATGTAGTGCGCGCCGGTCAGGTATTCGACGTAGGCGATGTTCGGCAGTTCCGGTTCGCCGAACCGCAGCAGCGAAAACGCGTGTTCCGCGGACAGCCCGCTGCGCGAGAACGGCAGCACCTGGATCGACACGTGGGGCAGCGCGCTCATCTCCAGCAGGTATTCGATCTGCTGCTTGAGGACCTTGACGCCGCCGATCGGCCGGTGGAGCACCGACTCGTCGAGGACCATCCACACGCGGGGTGCGTCCGGCCTGCTGAACATCTTCTGCCGCCGCATCCGCAGCGCGACGAGCTGGTCGACCCGCTCGTCGGCCATCTCCGGGCGGCCGTGGCTGAAGATCGCCCGCGCGTACGGCTCGACCTGCAGGAGTCCCGACACGTAGATCGGCTCCCAGATCTGGATTCGCGCGGCGGCTTCTTCGAGGCCGACGAGGTCGGTGAACCAGTTCGGCATGGTGTCGCCGAAGCGCCGCCACCAGCCCGGCTCGTTCGACTGCTTGACCATGTCGAGGAAGGTCTTGCGCTCGGTCGGGTCGTCGACGCCGTACATGGTCAGCAGGTCGGTGACGTCGCGTTCCTTGAAGCCGACCCGGCCCAGTTCGAGCCGGCTGATCTTCGACTCGGAGCCGCGGATGTTGTAACCGGCCTGCTGACGGGTGATGCCGGCCTCTTCACGGAGGCGCCGCAGCTGCGAGCCCAGGATCATGCGGCGCGCCGTGGGGCCGATGTTCTGTTCACCTGCGGACGCGTTCACCGCGTTCATTCCCGGACCTTCCGCGCTCACGTCACCAGGGGGTTCTAGCCCGACTACCGAAAGTACACGTTAAGCCGTCTTGCGCAAAGGGGTGACCCGGTTTACCCCATGCGCGCGTCGTCCTACTGTACGGAGAGCACGAGACTTACAACACACAAATTGCGAGGTTCATCATGCCGGACGCCGCGACCACCGAACGAGTGCCTGTCGGGGTCGACCCGACCCGGGCGAGCATCGCGCGCGTCTACGACGCCTTCCTGCTGGGCAAGGACAACTACGAAATCGATCGTCAGGTCCTCAAGCAGGTGCAGAAAGCCGCCCCGGAAGCCCAGGACCTCGCGTTCGAGAACCGCGGCTTCCTCATCCGCGTCTGCCGGTTCCTCGCCGGCCAGACCGGGATCACCCAGTTCCTGGACCTCGGCTCCGGCCTGCCGACCGCCGAGAACACCCACCAGGTCGTCCAGCGGATCAACCCGGAGACCAAGGTCGTCTACGTCGACAACGACCCGGTCGTCCTGGCGCACGGCCGGGCCCTGCTCGAGGAGAACGAGCACACCCACTTCGTCGCCGAAGACATCTTCGACCCGCAGAAGATCATCGAGAACGAGATCGTCCGCGAGCACATCGACTTCAGCCAGCCGCTCGTCCTCCTGCAGATGGGGACGCTGCACCACTACAACGGCGACCACGCCCGGCCGGCCGAGATCATGCGCGAGTACGTCGACGCGCTGCCGTCCGGCTCCTTCGTCGGCCTCAGCCACTTCTTCGACCCGGAGAACGAGGACTCCGAGACCGCGCGCCGCATGGAGGACTTCTTCGTGCACAGCCCGATGGGTTCGGGCTCCTTCCGCACGCAGAAGGAGATCGAGGAGCTGTTCCCCGGGCTCGAGATGGTGCCCCCGGGCGTGGTGCGGTGCGCCGACTGGTGGCCGGACGGCCCGCGGCTCAAGGAGCTCAACGTCGCACAGCGGACCATCGCCGGCGGCGTCGGCCGCAAGCCGTAGCCCGCGCACCCGTCCGTCAGACGCGGAGCAGCGGGAGCCAGTGGGAAAGGTCGGCCCGGGTGCCCGATGCGGACACCCGGCCGTCCGCCACGGCCGTGGTCCAGTCCAGTCGTCCGGTGGCCAGTTCGAGCCACGTGCGCGGGTCGGTCTCGATCACGTTCGGCGGGGTGCCGCGGGTGTGCCGCGGGCCCTCCACGCACTGCACCGCGGCGAAGGGCGGCACCCGCACCTCGACCGTCCGGCCCGGCGCGTCCGCCGCCAGCGCGCGCAGGGACAGCCGCACCGCCGCGGCCAGTTCCGGACGCGCCGGAGCGGGCGCATCGCCCTGCAACCACGGGGAAATCGCCAGCACCGCCGCACGTAACTGTCCGGGGTCGACCGAACGCGAAGAGGCCATGGGCAAACAGTAGAGTGGCGCACCAAGACTTGGCAGGTACACCCGAGAACGTGGGGATGACGATGGCGCAGCGGGACGAGGCGGATCGGATGGTTTCGCAGCAGCCCACCGGAAGCGGAGCCGATCGCCCCGGCGGACACGGCAAGCACAACCGGGCCGCGCGGCGCGAAGGCCAGCAGGCCCGCCGCTCCGGCAAGCACGGTACGCCCGAGATCACCGCGGAGATGCGCGCGAACGCCCGCGCCAACCCCAACAGCTGGCTCTACGTCATCGACGAGGCCTTCGACCCGAACGGCCCGGTGCCGTCGTGGGCGGTCGTCGGCGCGTACCCGGTGAACGGCGCCGGTGACGTCGTCGCCGACTTCCACCCCAACGACCGCTACCGGCCCTCGCCCAAGGCGCTCGGCTTCCCGGACCCGGCGAACGACCTCGAGCACCTGCTGCAGCTCGTCCGCACCGAGCACCGGCCGCCGTCGGACCTGCCGAAGGTCGTGCTGGACGCCACGCTGTTCGTCTACGCGATGTCGCCGGTGCAGCGGACCGTCATCGGGTTCCACAACACCGACGGCCGGGTCATGGTGCCGGCCTACACCCGCAAGTCGCTGGTGCCGCGCGAGTGGCCGCACGCGCGGGCCGTCGTCGGCCGCGACATCGTCGACCTGCTCGGCGGGCACCCCGTCGCGATCAACCCGCACGACCTCATCACGGCCGTCGTGCCGGCGGAGCACCTGGTGAAGGCCATCGCCGACGAGCGACGCTGACCTGCGGATCCCACCCCATCGAGTGAGCACCGAGTCGCCGATCCGGCGACGCCGGGGCATCGTGAGGCTGAAGAAGTCTGACGAGATCGGTGGGGAGCAAGAGGGTGAAACGACGTTCGCTGCCCTTCGCCGCCGTCCTCGCCTCGGCCCTCCTCGTGGCCGGGCAGGCGCCGGCGAAGGCCGTCGACAGCTACGCCGGAGCCGAGGACCACTACGCGGGTTCGCAGATCGCCAAGGTCGAAGGTGTCGGCGAGGGCCCCGACGTGGTGTACGGCGGTGACGACCAGCTGCTCGGGCACGACGTCAGCGGGCACCAGGGCCCGGTCGACTGGCCCGGCGCGGCGGGAGCGGGCGCCAAGTTCGTCTACGTGAAGGCGACCGAAGGCACCGGGTTCGTCAACCCGCAGTTCGCCCAGCAGTACAACGGCTCCTACCAGGTCGGCCTGATCCGCGGTGCCTACCACTTCGCGCGGCCGGACATCTCCGACGGCGCTTCGCAGGCGCGGTACTTCCTCGCCCACGGCGGCGGGTGGTCGGCCGACGGCCGGACCCTGCCCGGCGCGCTCGACGCGGAGTACAACCCGTACGGCGAAACGTGTTACGGCAAGGACGCCGCCGGGATGGTCGCCTGGATCCGCGCCTTCTCCGACACCTACCGCGCGGCGACCGGCCGGCACCCGACGATCTACACGTCGACGAGCTGGTGGAAGCGGTGCACCGCGAACAACGGCGGGTTCGGCGCCAACCCGCTCTGGATCGCCCGCTACAACACGTTCATCGGCGAGCTGCCGTCCGGCTGGGGCACGCACGCGATCTGGCAGTTCGCCGACCGCGGCACCCTTCCCGGCGACCAGAACTGGTTCAACGGCCCGGCGGCCGAGCTGCTGGCCCTCGCGCTGGGCTGAACGGCCCAACCGTCGAATAATAGGTGTTAACTCGTCACCAATTAACGATCATCTTCCGAAGAAAATCACCCACACGTATACCCAATTTCACGGAACTGAGTGACAAACGCCACTTCGTCCTCAACAATCGTGTTCGAGCGCCTACCTGCAGTAAGCCGCTCGTCGCGAGGGTATCTGTGAAGGGATCCAACGATGTCCACTCCCCGAAGAGGGCGGCTGTTCGCTGCCTTGATCGTCCCGGCCACGCTGCTCCTGCTCGGCAGCACGGCGCAGGCGACGACGCTTTCCCCCGAAGTCGACCCCGTGGCCGCGATCAACGCGGACATCGCGCAGCACAACCACGAGCTGGGGTCGCAGATCCGGCGCGTCGAAGGCGACAAGTCGACTCCGGACACGCAGAAGTCGGCGCAGCAGCCGCAGCCCGGCCAGGCCGTGCCGAACCAGGTGCTGGCCACGGTGGCCGGTATGGACGTCGCCAGCTACCAGGGCAACGTCGACTGGGCGAGCTGGTGGAACCAGGGCATGCGGTTCGTCTGGACCAAGGCCACGGAGAGCACCAACTACACGAACCCGTACTTCGCCCAGCAGTACAACGGCTCCTACAACCAGGGCTTCATCCGCGGCGCCTACCACTTCGCCACCCCGAACACCTCGAGCGGCGCGGCGCAGGCGCAGTACTTCGTCGCCCACGGCGGCGGCTGGTCGAGGGACGGCCGGACGCTGCCCGGGGCACTGGACATGGAGTACAACCCGTACGGCGCGACCTGCTACGGGCTGAGCAAGGCCGGGATGACGTCGTGGATCCTCGACTTCCACGACACCTACCACGCCCTGACCGGCCGCTACCCGGCGATCTACACGTCGACGAACTGGTGGAGCACCTGCGTGAGCGGTGACTTCTCCAGCACGGCGCCGCTGTGGGTCGCGCGGTACGCGTCGTCGGTGGGCACCCTGCCCTACAACTGGGGCTACTACACCGTCTGGCAGTACACCTCGAGCCCGCTCGACCAGGACACCTTCAACGGTGCCTACGACCGGCTCCAGGCCCTCGCCAACGGCTGATCCACCCCACCCGGCTCCAGCTCCGGCTCCCGGATCGTGACGGCTTCGCGCCGGACACATCCGGGAGCCGGTTTCATGCCGTACCGTCCGAGCTTGCAGAATGCTGCAGCCACGTCATGGGGGAACCGCACGCGCCCACCGGACGTCGGAAGCGCACGAACCTCCAGCGCCCGGAAGGCACGAGAGATGACCTACCCGCCTCAGCCGGGCCAGCCCGGCCAGCCCGACCCGTACGGCCAGCCGCAGTCCGGTGGCTTCCAGCAGCAGGGCGGGTGGGACACCAACCAGCAGCAACAGCCGTACCCGACGCAGCAGTACCCGCAGGGCTGGGACCCGAACCAGCAGGGCCACCCGCCGGCCTCGGGCGGCTTCCCGGCGAACCCGCAGCCGACGTGGGGCGACCCGTACGCGCCGCAACAGCACCAGCAGGCCTGGGGCGACCCCGCCACGCAGCAGGCGTGGGCGAACCCGAACGCGCAGCAGCAGTCGGCGTGGGCCGACCCCAATGCGCAGCAGTACGGCCAGCAGGCGTGGGACCCGAACGCGGGCGGCCAGGTGTCCGGCTGGGACCCGGCGACCGGCGGCTACGCGCAGGGTTTCGGCGGGCCGCCCGCGCCGCCGAAGAAGAGCAAGACCGGGCTGTGGATCACCATCGGCGCCGCCGTGGTCGTGATCCTCGCCCTGGTCGGCATCACGGGGTTCGTCGCGCCCGGGTTCTTCCTCTCGAAGGACGACACGAACACGGCCGCGGCTCCGTCGTCGAGCTCGGCACCCAAGCCGTCCACGTCGAAGCCGACGGCCAAGAAGCCGACGATCCCCGCCACGCCGCCGTCGACGTCCGACGGCGGTGGCGGAGGCGGCGCGGACGCCAAGACCGTGCTGCAGGGCTTCATCGACAAGCTGAACGCGGGCGACAACGCCGGTGCCGTCGCGCTGGGCTGCGCGGACTCGAAGGAGCTGCTCAGCTCGTGGCTCGACACGTTCCTCAAGCCGCCGCTGCAGCTGCAGCTCGGTGACGTGCCCGCCGACAAGTACCTGGTCGAGGGCGCGGTCACCGGGACGTCCGCCGGCAAGCCGGTCAAGGGCACGCTGAGCGCGACCAACTTCGACAAAAAGGGCTTCTGCGTCAGCACGATGCTGGTGTCCTGAGCCGGTGAAGCCGTGGCGATCGCCGCTGGCGTGGACGTTCCTCGCGTCGGTGGTGCTGCTGCTCGGGGTCGGCGGCTGGCTGCTGTCCGACCCCGCCACCAGCCGCAGTGACGCGCTGAAGACGGGCGGGCTGGCGGGCGGCGCGGTCGTGGCGCTGTACGCGCTGTGGCTGAACGACCGGCGGCGCCGGGTCGAGGAGAGCCGCCAGGACGTCGAGCGGAAACGGCACGAACTCGAGGCGCAGCGCGCGGAACAGGACCGCGAGCGGGTCGCCGACGAGCGGTTCGCGAAGTCGGTCGAGCTGCTCGGGCACGCTGCCGACCAGGTTCGCGTCGGGGCGTTGCACGCGCTGGCGGGGCTGGCGCGCAGCAGGCCGGACTACACGCAGACGGTGCTGGACGTGCTGTGCTCCTACCTGCGGCGCCCGTTTTCCCGCACCTCGGATCCCGACCCGGACGAGGAGCGCGAGCTCACGGTCCGGCTCACGGCGCAACGGCTGATCACCGAGCTGCTGCCGGCCCGCGACGCCCCGGGCCCGGCGTACGACCTGGACCTGACCGGCGCCCGGCTGCAGTACCTCGACCTTTCCGGCAAGCTGATCGGCGGCCTGCTGCTGCGGTACGCGTCGCTGCACAGCAGCACCCACCTCAGCGGCTGCCGCTTCACGGGCCAGGTGTACTTCACCGCCGCGGGTACCGAATCCGGTCGTCAGGTGGGCTACTTCCGTTGCCGTGGCTCGGTTTTCGAAGACCGCGCGTGGTTCAGCGGGACGGAGTTCGCCGAAGCGGCGGACTTCACGGACACGACGTTCGGCGGCCCGGCGAACTTCAAGGACGCGAAGTTCGCGGGCGACGTCGAGTTCACCGGGGCGCACGTGCGGGACTCGCTGGACCTGCGGCGGGCGCGGTTCGGCGGGCAGACCGACCTGCGGTTCGCTTCGCTGCCGGAGTCGGTTTCGCTGTACAACACGTTGGTGCGCACCGAAAAGGAGGTGCGGCTGCCGGCGGCTTGGGACCTCGAGGAACTGCGCGACGGGGACGCGCGGGTGGTGGCCAAGGCGGGCTGAGCAGCCCCCGGTTTCCACCCTAGCGGAGGGGGCCGACAGTTTTTGTTCGCGCGCGGGCGGTGTCCGGCTTCTGACAGATGTCACGACGAGCCTGTGGACAACGTCGCTACCAGGGAAAACGGTGCTCCAGCAGGATTCAGGGCATGACGAAGCAGACCAGCCCGACCGTGACCGTGACCGACTCCGACGCCCGCGAGAAGCTGCACATCGCCAAGGTGCTGCTCGGTGGCTACGCCACTGTGAGCGTGCTGACCCTCCTGGCGATCGTGGTGTTCAGCGGCCATCCCGACCTCGTCACCGACGCCGTGTGGGTGCGCGGCGCGATCCTCGCCGTTGCCGCGCCGATCACCTTCGCGCTCGGGGTGTCCATGGCCAAGGGCGCGCGGAACAACTACCGCCGGGTGCGGATCATCACGAGCGTCCAGGTGGTGGCGATCCTGGTGATCGAAGCCATTCCCGGCTCCTTCCCGATCTGGTTCAAGATCGAGAACGGCGTCTGCGCCGCACTGCTGATCATCGTCGTCCTGCTGACCTTCGCCCGGTCCGTGCGCGCCACGTTCGCCGCGCGGTGAGCTCGGGCTCCGGCCGGCCGCACGCGGCCGGCGGTACGGTCACCGACGTGGACGACGGGCGGGGAGCCGCGGACCTGCGCGGCCTGGACGAGCGACGCCGGCTGCTGCTCTCCCTGGGCATGCTCTGCTACCCGTTCCTGGCGGGTGCCGGCCTCGCGCAGTACACGCGCGGCCCCGGCCTCGTCGCCGGGTACCTGCTGCTGGCCGGTGTCTCCGGGTGCTACCTGGCCATGGTGGTGGCCGCGATGCGCTCGGCGTGGCGGCGCTACTGGTGGCTGCTATCGGTGCTGACGGCGCTGGCCCTGCTGGTCACGCCGCTGGCCCACGAGTACTCGCTGATCCTCGTCGCGGTGATCGTGCCGTCGGCGGCGACACGCGTCGCCGCCTGGGCGGAGGCGACGTTGGTGGCCGTGGGCGCCGCGGCGTGCGTGGTGGTGCCGCTGGTCGTGCCCGGCTGGAACACCGGCCCGAGCTGGTACTACGCGGTGGCCGTCGTGTTCACCACGCTGCTGGTCCACGCCTTCAGCCGCACGGCCACGGCCAACCAGCAGCTGCGCGAGGCGCGGGCCGAAGTGGCCCGGCTGGCCTCCGAAGCCGAGCGCAACCGGATCGCCCGCGATCTGCACGACCTGCTCGGCCACTCGCTCACCGCCATCACCGTGAAGAGCACCCTGGCCCGGCGGCTGGCCGCGGGCGCACCGCCCGCGGCACTGGCCGAGATGGAGTCCGTGGAGCAGTTGTCCCGGCAGGCACTGGCCGACGTGCGGGCGGCGGTGTCCGGGTACCGGGAGGTCACGCTGGCCGGCGAGCTCGCCCGTGGCCGGGAACTGCTTCGCGCGGCGGGCGTGGTCGCCGACCTGCCCACCGCCTACGACGAGGTACCGCAGGAGCGGCAGGAACTGTTCGGCTGGGTGGTCCGGGAGGGGTTGACGAACGTGGTGCGACACGCACGCGCCGGCCGGTGCACGGTGGAGCTCACCGCGTCCTCGGTGGAGGTGCGCGACGACGGGACCGGCGGCCCGGCGGGCGCGGGGTCCGGGCTGGACGGCCTGCGCGCCAGGGTGAGCGCGGCCGGTGGCGTGCTGACCGCCGGCCCCGCGCAGCCGCGTGGGTGGTCGCTGCGGGTGGAGGCGCCGGCATGACGATCCGGCTGCTGCTCGCCGACGACCAGGCGCTGATCCGGCAGGCCCTGCGCGCGCTGCTCGACCTCGAACCGGACTTCGAGGTGGTGGCCTCGGTCGGCCGCGGCGACGAGGTGACGGCCGCGGCCCTGGAACACCGCCCGGACGTGGCGCTGCTGGACATCGACATGCCCGGGCTGGACGGCTTGGCCGCGGCCGCCGTGCTCACCGCACAGGCGCCCGGCTGCCGGGTGATCATCCTGACCACCTTCGGCCGCACCGGCTACCTCCGCCGGGCCATGGAGGCGGGTGCCGTCGGGTTCGTCGTCAAGGACGCCCCGGCCGACACCCTCGCCGACGCCGTCCGGCGGGTGGCGGCCGGCGAGCGGGTCGTCGACCCCGCGCTGGCCGCGGCGACGCTGGCGGCGGGCGAGTCGCCGCTCACCGCCCGCGAACGGGACGTGCTGATCGCGGCCCGTTCCGGCGCGACCGTGGCCGAGATCGCGGCCCGGCTGTACCTGGCCGAAGGAACCGTGCGGAACTACCTGTCCGGCGCCACGACCAAGACCGGCACCCGCAACCGGATGGAAGCCCTGCGGGTGGCCGACGAGCGCGGCTGGCTCTGACCCCGGCCCTGCTTCGGCAGGGCCGGGGGTCCGCCGTCAGCCGAAGAGGGCCGGAAGGGTGCTCTCCCAGGCCTCGCGCAGCTCGTCGAGCGTGAACTCGGTGATGCCCTGCAGCTCCAGCGTGCCCGACTCCGGGTCGACCACGCCGGTCTTGCGCCACGGCAGGCCGCGCGCGGTGCACATCTCGGTGAAGCGCAGCTCTTCCGTGCGCGGGACCGCCACCAGCACGCGGCCCGCCGACTCGGAGAACAGCTGGACGAACGGGTCCTGGTCGGCGTCGAGGAACACCCGGGCCCCGCACTGTCCGATGAGGACGGTCTCCACCAGCGTCTGGACGAGGCCGCCGTCCGACAGGTCGTGGGCCGCGGAGATCATCCCGTCGCGGGAGCCCGCCACCAGGATCTCGCCGAGGAGCTTCTCGCGGGCCAGGTCCACGCGCGGCGGCACGCCGCCGAGGTGGCCGTGCAGCTCGCGGGCCCAGGCCGAGCCGTCCAGCTCGTCGTGCGTTTCGCCAAGCAGCAGCAGGGTTTCGCCGGCCTCCGCGCCGATGCCCGTCGGGATGCGGCGGGTGACGTCGTCGATCACGCCGAGGACGCCGATCACCGGGGTGGGCAGGATCGCCGTGTCGCCGGTCTGGTTGAAGAAGCTGACGTTGCCGCCGGTGACCGGGATGCCCAGCTCGACGCAGCCGTCCGCCAGGCCGTGCACGGCCTGCTCGAACTGCCACATCACGCCCGGGTCGGTCGGGGCGCCGAAGTTCAGGCAGTCCGACACCGCGACCGGCGTCGCGCCGCCCGTCGCCACGTTGCGGTACGCCTCCGCTAGCGCGAGCTGCGCGCCGCGGTACGGGTCCAGGTACACGAACTTGCTGTTGCAGTCCGTCGCCACCGAGACGCCGCGGCCGCTCGACTCGTCGATCCGGATCATGCCCGAGTCCGACGGTTGCGCCAGCACGGAGTTCCCGCGCACGTACCGGTCGTACTGCGAGGTCACCCATTCCTTGGAGGCCTGGTTGGGCGAGGAGATGAGCTTGAGGACGTCCGCGCGCAGTTCGTCCGGAGTGGACGGACGCGGCAGCTTCGCCGAGGTGTCCGCGATCAGCGCGTCCTGATCCGACGGTCGCTCGATCGGCCGGTCGTACACCGGGCCCTGGTGGGCGACCGTGTGCGCCGGGACGTCGACGACGACCTCGTCGTGCCAGGTGATGACCAGGTGCTCGCCGTCGGTGACCTCGCCGATGTCGGTCGCGATCACGTCCCACTTGCGACAGACGGCCATGAACGCCTCGACGTTCTCCGGCGAGACGACCGCGCACATGCGCTCTTGCGACTCGCTGGAGAGCACCTCGGCGGGCGTCATCCCGGTGGCGCGCAGGGGAACGCGGTCGAGGTAGATGTGCATGCCGCCGTCGCCGGCCGCGGCCAGCTCGGACGTCGCGCAGGACAGCCCGGCGCCGCCGAGGTCCTGGATGCCGACGACGAGCTTCTGGGCGAACAGCTCGAGGCAGCACTCGATGAGCACCTTCTCGGTGAACGGGTCGCCGACCTGGACGCTCGGCAGCTTCTTGCGGCCGCCCGACGACTCGTCACCCGAAAAGGTGTCACTCGCCAGGACGGAAACGCCGCCGATGCCGTCGAGGCCGGTGCGGGCGCCGAACAGGATGATCTTGTTGCCGGTGCCGGAGGCGAACGCCAGGTGCAGGTCCTCGACGCGCATCGCGCCGACGCAGAGGGCGTTGACCAGCGGGTTGCCCGAGTAGGACGGGTCGAACACGAGCTCGCCGCCGACGTTCGGCAGGCCGAGGCAGTTGCCGTAGCCGCCGACACCGGCGACGACACCGGGCAGCACGCGCTTGGTGTCGGGGGCGTCGGCCGGGCCGAAGCGCAGCGCGTCGGCGACCGCCAGCGGCCGCGCACCCATGGCCATGATGTCCCGGACGATGCCGCCGACACCGGTCGCGGCGCCCTGGTACGGCTCCACATAGGACGGGTGGTTGTGGCTCTCCACCTTGAAGGTGACCGCCCAGCCCTCGCCGATGTCGACGACGCCCGCGTTCTCGCCGATGCCCGCGAGCATCTTGGCCTTCATCTCGTCGGTGGCGGTCTCCCCGAAGTAGCGCAGGTGCTTCTTGGAGGACTTGTACGAGCAGTGCTCGCTCCACATGACCGAGTACATCGCCAGCTCCGCGTCGGTGGGCCGGCGGCCGAGGATCTCCCGGATGCGGGCGTACTCGTCGTCGGCGAGGCCCAGTTCGCGGTAGGGCTGGCTGTGGTCCGGGGTCGCCCCGGCGCGCTCGGTGGTGTCAACGGTGCTGGTCACGGTGTCCGTGTCAGGGTTCGCCACGGCCGTCAGGATACGTGCCGCCCGGAGGTGGGCCGGACGGTGGGCCGCCGAAAACGGACGGGCCCACGCGGGTGTGACCGGGGCGACATCGGGACGGCCGCAAGCGCCCCAATGTGGCCTTCGGTGCGTCAGGCGCACCCAAGGCGGCCTTCGGGCGCTTAGGTGGCTGGGGACAACTCGGGGAGTGGGCGCGCGTTGTGGACAACTCGGGGTGTGGCTTGCGCGCGGGGCCGGAATTATCGGTGGCCGCGAGTAACGTTGAAACCGGGGGTCCCCCGAGCGGCGGCGGCCGTCGGCAGCGGGGTGTGCGCGCCGGAAAATCGGTCGCCTTCGGGTGGTTGGCGGCTTACCGTCGGGAATCGTGCTTTCCGCCACCTATCCCTTTCCGCCGCTGCGGCTGCCCGCGCGGCCGACCGCGGGCCGCTTCCTGCTCGCCGTGTTCCGGGCCCGGCTCGGCACGGTGCTCGGGGCGGCCGCGATCGGTGTCGTGTGGGCGCTGCCCGGTGCGCTGCTGCCGCTGGTCGTCGGCCAGGGCATCGGTGCCATCGGCGCGCACGACGGTGCCGCCGTCGCGCGCTGGGCGCTGGTCGCGGCCGCGCTGGGGGTTGTGCAAACCCTCTTCGGGACCTGGCTGCACTTCCTCAACTACGGCCTGTGGCTGCACGGCGCCGGCTCGACGCAGCGGGTCGTGTCGGCGCACACCACGCGCGTCGGCGCCGGGCTGCGGGACGGGACCACCACCGGCAACCTCGTCGCGATCGCTACCACGGACATCAACCACATCGGCAACACCGTCGAGATGACCGGCCGCGCGTTCGGCTCGCTGCTCGCGTTCGTCGTGGTCGCCGTCTGGCTGATTTCGACGTCGCCGCTGCTCGGCGTGGTCGCGCTGGTCGGCGTGCCGGTCGCCGTCCTGGGCATCGGGCCGCTGCTCGCTCCGCTGCAGAAGCGGAAGGCGAAGCAGCGTGAAAAGCGCGGAGACGTCAACGCGCTCGGCGCCGACATCGTGTCCGGCCTGCGGATCCTGCGCGGCATCGGCGGCGAGCGGCGGTTCTTCGCCCGGTTCCGCGAGACGAGCCAGCGGGTGCGGCGGGCCGGCGTCGAGGTCGGCGAGGCCGAGGCGTGGCTGGCCGCCGCGGAGATCGCCTTGCCCGGCCTGGTCACCGTGGTGATCACCTGGCTCGGCGCGCGGCTGGCCGTGGCCGGCTCGATCGACGTCGGCCAGCTGGTGGCCTTCTACGGCGTTTCGGCGTTCCTCATCTGGCCGGTCAACGCCGCGACGGAGGCCGTCGGGTCGATCACGTCGGGCCTGGTCGCGTCGCGGAAGGTGGTGGCGCTGCTGGCGATCCACCCGAAGCCGGCGGACCCGGAAACGCCGGTGCCGCTGCCCGGCGGACCGCTGGAGCTGGTGGACACCGAATCCGGCGTGCGCGTCGCGCCCGGCCGGCTCACGGTCGTCGACTTCGGCGCCGGCGGGGAAGCGGTGGCCGACCGGCTGGCGCGGTTCGCCGATGCGGCCGAGGGCGAAGCGGTGCTGGTCGGCGGCGTCCGCGCGGACCACGTCGCCCTCGCGGAGCTGCGGCGGCGGATCGTCTACGCGCACAACCAGGACATCTGGTTCTCGGGCGTGCTGCGCGAGCAGCTCGCCCCCGCGCGGCCGGGCGGCGTCAGCATCACCGAAGCGCTGTACGCGGCCGACGCCGACGACATCGTCGAGGCGCTGCCCAACGGTGTCGACGAGGTGATCGGCGAGCGCGGCCGCGAGGTGTCCGGCGGCCAGCGGCAGCGGCTGAACCTGGCCCGCGCGCTGGCGACCGACGCCGACGTCCTGGTCCTCGACGAGCCGACGTCGGCGGTGGACGCGCACACGGAGGCCCGCATCACCGAGCGCGTCGCCGCGCTGCGGCGCGGCAAGACGACGGTGGTGTTCAGTCAGAGTCCTCTGTGGACACATGTGGCGGACGAAGTCTTCACGGCGAAGGAGGTGACGGTGTGAAGCGGCTTCCCACGGCGGACCGGCGGGACGTGCGCCGCTGGACCCTGCGGACCGCGCGGGTCCACAAGCGCGAGTTCGGCCTGCTGCTGGGCTCGCTGGCCGTGGCCACGCTGATCGGCCTGGCCGGCCCGCAGCTGCTCGGCTCGCTCGTCGACGACGTCGCGGCCGGCACCACGACCGGGCACGTCGACCTGCTGGCGGTCGCGTTCGTCGGCATCCTGCTGCTGCAGGCGCTGGCGCGCAAGATCGCGCGGATGCGCGGCGCGGTGTTCGGCGAGCTGGTGCTGGCCGAGACGCGCGAGGAGTTCGTCGGGACGGCCTTGCAGCTGCCGCTCGGCACGGTCGAGGCGGCGGGCACCGGTGACCTGCTCAGCCGGGCCACCACCGACCTCGGCCGGATCGACCACGCGGCGCGGTTCGCGGCGCCGGAGATCCTGGTCGCGGCGGTGACCGTGGTGTTCACCATCGTCGCGATGGTGGTGACGTCGCCGCTGCTGTCGCTGGGCCTGCTGGTCGCACTGCCGCTGCTGGTGCCGGTGACCGTCTGGTACCAGCGGCGGATCCCGCCGGTCATGCAGTGGATGCTCGACCGCTGGGCCGACCTGACCACCAGCGTCCACGAGACCGCGGAGGGCGCGCGCACGACCGAGGCGCTCGGGCTGACCGAGCGGCGCATCGGCGCCGCGTACGACGCGCTGGACCAGAGCATCTACGGCGAGCGCCGGATGCGGGCGCTGCAGCTGCGCTGGCTGCCGTCGCTGGAGATCAGCTACGTGCTGCCGCTGGCGGTGATGCTGCTGCTGGGCCTGCTCGCGTACACGCAGGGGTGGGCCGGGCTCGGCGAGATCACCACGATGCTGCTGTACGTGCAGGGCATGGCGGCGCCGCTGAACGAGGCCCTGTTCTGGCTGGAGGACCTGCAGGTCGCGGCGGCCGCGGCGCGCCGGATCCTGGGCGTCCGGTCGGTCGCGGTCGAGGGCTCGGCGAAGGTGGCCGAGGTGCCGCGCGGGCGGGACATCGACGTCCACGGTGTCCGGTTCAGCTACACCGCCGACCGCGAGGTGCTGCACGGCATCGACCTGCGGGTCCCGCGCGGCGAGCGGCTGGCGATCGTCGGGCCGTCGGGCGCGGGCAAGTCGACGCTCGGCCGGCTGCTGGCCGGCATCGCGGCGCCGTCGGAAGGTTCGGTGCGCATCGGTGGCCAGGACGTCTCCTCGCTGGCCGATGACGTGCTGCGCGGCGAGGTGCTGCTGCTGACCCAGGAGCACCACGTGTTCTCCGGAACGCTGCGGCAGAACCTGGCCCTGCCGGCCCGCCGCGCGGGCGGCGACTGGACGGACGAGGAGCTGACGGCGGCTCTGGCGTCGGCGGGCGCGTCGGACTGGGTCGCCACGCTGCCGTCCGGGCTCGACACGAAGCTCGGGCCGGGCGAGCACCCGGTGCCGGCGGCGATCGCGCAGCAGCTGGCGCTGGCCCGGGTGGTGCTGGCGGACCCGCACACGCTGGTGCTCGACGAAGCGACGTCGCTGCTGGACACGGGCTCGGCGCGGGACCTGGAGCGCTCGCTGAACAGCGTGCTCGAGGGCCGGACGGTGATCGCGATCGCCCACCGCCTGCACACGGCGGCGGCAGCCGACCGCGTCGCGGTGGTCGAGGGCGGCCGGATCACCGAGCTGGGCCCGCACGAGGAACTGCTCTCGGCGGGCGGCTCGTACGCCCGCCTGGTGGCGGCGGCGAGCTGAACCGGCCCGGCGCCGAGCCGGTCCGGAATGTCCGGAGCGGGCGGCATGTTGCTCCCCGGTGGATGACCATCGACCTGGGGAGTGACATGTCGTCGTTCGTGATGAGCGTGGCCGAGCGGGAAGCGTTCCTGAGCGGGGTGCACGTGGGCGTGCTCGCCGTGGAGCGCGCCGGACGGGCGCCGCTGGCCGTGCCGGTCTGGTACGACTACGAACCCGGCGGTGAGCTGCTGATCTGGATGGAGCGCGACACGGTCAAGGACCGGTCGATCCGCGCGGCGGGCCGGCTGAGCCTGGTCGCGCAGGACGAGAACCCGCCGTACAAGTACGTGACGGTCGAGGGCCCGGTGGTGGCGAACGACGAGCCGCCGACGCGCGAGCAGGCGTTGCGGATCGCGAAGCGGTACTGGCCGGAGGAGCAGGCCACGGCGTACGTCGATTCGGCGCTCGGCGAGCGGTCGGTGCTGGTCCGGGTCCGGCCCGAGAAGTGGCTGTCGAACGACCAGAGCAAGAGCTGACGTGGTCCGGGGCTGTGGACAACTCGCGTCCACCGCCCCGGAACTGTCGGTGCCCGCCGGTAGCATGAACTACCGGGGGGCGCGGCCCGCCCTCACGCCTTCACGAGCGCGTCGACGGCGCTGAAGAACATGCCCAAGCCGTCGTCCGAAGGGCCGGTCAACGCGTCGATCGCGTGCTCCGGGTGCGGCATCAGCCCCACGACCCGGCCGTTCTCGCTGCGGATGCCGGCGATGTCGTTGCGCGAGCCGTTCGGGTTGCCGCCGACGTACCGGAACACCACGCGGCCCTCGGCCTCGAGCTCGTCCAAAGTGGACTGCTCGGCCACGTAGCAGCCGTCGATGTTCTTCATCGGGATGAGGATTTCCGCGCCGGCGTCGTAGCGGGTCGTCCACGCCGTGTCGGTGTTCTCCACCCGCAGCCACTGGTCGCGGCAGATGAAGTGCAGGCCCTGGTTGCGGATCATCGCGCCCGGCAGCAGGCCGGCCTCGCACAGGATCTGGAACCCGTTGCAGATGCCGAGCACCGGCATGCCCGCGCGCGCCGCCTCGATCACCGGCGTCATGACCGGCGCGAACCGGGCGATCACGCCTGCGCGCAGGTAGTCGCCGTAGGAGAAGCCGCCCGGGACGACGACGGCGTCGACCTGGCGCAGGTCCTCGTCCGCGTGCCACAGCGGCACGGCCTCGCCGCCGGCGTAGCGGACCGCGCGGGCCGCGTCGCCGTCGTCGAGCGTGCCCGGGAAGGTGATGACCCCGATGCGCGCGCTCACGCGTCCACCCGCGTGATCGTCCACTGCTCGATGACGGGGTTCGCGAGGAAGCCTTCGGCGATCTTCTCCAGCGTCGCGTCGTCGACCGTGTCGTCGACCTCGATCTCGAAGTGCTTGCCCTGGCGGATCTCCTTGATCCCGGTGAACCCCAGGCGGCCGGCGGCGCCGAGCGCGGCCTGTCCCTGCGGGTCGAGGATTTCGGGCTTCGGCATGACGTCGACGACAACTCGGGCCACGGCTGGCTGCTCCTTATTCACGCAGGTCGTGGGTACCTCCCGAGCATAGTTCACCCTCTCGAACCCCTGGCGGGGCCCACCGGGAAACCTAGACTGGCCGAGGGCGCGGCGCTGCGCCATGATGAGTCGTTGACATCTCGCCAACAGGAGGCACCGTGGCCGTCCAGGAGTCCTACGACTACGTCATCGTCGGTGCCGGCAGCGCGGGGTGCGTCCTCGCCAACCGCCTCACCGAGGACCCGTCCGCCCAGGTCCTGCTCCTCGAAGCGGGCGGGGAGGACACCGCGGACGAGATCCACATCCCGGCCGCCTTCGCGTCGCTGTTCAAGACCAGGTGGGACTGGAACTACGAGACCGTCGAGCAGAAGCACACGGGCAAGACGTCGTACTGGCCGCGCGGCAAGGTGCTCGGCGGCTGCTCGTCGATCAACGCGATGATCTACATCCGCGGCAACCGCGCCGACTACGACGGCTGGCGCGATTCCCACGGCGCCGAAGGCTGGGGCTGGGACGACGTCCTGCCGTACTTCAAGCGCGCCGAAGGCAACCAGCGGCTCGGCGGCCCGCTGCACGGCACCGACGGCCCGCTGCACGTCGAAGACCGCCGGTTCACCCACGAGCTGTCGAACGCCTGGGTCGACTCCGCCGTCGCGTGGGGCCTCAAGCGCACCGACGACTTCAACGGCGAGAGCCAGGAGGGTGCCGGCGTCTACCAGGTGACGTGCAAGAAGGGCCGCCGCTGGTCCACGGCGGACGCCTACCTGCGCCCGGCGCTCCCGCGGCCGAACCTGACGGTGAAGACGCTCGCGCCGGCCACCCGGGTCGTCTTCGAAGGCACGCGCGCGGTGGGTGTGTCCTATTTGGAGGGTGGGGTCGAGCGGGCTGTCCGGGCTTCGGCCGAGGTCATTCTTTCGGGTGGGGCGGTCAACTCGCCGCAGCTGCTGATGGTGTCGGGTGTCGGGCCCGCCGAACACCTGCGCGAGCACGGCATCGACGTCGTCGCCGCACTGCCCGGCGTCGGCGAAAACCTGCACGACCACCCGGCGTGCGGGATCATCTGGTCCACTCGCGACACGACCGACCTGGTCGACGCGGCCTCGCTGTTCGGTCTGGCGCGGTACCAGCTGACCCGGCGCGGCCCGTTGACGTCGAACATCGGCGAGGCGGGCGCGTTCTACCCGACCACGGACGGCCTGCCCGCGCCGGACATGCAGATCCACGTGGCACCGACGTTGTTCTACGACAACGGTTTGCGCGAGCCGACGGTGTCCGGGTTCACGTCGGCGGCGACGCTGGTGGACGTCGCGAGCCGCGGACGGCTGCGGCTGAAGTCGGCGAACCCGTTGTGGAAGCCGGAAATCGACCCGGCGTACTACGCGGAGCCGCGGGACATGGAGACGATGATCGCCGGGTTGCGGGCGTTGATCGAGATCGGGCAGGCGGGGCCGTTGCGGCGGTTCCTCGACAAGCCCTTCCTGCCGGCGCGGCACGACCTGAGCGATTCCGAGCTGGCCGAGCACGTCCGGGAGAACACACAGACGCTGTACCACCCGGTGGGGACGTGCGCGATCGGGTCGGTGGTGGATCCGCAGCTGCGGGTGCAGGGGGTGGACGGGCTGCGGGTGGTGGACGCGTCCGTGATGCCGGTGGTGCCGCGGGGGAACACGAACGCGCCGACGATCATGGTGGCGGAGAAGGCGGCGGACCTGATCCGGGGGCGGTCGGTTTAGGGCGGCCCTCGGCCCCCCGGTATCCAGTTTACCGGCGCGCACCGACAATTCCGGGGCGTTCCCGGGGTTGTGGACTCGAGTTGTCCACAACCCCGGCGATCCTCAGCGCTTGCCGTGGAGGATCGTCACCAGCTTGGCCACCAGGGCGTCCGTCGATTCCTTGCGGTTGAACGACGTCAACGTCAGCGGGGCCGTGAAGCGCTGGCGGGCGATCGCCTTCGTGCGGGCGAACTCGCGCAGGCCCTCCGGGCCGTGGATGCGGCCGAAACCGGAGTCGCCGACGCCGCCGAACGGGAGTGACGCGATTCCGGCGAAGGACAGCGGGGCGTTGATCGACGTCATGCCCGTGCGCAGCTTCTCCGCCAGCTCCACGCCCCGGGACTTCGAGAACACCGTCGAACCCAGGCCGTACTTCGTGTTGTTCGCGCGCTCGACCGCTTCGTCCATGTCGCGGACCTTGGCGATCGTCACCGTCGGGCCGAACGTCTCCTCCGTCACCGCCTCGGAATCCTCCGGGACGTCGACCAGCACTGTCGGCTGCGCGTAGCGGTCGCCGACCGCCTCTTCGCCGCCCAGGACCGCCCGGCCGCCGCGGGCCAGTGCGTCCTGGATGTGGCGCTTGATCACGCCCAGCTGGGACGGCATCGTCACCGGGCCGTACTGGGCCGCCTCGTCCGAGCCCGCGCGGACGTCCTTCGACTTCTCGACCACCTTCGCCACGAAACTGTCGTGGACCTTCTCGTGGACGTACACCCGCTCGACGCCGATGCAGGTCTGCCCCGAGTTGGAGAACGCGCCCCACACCGTCGCGTCGGCGGCGGCGTCGAGGTCGGCGTCCGCGTCGACCAGCACCGGGTCCTTGCCGCCCGCCTCGATGACCACCGGGGTCAGCGTCTCGGCCGCCGCGGCCATGATGCGCTTGCCCGTTGCCGTCGAGCCGGTGAAGGCGATCTTGTCGACCCCGGCCCGCACCAGCGCGGCGCCCGTCTCGCCGAAGCCGGTGATCAGCTGCAGCACCGGCTGCTCCGGCACGATCTCGGCGAACGCGTCGACCAGCCACTTCCCGACGCCCGGCGTGTACTCACTGGGCTTGAACACCACGGCGTTGCCCGCCGCGAGCGCGTACGCGACCGAGCCCAGCGGGGTGAACACCGGGTAGTTCCACGGGCCGATCACGCCGACCACGCCCAGCGGCTGGTACTCCACCGTCGCCGCCTGGTTGGACATCAGCAGCCCCGCCGACCGCTTCTGCTTCCCGAGCACCTTGCGCGCGTGCTTGCCCGCCCACGCGATGTGCTCGATGGCCAGGACGCTCTCCAGCTGCGCGTCGGCGATCGGTTTCCCGGTCTCGTCGCGGACGACCTGGCACAGCTGCGGCAGCCGCCGCGTCAGCACGCCCTTCCAGCCGCGGAGCCGCTCGGCGCGCCCGGCGAAGCCGAGCCCCGCCCACCACTCCGCCGCGACGCGCGCCCGTTCGACGGCCGCCTCGACGTCCTCGGCCGTGTGGATCGGGTACGTCCCGACCACCTCGTCGGTCGCCGGGCTGAGCGAGTCGAAGGTCTCGCCGACCGTCGTCGGCTTCGGCTGGACGGCAGTCATCGGCGTCTCCCGTAGGTCGAGGGTCAGCCCAGGTTACGACGTTACTGACGTTGCGCCAATAGCTCGTGCGGGCTTCCGCACCAGCATTCCACCGGCGATCGCCGCGGCAAAGACACCGAACAACGGCGTGACCCACAGCGGCAGCACGCCGACCGCGAGTGACCCGAGCCCGAAGCCGGCGGCCTGGACCGTGAAGCTCAACGAGAACCCCGCCGACCTGCGGTTCTTCGGCAGCACGCGCTGCAGGTTGACCGAGGTGGCGGCCACCAGCGGACCCGTGCAGGCGCCGATCAAGGCCACCGACCCCAGCAATCCCGGCCACCCGGAACCGGCGGCGAGGGTGAGCCCGCCGGCGACGAACCCGCCGAGCAACAGCCGCGGGTCGCCGGTCTTGCCCCGCCACGCGTAGAGCGCACTGCCCGCGATGCTCGCCCCGCTCAGCACGGCGATCACGACGGGCGCCGCGGTCGCGGGCGCGCCCAGCCGCTGGACCAGGGGCAGTGGCGCCACCTCGATCGTCGAAAGCAGCAGCCCGACGGTGAACGCGCAGCCGAGCCACGGCAGGTACGTGGCCAGGCGCGGCGCCGGGACGTCGTCGCGGGATTCCACCCGATCGGGCTCCCCCGTGCGGCGCGGGACCAGCACGGCGGCCGCCACGCAGGCGACGGCCATGGCGGCGAGCGGCACGAACGTGCCGGCGAGGTCGAGCAGCGCCACCAGTGCCGGGCCGCCGATCAGCACGCCTTCGAGGATCATCGCGTCGACCGAGAGCGCCCGCGGGAGCAGCGCGTCGTCGACCGTCTCGGCCAAGAGCGTCCGGAACGCACCCGACAACGCGCCGGCCGAGACGCCGGGCAGCAGGACGAGCGCGACCAGGACCAGGGCGGGCGCGTGGGTGGCCAGCGCGAGCACGACGTACCCGGCGGCGGTCAGGAGCAGCAGCGCCGGCAGGCCCCGCGCGGGGCCGACCCGGTCGAGCAGCCGCCCGACCGGCACCGCGCACACCACCTCGGCGGCGACGAAGACCGACATCAGCACGCCGCCCAGCCGGTAGGAACCGGTCGTGGCCGTGGTCAGCAGGGTGAACGCGAGCGGCGCCATGGTCGCCGGGAGCCGGGCGAATTGGACACCGGCCGACCAGCGCCAGTACGCGCGATGGGTGAACAACGACATGCCGTCACGCTCTCCTGGAGCACGTCCGCGGCATACTGATTCGGGTGAGAGCGAATCAACCGTGATCGAGCTGGCCCTGACGGCGGCCGGGAGCCAGCGCGTCCGCTTCGCGATTTCGCCGTTGGAGGAGGTGCTGGGCGCGGTCCAGACGCTGCTCGGCCTCCGGCGGCACCCCGCGCCCCTGCCGTGGCTCTCCGACGTGCCCGACGTGCCCGAACTGATGGCGGTGCTGAGCGCCCGGCACTACATCACCGAGTTCCTGAGCCCGCCGCCCGGCGGTCCCGAGACGACCGCCGAAGCGCAGCTCGAGGTGGTTCGCGCGACGCCGCCCGCGCAGGTGGCGCTGGAGCTGGGCATGGTCGACGCGGACCTGTCCGCGCTGCCCGGCGACCCGGCGGCCGCGCGCGACCTGCTCGCCGGCCAGCTGGAAACCGTGTGGCAGGCGGTGCTGGCCCCGCAGTGGCCGCGCCTGCGCGAACTGCTCGCGGCGGACATCGCGCACCGGACCCGGCTGCTCGGTTCGGGTGGCCTCGCGACGATGCTGGCGGAGCTGCACCCGCGCGTCCGGCTTTCGGGGACGTCGGTGCTGGTCGACGTCCGGGCCCGGGAGCGGCTTTCGATCGACTCACGCGGCTTGCTGTTGATCCCGGCGGTGTTCGCGTGGCCGAACGTGGGTGTGGTGACGGTGCCACCGTGGCAGGTTTCGCTGCTGTACCCGGCTCGGGGCGTGGCTTCGCTGTGGAGTGCCCCCGAGCCTTCCGAACCGCTGGCGGAGGTGCTCGGCCGGACCCGAGCGCTCCTGCTGACCACCCTCGACCGCCCGGCGGCGACGACCGAGCTGGCCGGGCGGCACGGACTGGCCCCGGCGACGGTTTCGGCCCACCTGACGGCGTTGCGCGCGGCGGGGTTGCTGGCTTCGGAGCGGCGCGGGCACCGGGTGCTGTACCGGCGCACGGAACTGGGCGACGCTTTGCTGACCGGGAAGCTCTGAGCGGGACTAGGCTGGAAACGACCACCCGTGAAGGAGAACCATCGATGCGTATCGTCCATTTCGGACACGCCTGCCTGTTGCTGGAGACCGGTTCCGAGCGGATCCTGATCGACCCCGGCGTCTTCTCCACCGGCTTCGAGGGTGAGCGGGAGCTGTCCGCCGTGCTGGTCACGCACCAGCACTTCGACCACCTCGACGTCGAACGGCTGCCCAAGGTGCTCGAAGCCAACCCCGGGGCCAAGCTGATCGTCGATCCCGGGTCCGCTCCCGAAGCCGAGAAGCTCGGCCTCGAGTTCGAGGTCGCCGACGTCGGGGACGCCTTCGCCGTCGGGGACACCTCGATCAAGGCCGTCGGCGGGGAGCACGCCGTCATCCACTCGGACATCCCGGTCATCCCGAACATCGGGTACGTCTTCGACGACGGCGCCTTCTTCCACCCCGGCGACTCGTTCTTCGTGCCCGAGCAGCGGATCGACGTCCTCGGGCTGCCCACCGGGGCGCCGTGGCTCAAGGCCGGGGAGGCCGTCGACTACCTGCGGGCCGTCGCACCGCGGGTGGCCGTGCCCATCCACGAGGCCGTGCTCGCCAACCCCGCCATGCACTACGGCCTGTTCGGCAACCTCGCGCCCGAAGGCACCGAGGTCAAGGTGCTCGACCGGGGCGAACCCGCGAAGTTCTAGGCCGCCACCGCGCGCAGCGAACCGTAGGTCGCGCCGAACGCCCGGTTCTCCAGGGCGACGTCCACCGCGTCCAGCAGGGCCTGGCGGAGGCCGGGGCGGGTCAGGTCCGTGGCGTCCACCCCCAGCCGGACCAGCCCGCCCCGGCGAGCCGCGCGCGCCGCCGCCAGCACCAGCGCGAAGCAGCGCACCGTCTCCGTGCGGTGCGACTGGCTCGTGAATTCCTGGACGCGGGCGCGGCGCACTTCGCCGGTGACGAGGTCACGGACCGCGCCGAGGTCCGCGCACAGCCGGAACCCGTGCTCGGCCAGTGCCTGCAGGGTGCCCTGGGACGCGATCCAGCGCGGCGGCGCGAAGCCGTCGACGGCCAGACCCGCGTTCTCCAACGCCGCCTTCGCCGCGATCAGCCGCAAGCGGGCCTCGTGCGCCGGCAGCGTCGCGAACTCCGCCCGCTTGCCCAGGTACACCGTGCGGTGCGTCGGGGTGACGGTGTGGTCGTAGCCGTGCAGCAGCACGGAATCACCGCGGCGGGCGCGGGTGCGCACCCACTCCGTCACCGGGCCTTCGCCGGTGCGGGCGGCGTAGAGCACCGAGAGCGGCACTCTGCGGCGGTCGAGCTCGGCCGCGAGGTCGGCGCACCGGTGCAGCGTGCGCGGGGTGATTCCCGACAGCGAAACCAGCAAGCGAGCGTCCACGCCCCCATTGGCGCGCACGCGTCTGAAACTCCCGTGAACTGCGCAGAACGGGCGGGCGACCGTTGCCGGAAGGGTCAGCCGCCCTCGCGCAGCCGCTGCACGGCGACCGCGATCCGGCCACGCAGGTCCGGGTCGGCGACCTGGCCGTCGGCGACGTCGGCCCGCGAGACCGGGATCCGCGCGCACGCTTCCTCGACGATCTTCGCGCCCGCGTACGTCAGGACCTTGCGCAGCGAGTCGTGCGCGTCCCGGCCGCCGGTCGGGGCCGCGATCGAGGAGGCGTTGATCCACGCCACCGGCTTGCCGTACACCTCGCCGCCGCCGACCGTCCAGTCGAGGAGGTTCTTGAACGAGCCCGGCAGGCCGCCCGCGTACTCGGGCGTGCAGATCAGGACCGCGTCGGCTTCCCTGAGCGCGGCCCGCAGCGAAGCGACCTCGGGGTGCAGCGGCTCGCGGTCGTCATCGGGGTTGAAGTGCGGCAGATCGGCGAGGCCGGTGTACGTCTTGCTCGCGGTGAGGGTCGCGACGGTCCCCAGCACCGCCGCATTGGCCGAGCCGGCTCGCAGGCTGCCGCAGATCAGCAGGATCACGAAGCCAGTCTGCCAGCGGAAGCCCGGTGATGCGCTGGTACGCCTCGACGTACCGGTCACGGGTGGCCGTCACCACTTCGGGCGGCAACGGCGGCAGCGGGGACACGCAGTCCCAGCCGGACGCGGGGTCGACCAGCCAGTCGCGCACGTGCTGCTTGTCGAACGACGGCTGCCCGACGCCGGGCTGGTGGCCCTCGGCGAGCCAGTAGCGCGCCGAATCCGGCGTCAGCAGCTCGTCGGCGAGCACGAGGCCACCGTCGGCGCCGATGCCGAATTCGAACTTCGTGTCGGCCAGCAGCAGGCCCTGCTCCGCGGCGCGCGCGGCACCCCGGCGGTACAGCTCCAGCGATGCCTCCCGGACCTCCTCGGCGAGCGCGCGGCCGAGCACGGAGACGCACGTGTCGAAGTCGATGTTCTCGTCCTTGTCGCCGGGGCGCGCCTTGGTGGACGGCGTGAAGATCGGCTCGGGCAGCCGCGCCGACTCGGCGAGGCCCGGCGGCAGCGTCAGCCCGCACACCGCTCCCGACCTGCGGTAGTCCGCGTACCCGCGGCCGGTGAGGTAGCCGCGGACGACCGCCTCCACCGGCAGCATGTCGAGCCGCTCGACCAGCAGCGCGCGACCGCGGACCGCCTCGGGGACGAGCGGCCCGTCCCAGGCCACGAGGTGGTTCGGCAGGACGTCGGCGAGCTCGCCGAACCAGAACACGCTCATCGCGGTGAGCACGCGGCCCTTGCCGGGCACCGGCGTCGGGAAGACGCGCTCGAAGGCGGAGATGCGGTCGGAGGCGACGACCAGCAGGCGGTCGTCGCCCACGGCGTAGAGGTCGCGGACCTTGCCCGTGGCGAGCCGCTCGAGCGCGGGGAGGGGTGTCACGCGCTGAACCCTAACGGGCACCCTCCGCCACCATGGATGATGCTCGCATGGCGTACGACTGGATCTCGGTGACGACCGACTACGGCCTGCGCGACGGCTTCGTGGCGGCCTGCCACGGCGTGATCGCGCGGCTCGCGCCCGCGGTGCGGGTGATCGACGTGACGCACGAAGTACCGCCCCAGGACATCCGGCACGGGGCGATGGCGCTGGCCCAGACCGTCCCCTACCTGCCTGAATCGGTGCACGTCGCCGTGGTCGACCCGGGGGTCGGCACGGACCGGCTCGGCGTGGTGGTGGTCGCGGCGGACGGGCTGCTGGTCGGGCCGGACAACGGCCTGCTGCTGCCGGCCGCGCACGCGCTGGGCGGGGTCCGGGCGGCGTACGAGCTGGCGGAGCCGTCGCTGCGGCTGCCGGCGACGTCGGCGACGTTCCACGGCCGGGACGTCTTCGCGCCGGCGGCCGCGCACCTGGCGCTGGGCGTGGCGCCGGCGGACTTCGGCGACCCGGTGGCCGACCTGGTGGCGATGCCCGAGCCGTTCGTGGCCGCCTTCCCCGGGAAGCTCGTGTCGGAGGTGCTGACGGTCGACCACTTCGGCAACGTCCAGCTGGCCGCGACCCCGGCGGACCTCGAACTGTCGGGCCTGTCCGGTGCGGTCACCGTGCACAGCGAGCGGGTGGCGGTGACGACGGTGCTCGGCCGGACGTTCGCCGACGTGCCCGCCGGCGCCTCGGTGCTCTACACCGACTCGGCGGGCCGGCTCGCGGTCGCCGTGAACGGCGGCTCGGCGGCGGCCGTGCTCGGGCTCGGGCCGGCCCAGGAGTGCACGATCACCTCGTCACCGACGGCGACCTGACCCGGCCGCAGCACGGCGGCCTTCATGCCGAACGTGACCCCGCCCTCCGCGTGACGGCGGTAGGTCGCGAGCGTGCGGATCGGCTCCGGGCCGGCTTTCTCGCCGGTCCCCTGGTCGACCATCGGGACGGTGCAGCGCACGCATTGCTTGGCGTAGCCGAACTCCGCCGTGCCCGCGCGCATCGCGCGAACTTCGTCCTCCCGGTGCGGTTCGAGCCAGCCGGAGATGACGACGTTGGGGCGGAAGCGATCCATCGGCACGGGTTCGCCGCCGCGTTCGAGGATGCGGTCGTTCAGTCCTTCCAAAGAGGACTCGGAGGCGACGAGCAGCGCGTGCCCGTCGGCGAAGGCGGCCGTGCCCGGGGTCTCGCCACCGGTGACGCGCTCGTGGTCGGGCGCGACGCCGATGAGCATGGACGGCAGGCCGAGCAGGTCCGAGAACCACTCGGCGGCTTCGGCGCCCTGGTGGATGCCTTCGCCCTGCCAGGAGAACGTCGACCCCGGGTGCCGCGGGCCGTCCCGCCGGATGTCGAGGACTAGCTCGTCCCGGCCCGGCGCGGACAGCGCGAGCCGCGCGCCGAGCACCCGCGGGCGGACCGACGCCAGCACCGGGTAGCGGCGCTGGCTGCGGAAGTCGCCGTCGGGCGCGACGACCTGGAAGGCGCGGTCGTGCGCCAGCCCGGCCGGGGTGACTTCGGCCGACGGGACATCGGTGCCGGCACACCCCTTGACCGGGTAGTACGTCAACCGCGCGATCTTCGCCATGCCCGCAGGCTACCCGCGGGCGTGGCGGTGAAGCGCCCGGTTTTCAGAGGACCTGAGAGAGGAACCGCTGCAGCCGGGGGCTCTGCGGCTCGTCGAAGATCTCCGCCGGGGCGCCCTGCTCGACGATGCGGCCCGCGTCCATGAAGGCCACCTCGTCCGCCACGCTGCGGGCGAACCCCATCTCGTGCGTCACCACGATCAGGGTCAGGCCGCGGGAAGCCAGGCCCGCCATCAGGTTCAGCACGCCCTTGACCAGTTCCGGGTCCAGGGCGCTCGTGGCCTCGTCGAAGAGCATCACCTCGGGGTCCATGGCCAGCGCACGGGCGATGGCGACGCGCTGCTGCTGGCCGCCGGACAGGGCGCTGGGCCGGTACGGCGCCTTGTCCGCCAGGCCGACTTCGGCCAGGCGGGCCCGGGCGATCGCCGCCGCTTCCTCCTTGCTGAGCTTCTTCACGCTGCGCAGGGGGAGCACGATGTTGTCCAGCACCGTTCGGTGGCCGAAGAGGTTGAAGTGCTGGAACACCATGCCGACGCGCTGACGCAGCTCGTCCGGGTCCGACTTGATCACCGATTCGCCGTCGAGCAGGAGGTCACCGGAGTCGGGCTCCTGCAGGCGGTTGACGCAGCGCAGCAGCGTCGACTTGCCGGAGCCGGACGGGCCGATGATGCACGTCGTTTTGCCGCTCTCCACGCGGAGGTCCACTCCGCGCAGGACTTCGAGCGTGCCGAAGCTGACGTGGATGTCCCGCAGCTCCACACTGGACGAACGCACCGCCGTCGTCACGAGCCGACCTTCCCGCTGGCGACCAGGTCCAGCTCGTCTCCGTCGCCCGGCTCGTCCGCGCGCACCTTGCGGCCGGTCCGGAGCTTCTTGTCGATGTAGTTGACCAGGTGCGTCAGCGGCACGGTGATCACCAGGAAGAACACGCCCGCGGCGACCAGCGGCGAGAGGTTGCCGGTGTTCGCCGCGAGGTCCTGGCCGATCCGGAACAGCTCGCGCTGGCCGGACAGCAGCCCGAGCACGTAGACGAGGCTGGAGTCCTTGACCAGCGCGATGAACTGGTTCACCAGCGCCGGCAGCACCCGCCGGACACCCTGCGGGATGATCACCAGCAGCATCGACTTGGTGTAGCTCATCCCGAGCGCCCGGCTGGCCTCCAGCTGGCCCTTGTCGACGCTCTGGATGCCGGCCCGGAAGATCTCGCCGATGTAGGCGGCGGCGATCAGCGACAGCGCCAGGATGCCCATCGGGTACGGGTTCGTGCCGACGACGTCCCGCGCGAGCGTGCCGAGACCCTGGCCGATCAGCAGGATCGTCAGGATCGCCGGCAGCCCGCGGAAGATGTCGGTGTACACCCGCGCGGGCCAGCGCAGCCACCACTTGGTGGACAGGCCCATCACGGCCAGGACCATGCCGACCACGGTGCCGATCAGCGCCGAGGACACGGACAGGATCAGCGTGTTCAGCAGCCCGGTCTTCAGCAGGTCCGGCAGGACCTGGGAGATGTAATCCCAGCTGAGGAACGTGTTGATGAAGTCGTTCACAGTGGACTACTGCCCCGGCTTGAATTCGGCGGGCACCGGCGCGGTGGGCTCGAACTGGTCGTGCACCTTGACCCAGGTGCCGTCCGCGATGACCTTCTTCAAGCCGTCGTTGATCTTGTTGATCAGGTCCGTGTTGCCCTTCTTGAAGGCGAACCCGTGCGGGATGGTCGTGGTGATCGCCTTGGTCACCTTGAGCTTCGCGTCCGCGTTGTTCTTCGCGTAGTCCTCGGCGGTGGCCTGGTCGAACACCGCGCCGTCGATCGCGCCGGTCTTGAGGGCGTTGAGCGCGGCGGCGTCGTTCGGGAACCGGACGGCCTGCGCCGTCGGCGCGTTCGAGCCCAGCCACGTGTCCGAGACCGTGCCCTGGACGACGCCGATCCGCTTGCCGGACAGCGATTTCTCGTCGGTGATGCCGGCGGTCTCCTTGGCTTCGATGCCGAGGGCCTGGTAGTTGTACGGCGCCGAGAAGTCGACGGTCTTCTTGCGGGCGTCGGTCTGGGAGATGGCCGAGCTGCCGATGTCGAACGTGCCGTTCGCGACCTGGCCGAGCAGCGCCGAGAACTCCGTCGCGGCGAATTCGAGCTTCAGGCCCTCCTTGGCCGCGATGGCCTTGAGCAGCTCGTTGTCGAAGCCGGTGTAGTTGCCGTTCTCCTGGTAGGCGTTCGGCTTGGAGTCGCTGAGCGTGCCGACGCGCAGGGTCTTCCCGTCACCGCTGTCCGAGCCACCACCGCACGCCGCGAGCGCGGCCAGCAGGGTGGCGGTCAGCGCCGTGACCAGTGTCTTCCTCATGCTTCTCCTAACCCTGGAACCCGGCCGGCACCGGAGCGGTCGGCAGGAACTGCTGGTGCAGCTTAAGCCAGGTACCGTCGGAGATCACCTGCTTGAGCCCGTCGTTGATCTTGCCGAGGAGCTCGGCGTTGCCCTTCTTCACGGCGAAACCGTGCGGCACGTCCGTGACGAAGCTCTTCACGACGACCAGCTTGGCGTCCGGGTTGTCGGTGACGTTCTTCTCGGCGATGGACTGGTCCAGGATGTACGCGTCGACCGCGCCGCTCTTGAGGGCGGTCAGCGCCGCGGCGTAGTCGGGGAACCGCACGGCCTGCGCCGTCGGGACCGTGCTGGTCAGCCAGTGGTCGCCGACGGTGGCCTGGATGACGGCGACGCGCTTGCCGGCCAGCCCCTTCTCGTCGGTGACCGGCGTGCCCTGCTTGGCCTGGATGCTCATCGTCTCGAAGTCGTAGGCCGCGGAGAAGTCGACCGTCTTCTTCCGCTCGTCGGTCTGCGCGATCGCCGAGCTGGCGATGTCGTAGCGGCCCGACGCGACCTGCCCGAGCAGCGCCGAGAAGTCGGTGGCGGCGAACTCCAGCTTCAGGTTCTGCTTGGCCGCGATGGCCTTGAGCAGCTCGTTGTCGAAGCCGGTGTAGTTGCCGTCCTTGAGGTAGATGTTCGGCGGCGCGTCGCTCAGCGTGCCGACCCGCAGGGTGGCGGAGGAAGCGCTGTCCGAGCCACCACCGCAGGCGGTCAGGGTCAGGACGGCGGCCAGTACGGTGACGATCAGCTTCTTCATGTCACGCACCCAGGTTCTTCACGGGCAGGCCGGGGCCGCCCTGCTGGAGCTGTTTCGACAGCGGGGTGTTCTTGTAGAACTGCGCGTAGATCCGGGCGACCGTGCCGTCCGCGATCGCCTTCGCCAGCCCGTCGTTGAGCTTGTTCAGCAGGTCGGTGTTCTTCTTGGCCACCGCGAACGCCGACGGCGTGTCCTTGTCCTCGACGGTGTAGCCGAGCTCCAGCGGCACACCCGGGTTCTGGTCCAGGTACTTCTGGCCGATGTCCTGCGGCACGACCCAGCCGTCCAGCGTGCCGTTCTTCAGCTGCGCGAAGCCGGCGTTGTAGTCCGGGAAGCGGACGACCTGGGCCCCGGCGACCTTGCCCGCGAACTCGTCCTGCACCGAACCCTGGACCACGCCCAGGCGCTTCCCGCCCAGCGCGCCGGCCTCCTTGAGGTTCGCGCCCTTCGCCGTGACGACCGTGGTGAAGCCGGTGTTGTAGCCGTTGGAGAAGGCGACGGTCTTCTTCCGCGCCTCGGTGCTGGAGATCGTCGAGCTGCCGATGTCGAACTTGCCGCCCGCGACGCCGGCGAGCAGGCTGGAGAACTCGGTGCCGACGAACTCGACCTCGAAGCCTTCGCGCTTGGCGATGTCGCGCAGCAGCTCGTTGTCGTAGCCGGTGAACCGGCCGTTTTCCAGGTAGATCGACGGCGGGGCGTCGCTCAGCGTTCCGACGCGGAGGGTCTGCCCCGCGGCCGACGTGCCCGAAGAGCCCGAGGTGCCCGAGCTACCGCAGGCGGCCAGGGTCAGCGTCAGCGCGCCCGCGGTGACGACCGCGGCGATTTTCGACAGCGTGGATCTCATCGCTTCTTCCAGAGGTTGGCGCGCAAGGCGCGAGGAAAGCACGTCAGGTCACTGGGTAGACGTCCTGACGCTCCGGTTTCGTGCGATCGAGATTAGGGATTTCGCCCGTTCGTGTGGATTCGTTCCACTCCGTGGACGGGTGGGTCAGCTCACAGGATCGGCTGCGGGACGTAGCCCGCCGCCTCGGGGAACCGCTCGAGGACGCGGGTGACGCGCTCGGCCACCTGCGTGACCTGCCGCCCGGCCGTGCCGGTGAACGAGATCCGGTCGGCGAGGAGTTTGTCCAGCTCACCGCGGTCGAGCGGGATGCGCTCGTCGGCGGCGAACCGGTCGAGGAGGTCGTTCTCGGCACGGCCTTCGCGCATCTCGAGCGCGACGGCGACCGCGTGCTCCTTGATCGCTTCGTGGGCCGTCTCACGCCCGACACCCGCGCGGACCGACGCCATGAGCACCTTCGTCGTGGTGAGGAACGGCAGGTAGCGATCGAGCTCACGCTCGATCACCGCCGGGAAGGCGCCGAACTCGGCGAGCACCGTGAGGAACGTCTCCAGCAGGCCGTCGAGCGCGAAGAACGCGTCCGGCAGCGCGACCCGGCGGACGACCGAGTCGGAGACGTCGCCCTCGTTCCACTGGTCGCCGGCCAGCTCGCCGATCATCGACAGGTAGCCGCGCAGCACGACGGCCAGGCCGTTCACGCGCTCGCACGAGCGGGTGTTCATCTTGTGCGGCATGGCCGACGAGCCCACCTGACCGGGCTTGAAGCCCTCGGTGACGAGCTCGTGGCCCGCCATCAGCCGGATCGTCTTGGCCAGGCTCGACGGCGCCGCGGCGAGCTGGACCACAGTGGACAGCACGTCGAAGTCGAGCGAGCGCGGGTACACCTGGCCGACGCTGACGAACCGCCGGTTGAAGCCGAGGTGCTGCATGACGCGGTCCTCGAGCTGGTCCAAAGTGGACTCGTCGCCGAGCAGGTCGAGCATGTCCTGCGCGGTGCCGACCGGGCCCTTGATGCCGCGCAGCGGGTAGCGCTCGATGAGGTTGTCGAGCCGCTCGAAGGCGACCAGCAGCTCGTCGGCCGCGCTCGCGAACCGCTTGCCGAGGGTGGTGGCCTGCGCGGCGACGTTGTGCGAGCGCCCGGCCATCACGGTGTCGGCGTGCTCGACGGCGAGGGTGGCCAGCCGCGCCAGGACGGCGGCGACGCGGGTGCGCACGAGCTCCAGCGAGCGGAGCAGCTGCAGCTGCTCGACGTTCTCGGTGAGGTCGCGCGAGGTCATGCCCTTGTGGATGTGCTCCTGCCCGGCGAGGTCGCTGAACTCCTCGATCCGCGCCTTGACGTCGTGGCGGGTGACGCGCTCGCGCTCCGCGATCGAGTCCAGCCGCACGTCGTCGACGACCCGCTGGTAGGCCTCGACGACGCCGTCGGGGACGGCGACGCCGAGGTCCTTCTGCGCCTTGAGGACGGCGATCCAGAGCTCTCGCTCCAGGACGACCTTCCGCTCCGGGGACCAGAGCGAGACCAGCTCCGCCGAGGCGTAGCGGGCGGCGAGCACGTTCGGAATGCGGGGCTTGTCCGTCACGCCCTCACGATACCCGCGCAGGTCAGCAGGGTTGCACGTCGGCGGCCTTCACGTAGACGACCCGGTGGTTGTAGGAGAGCTGGAGGTACTTCGTGGCGCCGGTGACCAGGGTGTGGTTGGCCGGCACGCCCGCCGGGTCGAAGCGGGCGTAGTAGTTCTCCGCCGTGAACTCGCCGGTGACGACGTAGCTCTGGCCCGCGGGCAGCGTCCACGGGATCGGGGCGACCGTCCAGACCGCGTCGAACGGGATCTCGGCCGGGTACTCGGACTGCTCGGGGAAGGCCCGCCCGTACAACGGCACCGAAGTGGCCGCGGTCACCCGCCGGGCGTGCGCGGGCACGGTCGCCCGGTGCCCCGGGTTCTCGAACCACGCCTTCTGGCCGCCGTACCAGATCGCCGTCCAGCCGTCCTGCTCACCGGCGAGCACGTAGGAGCGGCCCGCGACCGCTTTGTCGCCCCAGTCGTCGATCGCGGTCGTGCCGGGCGAGCCGTCCGGGTGCACGACGGGGTCGGTGAGCAACGGCGAAGCGGCGTCCGGTGCGGTGTGCAGCGGGACGAAGTTCGTGCCGTGGGCCGGCAGCGGCGTGCAGGTGGTGCCGGTGCAGGTGGTCATCGGCGGCTGGTTCGTCGCGTAGTCGGGTTTGATCGTGACGACCTGGCCGGCCGGGGAACCGGTGGGCCTGCTCGGCGCGCCGAGCAGGCCCATGTAGTGGTTCCAGTCCCAGTAGGGGCCCGGGTCCCAGTGCGCGGCCGCGAAGTTCCTGGTGCGTTCGCGGGAGATGTCCTCGTGGCCGAGGATGTGCTCCCGGTCCAGCGGGATGTGGTACTTCGCCGCGAGGTACTTCACCAGCTGCGCGGACGCGCGGTACATCTGCTCGGTGTACCAGGTGCCGCCCTGCGCCGCGACGCCCTCGTGCTCGATGCCGATCGAGTGCTCGTTCACCGTCCAGTTGGCGGCGTGGTAGGCGATGTCCTTCGTGGGCACCATCTGCGTCACCTGGCCGTCGGACGAGCGGATCACGTAGTGCGCGCTCGACTGCGTCGCCGGGTTCTGGAAGGCGGCGATGGCCTGGTCGTACGGGCTCGCCGTGCTGCTGGGCACGCTTTCGGTGTCGTGGATGACGATGTACTCGATCCGCTGGCCGTCGGCCGGCCGGTTCGCGGGGTCGTAGTTGCCGTAGTCGTTGGGATCGCTGTGGTCCGCGCTCGACCAGTCGTAGGCGGCCGGCACGAACCGGCAGTCCAGGTCGGCCGGGCATTCGGGCGACGGGGTGTCCTGTGCGGACGCGGTGACGGGCACGGCGGCGGTGATCACCAGCGCGAACACCGCGGCGGTCAGGTTTCTGACGGGAAAGGCCACACGTCATGTTGCCCGATCACGACGAGTTCGTTCAACCCGGTCACCACTCGGCGAAGCTGCCGTCGTCGTGGCGCCACACCGGAGAGCGCCAGGCGTGCCCGGCCTCGTCCGCGCGGCGCACGGCTTCCTCGTCGACCTCGATGCCGAGCCCGGGCTTCAGCGGCCGGGCCGCGTAGCCGTCCTGGAAGGTGAAGATCGACGGATCGGCGAGGTACGCGTGCTCGCGGCCTTCGTGGTAGTGCATGCCCACGCTTTGTTCCTGAATCAGGAAGTTCGGCGTCGCGAACGCCACCTGCAGCGACGCCGCCAGCGAAATGGGCCCGAGCGGGCAGTGCGGCGCGAGCGAAGCGCCGTACACCTCCGCCAGGGCGCCGATCCGCCGCAGCTCGGAAATGCCGCCGGCGTGCGAGGGATCCGGCTGCACCACCGCGACCCCGGCGTCGAGCACCGGCTTGAACTCCCAGCGCGAGTACAGCCGCTCGCCGAGCGCGATCGGCACCGAGGACGCCTCGACGACCGAGCGCAGGGCGTCGCCCTGGAGTTCCGGCAGCACCGGCTCCTCGACGAACATCGGCTGGACGTCCTCCAGCAGCCGCACCAGCCGGCGCGCCATCGCGGGCGAGACGCGGCCGTGGAAGTCGATGGCGAGGTCGCGGTGCGGGCCGAGCGCCTCCCGCGCTTCCCACGCGCGCGCCACCGCCGCGTCGGCCTCGGCCGGCGACGCGATCGCCGCCAGCGGGCCGGCGACGTTCATCTTCACCGCCGTGAACCCGGCTTCCACCTGCGCGGCCACGGCCTCGCGGATCCCGGACGGCCGGTCGCCGCCGACCCAGCTGTAGACCCGGACGCGGTCGCGGACCGGACCGCCGAGCAGTTCGTGCACCGGCGCGTCGCGGACCTTGCCCGCGATGTCCCACAGCGCCTGGTCGAACCCGGCGAGCGCGCTGGAGAGCACCGGGCCGCCGCGGTAGAAGCCGCCGCGCCGCAACACCTGCCAGTGGTCCTCGATGCGCAGCGGGTCCTGGCCGAGCAGCAGCTCGGACAGCTCGTGCACGGCCGCGCGGACGGTCCCCGCGCGGCCCTCGACCACGGGCTCGCCCCAGCCGCTGATGCCCTCGTCCGTGCTGACCTTGAGGAACAGCCAGCGCGGCGCGACCAGGAACGTTTCGACCGCGGTGATCTTCACCCGTGCCCTCGTTTCTACGCGGAGTCCTTGGCGGCCGACCAGCCGCCGTCGACGGTCAGCTCGGCGCCGGTGACGAACGACGCGGCCGGCGAGAGCAGGAACGCGATCACGTCCGCGACCTCCTCCGGACGGCCCAGCCGGCCGGCCGGCGTCGCCCGCGCACTGCGTTCGCGGTCCTCGGGCGAGATGCGGCGCCAGGCCTCGGTGAGCACCGGCCCCGGCAGCACGGAGTTGACCCGCACCTCGGGGGCGTACTCGACGGCCAGCTGCCGGGCGAGGGCGACGAGCGCGCCCTTGCTGGCGGCGTACGCGGGGTGCCCCGGCAGGCCGAAGTGCGCGTGCACCGAGGACACCAGCACGATCGCGCCGCGCCGGTCCCGCAGCGACGGCAGGCAGGCCTTCACGGCGAGGTAGGCGCCGGTCAGGTTGACGTCGAGCTGGCGCTGCCACTCGGCCCGGCCGATCTCGTGCAGCGGCCCGGTGCTCGGCACGTAGGCGTTGCTGACCAGCGCGTCCACCTCGCCGACGGCCGCCCACGTCGTCTCGTCGGCCACCGAACCGCGGATCGGCGTGACGCCGTCGGGCAGCTCGGCGACGTCCACGCCGAGCACCCGGTAGCCGTCGGCCAGGAGTTTCCGGGCGGTCGCCGCCCCGATCCCGGACGCCGCTCCGGTCACCACCGCTGTGGGCATCGCCTTCAGCCTCCTCGAACTCCGACAATAAATCCTAAATTAGGGTTTCACAAGGTAACCTGCCGCCATGAGGTACCGGTGGGAGATCATGGCCGACGCGCTGCGCCAAGGGGTCGTCGGAATCGTGCGCACCCGCGACGCGGAGTCCGCGGTGGAGGCAGCCCGTGCGGCTCTCGAAGCGGGGCTGCGTTCGATTGAACTACCGCTGACGAACCCCGGCGCGCTGGACGCGATTTCCGGGCTCGCCGCCGCCTACCCGGACGCGACGATCGGCGCGGGCACGGTGCTCGACGAGACGTCCGCGGTGCTCGCGATCCGCGCGGGCGCCCGGTTCCTGGTGTCCCCGTCGGTGGACAGCGCGGTGATCCGGACCGCGCACCGGTACGGCGTGGCCGCGCTGCCCGGCGCCGGTTCGGTGACCGAAATCGTGCGTGCGCTGGAGGAAGGCGCCGACGCGGTGAAGGTGTTCCCGGCGTCGGCGCTGGGGCCGTCGTGGGTTTCGGACGTGCGGGCGGCGCTGCCGCAGGCCCCGCTGGTACCCACCGGCGGCATCGGCCCCGGAGACGTGCCAGGCTGGCTCTCGGCGGGTGCGGTCGCCTGCGGGATCGGCTCGGCGCTGACCCGCGGCACCGCCGCGGAGATCGCCGCCCGGGTCGGGACGCTGTTGAGGAGCGCGCATGGCTGAGCTGGTCTTCGTCGGGTGCTACACGGGGGACGCGGGGAACGGCACGGGGATCACGACGCTCTCGCGGTCGCCGTCCGGCGCGCTGCGCGAAGTGGCTTCGCTGCCGCTGGAGTCGCCGTCGTGGCTGGTGCGCCACCCGTCGTTGCCGGTGCTGTACGCGGCCAACGAAACCGCGGACGGCCGCGTGACGGCGTTGGCCATCGCCGCCTCGGGTGCGCTGTCGGTGCTGGGCACGGCGGAGACGGGCGGCGCGCACCCGTGCCACCTGGCGGTGACCCCGGACGGGAAGTTCCTGTTGTGCGCCAACTACTCCGGCGGCAGCGTGGCGGTGTTTTCGCTGTCCGGCACCGGCGAGCCGGTCGCCCGCACGGCCCTGGTCCGGCACCGCGGCAGCGGCCCGGTGGCCGACCGCCAGGAGGCGGCGCACGTCCACATGGCGGTCCCGTCGCCGGACGGTTCGCTCGTCAGCGCGGTCGACCTGGGCACCGACGAAATCCGCAGCTACACCCTGACGTCGTCGGGTGCGCTGGAACCGCTGGCGGTGTCCGCGCTGCCGCCGGGCACCGGGCCGCGTCAGCTGGTGCGCCGTCCGGGCACGGACCTGGCGTACGTCGTCGGCGAGCTGGCCGGGACGCTCGTGACGGTCCGCGAGAAGTCGCCGGGCGCGTTCGAGGTCGTGTCGTCGACGCCGTCGACCCTGTCCTCGGTGAAGCCGAACCTGGTGGCCCACCTGGAACTGGCCGATTCGCGCCTGTACGTGTCCAACCGCGGCCCGGACTGCGTGACGGAGTTCGCGCTCGACGACGCGGCCGCGGTGGCGGACCAGCCGTGCGGCGCCAACCCGCGGCACTTCGCGCTGGTGGACGGCACTTGTTACGTGGCCGCGCAGTCGGAAGACGCCATCACGGCGTTCACGCTGAGCGCCTCCGGCGAGGCCGAGCTGCGGTACCACCCGACGGGCTCACCGACTTTCGTGCTGCCGGTTTCCCTGCCGTGACTACGTAGGATGCAGCGGTCACGACCGGCCGGCTGAGAGGGTCTCCATTGAGCGAACACCGGCCACGCGGGTTGCACGGCCAGACCGTGGAGACCCTGGCCAGCCGGATCCTCTCCGACGAGTGGGGCGAGGGCACCGTGCTCGACCTGCCCGCCCTGCGCGAAGAGCTCGACATCAGCCTGACCGCACTGCGGGAGGCGCTGAAGGTGCTGGCCGCCAAGGGGATGATCGACGCCCGGCAGAAGCGGGGCACCTTCGTGCAGCCGCGCGAGAAGTGGAACATGCTCGACGCCGACGTCATGCGGTGGCAGACCGCGGCCGCCGACGACCCCGGGCTGCTCGACGAGCTCACCGAGGTGCGGGCGGTCGTCGAGCCCGCCGCCGCTCGCATCGCGGCCGCGCGCGCGACGGACGAAGACCTCGAAGCGCTGCGGGAAGCGCTGGCCGACATGGCCGCGGCGGGCACCGACCCGGAGGCGAGCGTCCAGGCCGACCTCGCCTTCCACCGGCGGCTGATGGCCGCCACGCACAACAACTTCCTGGTGCGGGTGGAACGGATCATCGCGATCGGGCTGGCCGAGCGCGACAAGGTCGTGCACGGCTCCGCGGCAGCGGAAGACCCCGTGCCGAACCACCGGAAGGTCTTCGACGCGATCGTCGCCGGCGACCCCGCCGCGGCCGAACAGGCGATGCTCGCCCTGGTCACGAAGGCCCGCGAGGACCTGGAGAAGGCCCAGCGCCAGTGATCGCCGCTCAGCCGGCGAGAGCCGCCTGCAGCATCCGGGCCGCCGCCGCGCGGGGTTCCGGGTCGACCGCGATCAGCGCGTTGACGACCGCGCCGTCGACCAGTGCGACCAGCCGCTCCAGCTCGGTGGCGGTGACCGGGGTGCCGGAGCGGGCGAAGATCTCCGTCAGCAGCTCGTTGAGCTGGGCCGACAGCGTCCGCATCAGCGGCCGCAGATACGGGCGGCGGCCGGTCGCGACCAGCCGCTCGTACCGCAGGAGGACGGCTTCGGCGTCGGCCGCCGGGTCACCGCTCTCCGGGCCGAGCAGCAGGTCCAGCACCAGGCCGACGGTCGCCTGCACCCCGCGGTTGCGGGTCGCGAGCTCGTCCAGCCGGGCGCGGCCGGTCGCCAGCTCGGCGTTCGAATGGTGCTCGACGGCCGCCGTGACCAGGTCTTCCAGCGAGTCGAAGTAGTACGTCGTCGACGCGAGCGGCAAGCCGGCCCGCTCGGCGACCGCCCGGTGCCGGACGGCGTCGAACCCGCCTTCGACGAGCAGCTTCGCGGCGGCCTCGACGAGCGCGGCGCGCCGTCGCTCCCCCTTCGGGGTGGTCGCAGCGGTCATGGCCGGTCATTCTGCCAACCGGGCGGACGCGGGCTCAGAAGCGGGGCGCGAGACGCTGGGCGAACCGGCCGACCTCGCCCGCGTACGGCGCCGCCGCGCCCGCGGCAGGCACGCTGATCAGCACCAGCACCCCGCCGGACGCGGTACCGGCCCGCGCCGTGACCGTGCCGGCCGGCTGGGACTTGAAGACCTCCGGGATGCCCTTCGGGTACACCGCCGCGGCGACTTCGCCGCCCTCGACCGGGAACCCAGCGGACCGCGACACCGTCGAACAGGCACCGCCCGGAACGGCTCGGGCGGGGTCGACGTGGCCGGGGAGCTCGCCAGCGAGGGCGATGGCGAGCTCCCCGTCCACCTGTTCGCACCCGGAGGCGCCTTCGGCCAGCTGGCCGGTCTTCCCCTCCCCGACACCCCCCTGCTGAGGTGCCTGGGACGAGAAGTTCGGTGACCCCCCACCGATTTCAGGACGTACCGGGCCGTCTCCCGGTTGCGCGGAGCCCGGCCCCGATTGCGCGGCGTTGTCCTTCGCCGCGGTGAGCAGGCCGGGGGTACCCCCGGAGGTCAGCCCGTACGCACCGAACCCGGCGACGACCAGCGCGGCGGCGCTCACCCCGGCGGTGATCCGGTTGCGGCGCCGCACGGTCTGGCGGCGGGATTCGCGGACGACGTCGTCGCGGCTGAACGTCGGCGACGGCGCGTCCGGGGGCGCGGCGGAGAACAACGAGCGCAGCTCCTGCTCATCCATTGGTCTCCACCTCCCGTTCGAGGACCTGCCTCAGGTTCGCCAGCCCGCGGGCGGTCTGGCTCTTCACGTTGCCTTCGCTGCAGCCCAGCGCCTTCGCCGCGCTGGTCACGTCGAGTCCTTCGAAGAACCGCATGACCAGCACCGCCCGCTGCTTGGGCGGCACTTCCTTCAACGCCGCGAGCAGGTCCTCCCTGGTCGCGACGAGGTCGTCGAGGCCGGGCGTGTCGTCGGACGGCTCCGGCAGCGTCTCGGTCTGCCACTCGCGCCGCCACGGACGGCGTGATTCGTCGATCGACGCCCGGACGAGCGTCTTGCGGACGTACGCGTCGGTCGCCGCGCGATCCCTGATCTTCGTCCACCTCCGGTGCAGTGCGACGAACGCCGTCTGCGCGAGGTCGTCCGCCCGGTGCCAGTCGCCGCAGAGCATGTACGCGGTCCGGCGCACGGCGTCCCGCCGGGCGGCGAAGTACTCCGCGAACTCCTGCTCGTCGCGCTGGTCCACGCGCAGTCGTGCTCCGCTCTGTGGTCGTCCGGCCGGTAAGACGGAATCAGGGGCGTCCACGGTTGCACGGACGGAGTGGGTTCGACCACTCGAAGACTGATTGATCCCCACGACGTGGGTGTGATGTGATCGCTCCGTGACCTTCACCCCGCCCGTACTGGACTTCCGCTCCGACACCGTCACCCGCCCGGATGACGCGATGCGGGCGGCGATGGCCTCCGCCGAGGTCGGGGACAACGTCCTCGAGCGCGACCCGACCATCGCGGCGCTGGAGGAGCGGGCGGCGCACGTCCTCGGCATGCCGGCCGCGCTCTGGGTGCCGAGCGGCACCATGGCCAACCTCATCGCGCTGAGCCTGCACCTGCAGCGCGGTGACCGGTTCCTCGCCACCCGCGGCGCGCACGTGCTGGCCAACGAGCTGGGCTCGGCGGCGTGGCTGGCCGGCGGCATGCCGGACATCCTCGAGCACGACGGCGGCCCGGGCCGCCCATCGCCCGACGCCCTCGCAGCCGCGATCGGGCAACCCGGGCCGTACTTCACATTACGGACATCGCTCCTCTGCCTCGAGAACACGCACAACGCGGCCGGTGGCGCGGTGACGCCGCCGGACGAGCACGCCCAGCTGCTGTCCGTCGCCAAGGAAGCGGGCCTGACCGTGCACCTCGACGGCGCCCGGCTGTGGCAGGCCGCGGTCGCGCTCGAAGTGCCGCCGGCCGCGCTGACCGTCGGCGTCGACACCGTGTCCGCCTGCTTCAGCAAGGGCCTCGGCGCGCCGGTCGGGTCGGTCGTCGCGGGCAGCGCGGCGTTCGTCGAGCGGGCCCGCCGGATGCGGCAGATGCTCGGCGGCGGCGTCCGCCAGGGCGGCGTGCTGGCCGCGGCGTGCCTGATCGCCCTGGACCGGATCCCGGAGCTGGCCGAGTCGCACGAGAACGCGCAGCGGCTCGCCGAAGGCCTGCGCGAGCACGGCTGGCCCACCAACACGCCCGACACCAACATCGTGCTCGCCGAGGTCCCCGACATCCCGACCGCGCTCGCCTGGCTCGACTCGCTCGGCATCCGCGCGGTGCCGATGGCGGGCAAGGTCCGGTTCGTCACCCACCGGGACCTCAGCGCGACCGACGTCGAAGAAGCCCTGCGCCGGATCAAGACCGGCGCCTGAGAACGCGGGGGACCTCGTGAACTGGATCGTGTTCGACTACGGCGACGTGCTCAGCAAGCCGAGCGCCGCCCTCCCGGACCTCGCCGCGGCGATGGGCGCGCCGCTGCCGGAGTTCCTCGAGGCGTACTGGGAGTACCGCATTCCCTTCGACGCCGGCAGCACCCCGCTCGAGTACTGGCAGGCGGTCGGCAACGCCGTGGGGGCGCCGGTCGACGAGGCGCTGTCGGCCGAGCTGACCCGCGTCGACGTCGAGGGCTGGGGTCACCTGGAGCCGTCGTCGAAGGCGCTGCTCGAAGCGCTCTCCGAGGCCGGCGCGAACCTGGCGCTGCTCTCGAACGCGCCGATCGCCTTCGGCGAGTGGGCCCGCGCGCAGGACTGGGCGCGGCACTTCCGCGTGACGCTGTTCTCGGGCGACGTCCGCTGCGTGAAGCCGGACGCGAAGATCTTCCGCCTGCTGCTCGACGAGCTCGGCGCCGAACCGGCCGACTGCCTGTTCTTCGACGACCGCGAGTCCAATGTGGAGGGAGCACGGGCGGTCGGGCTGCGGGCCCACGTGTGGAACGGCGCCGACGCGGCCCGCGCCTGGCTGGACTGACCACTCACCCGCACCGCACGGCCGCCTACCCGACGTGATCTCCATGTCCTAGGCTGGGGCGTCCCCCGACTCCCCGGTAGGTGCGCATGGCGACGAGCGAACGACCGTCGGCCCACGTCGACTTCGAGCGGCCGAGCATCGCGCGCGTCACCGACGCGCTGCTGGGCGGGCAGAACCACTACGAGCCCGACCGCGCCGTGGTGCGGCAGCTGACGGCCATCGCCCCGGGAGCACCGGCCATGGCGCGGGAAGTCCGGCAGTGGCTGGTGCGCGCGGTCCGCTACCTGACCGAGCGGCTGGCCGTCGACCAGTTCCTCGACCTCGGGTCCGGCTTCCCGACGGCGGAGAACACCCACCAGGTGGCGCAGAAGTACAACCCGGAAGCGCACGTCGTCTACGTCGGCGACGACCCGGTGGTGGAAGCGCACGGCCGGGCGCTGCTCGTGGACAACGACTTCACGCACATCTGCGGCACCGACCCGCTGAACCCCGGCGAGACGCTCGCCGGGGTCGCGCGGTTCATCGACTTCGACCGGCCCGCCGGGCTCGTGCTCTGCGGGGTCGTCGACCACATCGCCGACCTCCAGCAGGCGCAGCAGGTGGTCAAGTCCTACGTCGGCGCGCTGGCGCCGGGCTCGTACCTGCTCCTGCTGCACCGGCACGACCCGGCCGACGGCTCCGAGGCGGCCGCCGTCGCGGCGTCCCTGCAGGACCGCTTGAGCGGCACCGGCCTCGACACGCGCTACCGGTCGCGGGCCGGGATCACGTCGTTCTTCGACGGCCTCGACCTGCTCGAACCCGGGCTGACCGCGCCGCACGAGTGGTGGCCGGACGGGCCGCGCCTGGCGCCGCTGACGCCGGTCAACTGGACGGCGCTGGGCGGCGTGGCGCGGATCCCCTAGTAGCGGTTGATGCGCCGCGGGTCCTTGCGGCCACCGGTGACCGCCTTGTAGCCGGCCGCGCCGAGGAAGGCGATGCCGCCGATGACGGCGATCCACAGGACGGCCTTGAACACGAAGCCGAGCACGGCGCCCAGCACCATGAACGCCACCCAGGCGACGATCAGGCCGCCGACGATCTTCCAGAACATGGTTCCTCCGATGTTTCCCCGTGGCCCCACCGGCCCGATGCCTCCACAGTGCCACCCGGCGCGGTGAAACTCCCCTCGCCCGGCCAACGTTCGGGGTTTATTCAGGGTTCCCCCTGGGCAGCCACGCCCCCAGTCGGCGGAGCGCCTCGTCGATGTCCTCGGCGCTGCCGGCGAAGGAGAACCGGACGTACTTGCCGCCGTCGACCGGGTCGAAGTCGACGCCCGGGGTGATGGCGACCCCGGTGTCGGCGAGCAGCCGCTGGCACCAGCTCAGGCTGTCGTGCGTGTACGCGCTGACGTCGGCGTACGCGTAGAAGGCGCCGTCGGCCGGCGCGAGCTTGTCGAGGCCGATGCGCTGCAGGCCGGCGAAGAGCCGGTCGCGGTTGGCGCGGTACCGCTCGACGTGGGCGTCGGCTTCCGAGTACGCCTCGGGCGTGAAGGCGGCGAGGGCCGCGTACTGCGAAACCGCGGGCGGGCAGATGGTGAAGTTGCCGGTCAGGACGTCGACGGCGCGGTGCAGGCGCTGCGGCACGATCATCCAGCCGAGCCGCCAGCCGGTCATCGCGAAGTACTTCGAGAAGCTGCCGAGCACGATCGGCTCACGGCCGTACTGCCACGCGCAGTCGAGCTCGGCGCCGTAGGAGATGCCGTGGTAGATCTCGTCGCTGATCAGCTGGACCCCGTGCGACGCGCACCAGCCCGTGATGGCGGCGAGCTCCCCGGGCGGCAGCACGGTGCCGGTGGGGTTGCTCGGGCTGGCGACGATCAGGCCGTCGATCGGCCCGAGCTCGTCGAGCAGTGCCACCGTCGGCTGGAAGTTCGTTTCCGCGGTGGTGGCGAACTCGACGACCTCGCAGCCGAGGACGGCGAGCAGGTTGCGGTAGGCGGGATAGCCGGGCCGCGCCATGGCCACCTTGGCGCCGGGGTCGAAGGCGCTGAGGAAGGCGAGCAGGAAACCACCCGAGGAGCCGGTGGTCAGGACGACGTCGTGCGCCTGGACGTCGACGTCGTACCGCTTCCGGTAGTGCCCGGCCACGGCCTCGCGCAGTTCCGGGATGCCGAGCTGCTCGGTGTACCCGAGGGTGCTGCCTTCCAGCGCCTTTCGCGCGGCCTCGAGCACGGGCTCCGGCGCGGGCGCGGACGGCTGCCCGGCGGCGAGGGACACGAGGTCGCCGTGACTGCGCTGCCGGGCCCCCGCCGCGGAGAGGACGTCCATGACGTGGAAGGGCGGCACACCGGCCCGCAGCGCGGGCCCGGCGAAAGCTCCGAGGTCGGCCATGGGGCCAGGCTAGTAGCCGCGGTAGGCACCCCCGTGGGCCATGGCCTTGATCCCGGGCACGTTGTCGAGGCCGCCGTACCGGTCGAAGGAGTACCGGACACCGGCGATGATGTTGTCGACCGGGTTGTAGATGTTGTCGTGCCCGGGGAGCTTGTGCGCGTTGAACGTGGAGTCGATGCACTGCATGAGCCCCTTGGACGGGTGCCCGGCGGCCGCATTCGAATCCCAGTTGTTGATGGCGTTGGGATTTCCGCCGGATTCGTGCTGGATGATTGCCCAAATCTTGGGGATATCCGCATCGGTCACCGGAATTCCCGCGGCCTGCAGCGCCTTCATGGCCTCCTGGATCCACTGCTGGACGTTCCCGGGAGGCGGCGAGGAAGGCGGCCCGCCGCTCGGCCCGAGGCCGCCGCCACCACCGCCGCCTCCTCCGCCACCGCCACCCCCGCCGCCGCCACCGCCGTGGTGGGACGAGCCGTTGCTGTGGATGCCGCCCGTGCTCTTCGGGGCCGCGGCCGCACTGCTCGGCAGGGGCACCTGGTCGTAGCCGCCCTCGATCTGCTGGGACATCAGGTTCTGCGACGCCTTGATCGCCGTGTCCGCCTGGGTCTGCAGGCCCGTCACGTCGCCGTCGAAGCCGGCCGTGATGGTGTGGATGTCCGTCTTCGCGGTGGCCAGGAGCTCGTCGGCGCTGGGGCTGGGACCCGGCTTGCCTTCGTCGTGGGCCTTCTTGGCCGCGGCGAGCGCGTTGTTGATGTCGGTCTCGGCCTTGGCGTTGCGCTCGTTGACCGCCTTCTCCGCGGCCAGCTGCTTGTCCTGCACCGTCTTCTTGATCTGCGCCAGGCTCGACTGCAGGTCGTCGAGGTCCTTGGCGACGTCCTCGAGGTGGGTCTGCACCTTGGTGCCGGCGTCGCGGACCTGGCGGACGTACTGGAAGAACTGGTCCGCCGCCGGACCGGCCCACACGCTGCCGTTGAGCGCGTCGGTCGAATTCTTCAGGGACGCATTGTGGTCACCGGCGTTCTTGCCCGCTTCGCGGAACTGCGTCGCCGCCGCCGAAATCTTTTCCAGGTCGACCTTTTCGACCTGGTCCACCTTCTTCACGAAGGCGTCCCAGTTGTCCGGCGTTCCGGCGCCGACCGCGTTCAGCCCCACCCGTGCCCCCTGTTCACTTGTCGACGTGCAGCTTGAGGTCGCTCGCCCCGACCTGGTCGGTTTCGGCGATCAGGCCGGCGGCCTTGCGCATGACGAAGCCCAGCGCCTCCATGTGCTTGCCCGCGGCGTCGAACTGGCTGTGCACGCCGTCCTTGAACTTGCCGACCGCGCCGTGCGCCTCGCCCGTCTCGTCCATGCCGCCGAAGGGGCTTTCCTTCTCGTGGTCCAGGCCCGTGACCTTGTGCTTGGACTTCTCGAACTCGTCCTTCAGCTGCTCCACCTGGCGGGCCGCGATGGCCATCGAGTCCGGGTCGTAGACAGGCACGGTTCGTCATCCCCTTCGAAACTTGTCTCCGCCGATCGGACGTCGTCACGACCAGGACGGTTCCGCGCTTACTTTATGACTTCACCCGGGGCGCGGGTACGGCTCTCCGCCAACTTCCCCCCGGCGGGGCTCAGGTCTCCGCCACCAGTTCACGGATCCGCGTCGCGAGCAGCGTGTTGTCCGCCGGGGTGACGGTGGCCCACTCGCGGCCGTCGCCGTCGCGGCTCACCTGGAACAGGTAGCGGCCCGAGTCCGTGTCGAAGAACGCCACCACCCGGCCGGCCCGGTGCACCACCCCGTCGCGCGTGGTGCGTTCCGCGCCGAACTGGCCGCGGGCCTGCTGGCCCAGCAGCATGCCGGCGAGCTCCTGGGCCTGGAACAGCGGTATCCCGCGGTCCTCCAACGCCGTGACCATTGCTTTCGCGTCGCCCTTCGCTGCCGCGTCGGCGGCTTTCACGACGTCGTAGGGGAGGCTGACCGTCTGGCCGATGCCCGGGCCCAGCTCGCCCGCCACCGAGACCGCCGCCTCCGCCAGGCCGTCCTCGGTGGCCGGGATCAGCCAGACCTCGCCGTGGTCGACCACCGCGAGCACCGCTTGGCTGCGCAGGCTGACCGCGCGGCCGCGGATCTCGCGTTCGGCCCACACCCAGACGTCGATGCCGGACTGCGGGCGCGCGAGCAGGTGCAGCCAGTCGGCCAGCTCGCCGGACACCCGCCGGTTGCGGGCCAGTCGCCGCTCGCTCAGCGACGCCCACGCCGACTCCACCAGCTGGAGCCGCTCGGTGCGGGTGGTGCCTTCGCTCGGCACGTCGAGCGCGACGTGCCGGCGGGGCAGCTCGAGGGACTCCCAGAGTACGTCGAACTCGAGGGCCGACAGGACGAGCGACACGGTCAGCGCCCGTCCCCGCCGTGGTCGCCCAGCACGTCAGGAGAAACCATCCGCTGGTCGGCGAACAGGTCCTGGTCGTCGACGCCGTAGCGGCGGACGTGCTCGGCGTCCTCCTCCTGCGGTGCCGCCTCGGCCAGGAACCGCGCCTCGCCCGGCTTCTGCTTCGGGCTGATCTGCTCGGACTTGCGCAGCGCGACCGCTTCCTCTTCGGGCAGCTCGCCGACCGGCAGCGGCCGCACCGGGCCCTTGGGCTGACCCTTCTCGCGCCGCTGACGTTCCTTGTCGCCGCTCAACGCGCCGCCGGCCGCGCCCGCGCCGACCGCCGCCGCACCGGCGCCGATCTCGCCGGGCGTCGCGCCGGGCCTGGCGGTGAAGCCGCGTTCGGCCGTGTACTGGCCGGGCTGGAGCGGGGCCTGCGGGAGCGCGCCGACCGTGCGGCCCTTGGCCAGCAGGCCGTCCGGGCCGCGACCGGCCGCGGAACTGTCGATGCCGGTCGAACCGCCGGCCGCGCCCCCGCCGCTTCCGCCGCTTCCGCCGAGCGACTTGATCGGCGCGGTCGGCGGGGCCGAGCCGGGCGGCAAACCGCCGGGCGGCAGCGCGCCGGGCGCCCCCGGCGGGACGAACTGGTCGCCCTGGCCCGCGGTCAGCGGGCCGGGGGTGAAGCGGCCGGACGGGTCGCCGGACGAGCCGCGGCCCGGGGTGTGGACCCAGCCCGGCGCGGGCGCCGACGTCGGCGGCTTCGCGCCCGACGGCGTCGTCGCGGAACTCGGTGTCGTGTGCTGGGCGGCCGCCGCGCCGGCCGAGCCGGTCGAGCCGCTCTGCCGCGGCGGCTGCTGGGCCGCGCGGGCGGGCTGCTGCGCCGCGACGCCGTACACCGGGGTCGGCGGGTCGGCGTGGACGGTGTGGGACACCGGCTGCACGACCGGCGGGTCGACGTGCACCGACCGGACCCGGTCCGAGGCCGGTTTCACGCCGCCGTCCGGCGTCACCGCGACCGCGGCGCCGGCGACGTCCAGCACGCCCGGCGCGATGCCCGGGGCGGCGAGCTTCAGCGACTCCGGGTCGGACAGCGCCTGCGTCGACAGGAGGTTTGTGCCGCTCTGCTGCGCGTACTCGTTCAACGCCTGCTGCGCCTGGGCCTTGGCGTCGTTCGCGGCCTCGACCTGGCGGGCGTGGTCGGTTTCGAAGCCGATGAGGCTCAGCAGCACGCTATCGGTGAGGGTGAAGCCGCCCGCGCCCTTCCGGACCGTTTCGGCGTCCGGCAGCTTGTACTTGGTCCGGTTGAACGCCTCACCCTGCTCGAACACCATTTCCGCGGCGTGCGCGACCTTCGTCGTGGCGTCCTGGGAGAAGCCGGCCTGCTCGGTGAACACCTGGCTCGCCGCGCCGCCGGCCTGGCTCTGCCACTCGACGCCGAGCTTGAGCAGCTGGGCGCGCAGCGTCTGGTCGGTGTGGGCGAGCGCGGTCGCGACGGCCTTCAGCGCGTCGACGGCGGTGCCGATGCTGCCGGTGCCGTCGCCGTTGATCATCCGCGTGATCTGGTCGGCGATCGCGGTGTTGGTCCAGCCGTCGAACCGGTGGTTCTGGATGCCGGCCGCGAGCTCGGAGAATTCCACGCGCCCTCCCTAGTTGCGTGCTTTCAGGGTCTGCAACGCCAGGTCGGCGGCGTGGGCCGACATGTCGCACAGCTGCGGCTGCGTGAGCCGGCCGCGGGTGATGGCGAAGGTCTGGACGGCGAGCGTCCGGTCCTTCGCGACGCCGACGAGCGTCTCGCAGTCGGCCGGGTCGCCGGCCGCGCGGTGGTTCGTCAGCGCCGGGTACCCACCGATCGCCGTCGGCTCGGTGGTCATGCTGTTCTTCTTGCGGTTGCCGGTGATCCACTGGTCGAGGTCCGCCTGCACCGCCCGGACGTGGTAGGAGTGCACCGGCTCGGCGCCGTCGGCGTCGAACACGCACACCGGGCCGTCCGGCTCCGTGGCCGGCCGCGGGTTGCTGGTGATCTTCAGCGCGTCGAGCTGCACCTGCGGGAAGATCTCGCACAGGTCGACGCCCTGCAGCGACAGCTCGGCCGGGCGCTTCGGCAGCTGGGCGGCCTTGGCGCTCTGCGACGCCGCCGTGGCGGCCGTTTCGACCGGGTACGGCGTGCCGTCGGTGCCCGCGGAGCAGCCGGCGAGCGCCGCCGTCGCGAGCACGCCCCCGGCGATCCGCTTACGCACCGTGCTTGCCGCGGTCACCGAATGCCGCCGCCTTCTCCTCGTCGCTGACCTTGTAGTCCTTCGCGGCGTCGCGCAGCTGGGAGACCAGGCGCTTGAGGCCGGCGACGTACTCGCGGACCTGCCCGGCGTAGGAGCGGTCGCCGTCGGCGATCAGGGTGTTCCAGGCCTGCACCGACTGCGTGCTGATCACGTCGGCCGACGGCGCGTCGATCCGCAGCTGGCCGAGCCGGGTCAGCAGCTGGTCTTCGAGGGCGTTGGCCTGCTCTTCGACGATCCGGGCGACGTCGAGGAGCTTGTCCGGGTGGACCAGGACGTCCGCGGCCGCCGGTGCTACGGGGACAGCCGAGCTGAGGTCGTACGAGGGTCCTGACATGCGCTCCCCTGACGTCATACGGACAGTGACCGGCCGGTTCCCGTCGAGGCTACCAACGCGGACGTGGTGGCAGCCTGAGTTTGGACGATGAGTGCGCCCGGCCGGTTCCCTCGATCCGTGGAATCAGGCGCGCTGTTTCGCCGTCGGGGCGCTGATCTCGCCGTTCGCCGCCTTGAGCGCGATGTCCGTGCGGTGGTGGGAGCCGGCGAGGTGGACCTTTTCGACGGTTTCGTAGGCGTGCTTGCGCGCCGACTTCAGCGTCTTGCCGGTGCCGACGACCGAGAGCACGCGGCCGCCGGAGGAGACGACGGCGCCGTCGTCTCGGCGGCGGGTGCCGGCGTGCAGGACGCCTTCCAGCTCGGCCCCGGTGATGACGTCACCGGTGCGCGGCTTGCCCGGGTAGCCGTCGGCGGCGATCACGACGGTGACCGCGGCGCCGCCGGACCACTCCAGCGGCGGGTGCTCGGCGAGCTTGCCGGTGGCGGTGGCGTGCATGAGGCCGGCGATCGGCGTGCGCAGCAGCGCCAGCACGACCTGCGTCTCCGGGTCGCCGAAGCGGCAGTTGAACTCGATGACCTGCGGGCCCTCGGAGGTGAGCGCCAGGCCGGCGTAGAGCAGGCCGGAGAAGGACGCACCGCGGTTCACGAGCTCGTCGGCGACCGGCTGGACGACCGTCTCGACCAGCTCGTCGACCAGGTTTTCCGGCGCCCACGGCAGCGGCGAGTACGCACCCATGCCGCCGGTGTTCGGGCCCGCGTCGCCGTCGCCGACGCGCTTGAAGTCCTGCGCGGGCAGCAGCGGGACGACGGTGCCGCCGTCGACGAAGCAGAACAGAGAGGCTTCCGGTCCGTCCAAATAGGACTCCAGGAGGACCGGGTGGCCGCCGTCGAGCAGCATGATGGCGTGTTTGCGGGCGACGTCGTAGTCGGTCGTGACGACGACACCCTTGCCGGCGGCGAGCCCGTCGTCCTTGACGACCCAGGTCGGCCCGAACCGGCCGAGCGCGGCATCGAGGCGCGCGGGGTTGTCGACGACCTCGCAGCGCGCGGTGGGCACGTTCGCGGCGGCCATGACGTCCTTCGCGAAGGCCTTCGACCCCTCGATCCGAGCGGCGGCGGCCGACGGGCCGAAGCAGGCGATACCGGCCTTCCGCACGGCATCGGCCACACCGGCGACGAGCGGAACCTCGGGCCCGACCACGACGAGATCGGCCTGCCAGCTCTTCGCGAGCCCGGCAACGGCCTCGGGATCGGCGGCTTCGACACCGAGCTGTTCGGCGACCGCGGCGGTCCCGGCGTTGCCGGGGGCACAGGCCAGGGCGGTGACGGCGGGATCACCGGACGCCGCGAGGACGAGTGCATGCTCCCGGGCGCCGGAGCCGATTACCAGTACGCGCACGCCGCACAGCGTATCCGGCCGGGTGGGCGGGGGGACATCGCACCATCGCCGGGGACAGTCGTGGGGCTTGTGCTGGTCGGCTGCGGCTGGGCGCGGTGGGGCGGGTTCGGCCGGGTTTGGCAGGCCCTGCTCGTCCGCCACAGCGACCTGCGCCCGCCGCAGTCGGCCAGGCGAACAGCGTGACCGGCGCGCCGAAGCACCACCGGCGGCCCCACCCAGACCTCCCCCCGCCACCCCAAGCCGGCCCGCGAGCGAACAGGAGTCCACGCGCCGTTTACCGCCTTGACCGGTCAGGTACGTACTTCGGACGCTTGCGACATCGAGGGTGACGCGGGTAGTCAGGGCACACCCTGTAGGAAAGAGGTCACCAGATGAAGCGCAAACGTGTCGGCATCCTCGCTCTGGCCGGGCTGGCGTTGCTGAGCGTCACCGGGGTTGCCGTCGGGTCGGCGAGTGCCGCCGAGAGCGGGTCCGGCGATGCGGCCGCGCGGGGGCGGGGCCACGATGAGCCCGTGATCATCGGACACCGCGGCGCGCCCGGGTACCGGCCGGAGCACACCCTCGCCTCCTACGAGCTCGCCTTCCGGATGGGGGTCGACTGGGTCGACGTCGACCTGGTGCCGACCAAGGACGGGCAGCTCGTCGCCCGGCACGAGCCCGAGATCGGCGGTACGACCGATGTCGCGAAGCACCCCGAGTTCGCGAACCGGAAGAAGACCGTCGTGCTCGACGGGGTCACCACCACCGGGTGGTTCACCCAGGACTTCACCCTCGCCGAGCTGAAGACGCTGCGCGCGGTCGAGCGCATCCCGCAGAACCGGCCGCACAACACGCTGTACAACGGGCGCTACCAGATCGCCTCCTACCAGGAGGTCCTCGACCTGACCAGGCGCCTCGGCCGCGAGCTGCACCGGACGCTGGGCACCTACCCCGAGGTCAAGCACTCGACGTTCTTCCAGTCGATCGGCAACCCGACCGAGCCGAAGCTGGTCGCGATCCTCAAGCGCAACGGCCTCGACCGGCCGGACGCGCCCGCGATCATCCAGTCGTTCGAGGTGTCGAACCTGATCGCGCTGCACAAGCAGGTCCGCACACCGCTGCTGCAGCTGACGTCGGCGAGCGGTGCTCCGGCGGACTTCGTCGCGAAGGGTGACAAGCGCACGTACGCCGACCTCGTCACGCCGCAGGGGCTGCGCGAAGTCGCGAAGTACGCGAAGTACCTCGGGCCGGACAAGGCGCAGGTCATCCCGCGGGACAAGAACGACAACCTGGGCACACCGACGACGCTCGTCGCGGACGCGCACCAGGCCGGCCTGAAGGTCCAGCCGTACACCTTCCGGAACGAGAACCCGTTCCTGCCCGCCAACCTGCGGTCCTCGGCCCAGCCGGACGCCTACGGTGACGTCTTCACCGAAGAGGCCGCGTTCTTCCACGCCGGCGTCGACGGCTTCTTCGCCGACCAGCCGGACACCGCGCTCGAGTCGCTGCACGCGTTCCTGGGCTGGTAATCGCTTTGCCCCGGCGGGCGCTCCCGTGGACCCTGAGTCCATGGGAGCGCCCTTTTCCGGTGTCGTGCTGGTCAGCCGCGGTGACGAGGTCCTGCTCGCCGAAGCGGGCGGGTACGCGCACGTCGGCTACGGCGTCGAAAACACCCTCGACACCCGCTTCGCGATCGCCAGTGGCACCAAGGGTTTCACGGCTCTGGTCGTGGTCGGCCTGGTCGCCGAGGGCCGCCTGGAGCTGACGACGAAGGCGCGCGAAGTCCTCGGTGCCGACCTGCCGCTGATCGACGACCGCGTCACCGTCGAGCACCTGCTGACGCACACGTCCGGCATCGGCGACTACTGCGACGAAGAGGCGGACCCGCCGCCGACCCCGCTGCTGGCCACGTCGGCCGACTACCTCGCCGCGCTCGGCGGCTTCCCGCAGCAGTTCGCGCCCGGCGAACGGTTCCGCTACAACAACAGTGCGTTCGTCGTGCTCGGCCTGATCGCCGAACGGATCGCCGGCATACCTTTCGCCGACCTCGTGCGGACGCGCGTCACCGAGCCCGCCGGGATGACCGACACGGCGTTCCTCCGCTCCGACGCGCTGCCCGGCCGGACCGCCACCGGCTACCTGGAAGACGGCCGCACCAACGTGTTCAGCCTGCCGGTCGTGGGCCACGGCGACGGCGGGATCTACACGACCGCCGCCGACATCCGGAGGTTCTGGCCCGCGTTGCTCGAGGGCCGGATCGTGCCGCCCGCGTGGGCGGACCGGGTGCTGCGCCCGCACACGGACCGTTACGGGCTCGGCTTCTGGCTGCCGGGGCCCGGGTTGGTGCGGCTGGAGGGCGGCGACTCCGGCGTCTCGTTCCGGAGCACGCACCGGCCGTCGTCGGGTGTCACCGCGACCCTCATCTCGAACAACCACCGAGGTGGCGGGCCCCTGCTGCGCCGGCTGGACGAGTTCTTGACGGAGGCTTGACACCCTCCGGGACCGGGGCTACCTTCGGCGAATTCAATGGTCTGGCCGCATACCTTTCAAGAGGTGCCCGATGGATGTTTCCGACCAGCAGACCACCCCCGACCACGCCGACGAAGACAGCGCGCGCCTGCACCAGCTGGGGTACGCGCAGGAGCTCAAGCGGACGATGTCGGCGTTCTCGAACTTCGCCGTCTCCTTCACGATCATTTCGATCCTCTCCGGCTGTCTCACGCTCTACGGCTTCGGCATGAAGACCGGCGGCCCGGCCGCGATGATCTGGGGCTGGCCGCTGGTCGGGGTGTTCGTGGTCCTGGTCGGGCTCGGCATGGCCGAGGTCTGCTCCAGCTACCCGACCGCCGGCGGGCTGTACTACTGGGCCGCGAAGCTGGCGCCGAAGAACGGACCCGCGTGGTCGTGGTTCACCGGCTGGTTCAACCTCATCGGGCAGATCGCGGTGACCGCGGGCATCGACTTCGGCGCGGCGCTGTTCCTCAACGCGTTCCTCGACCTGCAGTTCGGCTTCGCAGCGACGCCGGGGCACACGATCCTGCTGCTGGCGATCATCCTCGTGGTGCACGGGCTGCTGAACACCTTCGGCGTCCGGATCGTGGCCATCCTCAACAACGTCAGCGTGTGGTGGCACCTGATCGGCGTGCTGGTGATCGTCGGCGTGCTGGTCTTCGTGCCGGCCAAGCACCAGGACGCCTCCTTCGTCTTCGGCAGCTTCGTCAACCAGACGGGCTGGGGCTCGACGTTCTACGTCTTCGCGCTCGGCCTGCTGGTCGCGCAGTACACGCTGACCGGCTACGACGCCTCGGCGCACATGACCGAGGAGACGAAGAGCGCGGCGACCGCCGGGCCGCGCGGCATCGTCATGTCGATCGTGGTCTCCCTCGTCGCCGGCTGGATCCTGCTGGTCGGCCTGACGTTCGCCATCCAGGACTACGACGGTGCGGTGAACTCCGCGACCGGCGTCCCGCCCGCGCAGATCTTCATCGACGCCACCGGCGCGGTCACCGGCAAGTTCCTCCTGCTGATCTGCATCGGCGCCCAGCTGTTCTGCGGCATGGCGTCGGTGACCGCGAACTCCCGGATGATCTACGCCTTCGCCCGGGACGGCGCGATCCCGGGCTCGGGCTTCTGGCACCGGATCAACAAGCGCACGCAGACGCCGACCAACGCCGTGTGGCTCGCCGCGGGCGGCGCCCTGGTGCTGGCCCTGCCGTACCTGTGGAGCGCGACCGCCTACGCCGCGGTGACGTCGATCGCCGTGGTCGGGCTGTACGTGGCGTACGTGATCCCGGTGTTCCTGCGCGTCCGCCGCGGCGACTCGTTCGAGCCGGGCCCGTGGACGCTCGGCCGCTGGGGCAAGCCGGTCGGCATCATCGCGACGGTGTGGGTCGCGCTGATCTTCGTGCTGTTCATGCTGCCGCAGGTGTCACCGGTGACGGCCGATTCGTTCAACTACACGCCGATCGCCTTCCTCGTGGTGCTGGGCGGGGCTGCCCTGTGGTGGGTGGTTTCGGCCCGGAAGTGGTTCACCGGACCGAAGGTCCAGGGTTCGGAGGCGGAACTGGCCGCGGTGGAACAGGAGCTGAAGGAGCTGGGCTGACGCTCGGTGAACACGTAGCAGCCGGAGTGCCGTCGGTGCACGTCCTCCGCCCAGGGTGTGAACGGAAGTCGAGCAGAGGCCCGCGACCTGCGGAAAGATCAGGCTCGTGGAAATTCTGACGCTGATGGGCGTGCTCGCCGGTTCGCTGGCGCTGACGGCGGTCGCCCGGCGCTACAACCTGTCCGCGCCGCTGCTGGTGGTGGTCGTCGCGCTCGGCGTCGCGCTGATCCCCGGTGTGCCGCGGTTCGAGCTGGAGCCCGAGCTGGTGCTCACCACCGTGCTGCCGCCGCTGCTCTACTCGACGTCGCTCGAAAGCTCGCTGACGCACTTCAAGCGGGCGCTGCGGCCGATCGTCGCGCTGGGCGTGGTGCTGGTCGCGCTGACCGCCCTGGTCGTCGCGGTCGTCGTGCACCTGCTGCTGCCGGACGTGCCGTTCGCCTCCGCGCTCGTCCTCGGCGCGGTGGTGGCGCCGCCGGACGCGGTGACCGCCGTCGCGATCGGGCGCAAGCTCGGCCTGCCGCGGCGGGTGATGACCGTGCTGACCGGCGAAAGCCTGGTGAACGACGCCGCCGCGCTGACGCTGTACAAGGTCGCGCTCGCCGCCGTCGCGGGCACCGCGGGCTCGGCCGGGCACGGGTTCGCGGTGTTCGGGGTGGCGACCGTGCTGGGCATCGGCGTCGGCCTGGCCATCGGCGCGCTCGTGGTGCTGATCCGGCGGCAGCTCGACGACCCGCTGGTGGAGTCGGCGTTCGGGATCATCGTGCCGTTCGCCGCCTACGTCACCGCCGAGCACCTGCACCCCTTCAGCGACGACTTCAGCGGGTCCGGCGTGCTCGCCGTCGTCGCGGCGGGCCTGCTCCTGGGCCACCGCGCGCTGTACGCCTCACCCGCGACCCGCATGCAGGACAGATCGGTGTGGGCGTCGATCGACGTCCTGCTGGAGGCGCTGGTGTTCGCGCTGATGGGACTGCAGCTGCCCTTCGTGCTGGACGGCGCCCAGCACGCGGCCCGCGACAACGGCACGCTCGTGCTGGGCGCCGCGGCGGTGCTGGTGGTGACGATGCTGGTGCGGATCCCCGCGGTGTTCGTGTCGGCCTACCTGCCGCAGACGGTCCGGCTGTTCGGCCGCGACCGCGAGGCGCCGTCCTGGCGGACGCTGGCGGTGGTGTCGTGGACCGGCATGCGCGGCGTCGTCACCCTCGCCGCCGCGGCCGGCGTCCCGGCCGCCACCCCGGGCCGCGAGGAGATCCAGCTGTTCGCGTTCACCGTCGCCATCGGCACGGTGCTCATCCAGGGGCTGACGTTGCCCCTGCTGATCCGGGCGCTCAAGGTCGAAGACCCCGAGGAAGTATCGCGCGACGAAGAGGAAGAGCTCGCCGCACGCGAAGTCGCGAAGAAGGCCGCGCAGGAGCGGCTGCGCGAGATCAGCCGCGAGCGGCTGGCTTCGCTGGACCTGCCCCAGGAGAAGGTCGACCGGCTGAAGGAGCGTCTCCAGCGGCTCATCGACACGCGCTACCGCTTCGCCAAGGCCGCGATCACGCTGTCCGGCGAAGACCGGTCCGGCAGCCCGCAGGCCCAGTTCGCGAAGGCCCGGCGTGAGCTCCTGATCACCCAGCGCAAGGCGATGATCGACGAGAACCGCGCGGGCCGCCTCGACGACGAAGTGCTGCGGAAGGTGCTGCGGGAGCTGGACCTGGAGGAGATGTCGGTGACGGCGACCCTCACGAACCGAATGAGCTGACGACCTCCCAGGTCCGGAGCCGCTCTTCGCTCGACCGGATGCCGGTCTGGGAGACGAGGACGTCGGTCGCGCCGGCGTCGTAGTACCGCTGCAGGCCGTTCAGCACGGTCTTCTCGTCGCCGATGAGCGCCAGGTCCGCCGGGTGGCCGACGCCTTCGACCTCGAGAATCCGCCGGTACGACGGGATCTGCGCGTAGAAGCCCATCTGCGCCACGGCGAGCGCACGGACGGCGTCGGGATCGTCGGTGACGATGGCCGGGACGGCGGCGATGATCCGCTTGCCTTCGGGCAGGGCCGGCACGATTTCCCGGGAAAGCGCTCTCGGGCCGGCCAGGAACGGCAGCGTGCCGTCGGCGAGCTCACCGGTGACGCGCAGCGCCTGCGGCCCCATCGCGGCGACGATGACCGGGATGTCCCCGCCACCGGCCACAGTGGACGGACCCGGCGGGTGCGCCTGGACGGTCTCGCCGTCGAAGTCGACGGCGTCCCCGGCGAAGACCTGCCGCAGGACGGTGAGGTACTCGCGCAGGTGCCGGATCGGCGGCGGGTACTCGACGCCGTAGACGGGCCCGAGGAAGCCCTTCGACCCCAGCCCGATGCCGAGGGTGAAGTTCCCGCCGGTGGCGGCCTGCGCGGTCACCGCGGCACTGGCGACGAGCAGGGGGTGGCGCGGGTAGGTCGGGACGACGGAGGTGCCGACCTCGAGGCCGGGGTTTTCCCGCCCGGCCAGCGCGGCGACGGCGATGGCGTCCTGGCTGAGCGGGAGCTGTGAGAACCAGACGGACTTGAGGCCCGCGTCGGCCGCTTGGCGGGTCTGGGCGAGCAGCTCGTCGACGAGGTTGGGCGCCGAGCCGGTGTCGCCCGCGGGGAGCGTGACTCCGATGGTCATGTTCCCAAGCTAGCGAGCCGCGCCACCGGTTTCCGGCTTCCCAGGACTTGAGAACCCGAGCGCGGCACCCGGGATTCGCCCACTCTGTGGCGAAACCGATCACCCAGGAGAGCCCCATGTCGCTGACCGAAGTCATCGAAGGCACCCGCAAGGCCGTCGACGCCGATCCGCACAACGCTGCCGTCTCCTTCAGCGTCGGCCACGTTCTCAAGCCCGGCACCAGGACCGAGGTCGAGGTCAAGGTGCGGGACCACACCTTCACCGTCGACGAACCGGCCGCGCTCGGCGGGACCGACCAGGCCGCCAACCCCGTCGAGTACGCGCTGGCTGCCCTCGGGTCCTGCCAGGTCATCACCTACCAGTTCTGGGCGGCGAAGCGCGGGATCCCGATCGACTCCATCAAGGTCACCGTGGACGGCGACCTCGACCTGCACGGCTTCTTCGGCTTCTCCTTCAACACCCGCCCCGGTTTCGGGGACGTGCGGGTGTCGGTCGAGCTCGACGGGCCGGCGAGCCGGGAGCGCTACGAAGACCTCAAGCGCGAGGTCGACGAGCACTGCCCGGTGCTCGACCTGTTCCGCAACGAGACGCCGGTCAGCACCAAGCTGACCTAGACGAACTGGTGGCGGACGATCGTCTGGTCGCGGCCCGGGCCGACGCCGATCGCGGAGATCCGGGCGCCTGAAAGCTCTTCCAGGCGTTCGACGTACGCGCGCGCGTTCGCCGGGAGCTCCTCGAACGTGCGGCACCCCGAGATGTCCTCGAACCAGCCCGGGTGCTCTTCGTAGATCGGGATCGCGTGGTGCACGTCGGTCTGCGTCATCGGCATGTCCGGCGTGCGGAATCCGTCGACTTCGTAGCCGACGCACACCGGCACCTTCTCCAGCCCGGACAACACGTCCAGCTTCGTGAGGAAGTAGTCGGTGATGCCGTTGACGCGCACCGCGTACCGCGCGATCACCGCGTCGAACCAGCCGGTGCGCCGGGAGCGGCCGGTCGTCACGCCGAACTCGCCGCCCTGCTTGCGCAGGTACTCGCCGGACTCGTCGTGCAGCTCGGTCGGGAACGGGCCGGAGCCGACGCGCGTGGTGTAGGCCTTGAGGATGCCGAGCACCGTCGTGATGCGGCCCGGCCCGATGCCCGAGCCCGCGCTCGCGCCGCCGGACGTCGGGTTCGACGACGTCACGAACGGGTAGGTGCCGTGGTCGACGTCGAGCAGCGTGCCCTGCGACCCCTCCAGCAGCACCGTTTCGCCGCGCTCGAGGGCCTGGTTGAGCTGCAGGCGCGTGTCGGCGATGCGGTGCGCGAACTTCTCGCCCGCCGCCAGCACCTCGTCGGCGACCTGGTCGGCGTCGAGGGCCTTGCGGTTGTAGACCTTCACCAGCACCTGGTTCTTGAACTCCAGCGCGGCTTCGACCTTCTGGCGGAAGATCTTCTCGTCCAGCAGGTCCTGCACGCGGACGCCGACGCGCGCGATCTTGTCCTGGTAGCACGGCCCGATGCCGCGGCCGGTGGTGCCGATCTTGCGGCTGCCGAGGTACCGCTCGGTGACTTTGTCGATGGCCACGTGGTACGGCATGATCAGGTGCGCGTCGGCCGAGATCAGCAGCTTGGACGTGTCGACGTCCCGCGCTTCGAGACCGGAGAGCTCTTCGAGCAGCACACCCGGGTCGACCACCACGCCGTTGCCGATGACGTTCGTCACGCCCGGGGTCAGGATGCCGGACGGGATGAGGTGCAGGGCGAAGTTCTCGCCGTTCGGCAGGACGACCGTGTGACCGGCGTTGTTGCCACCCTGGTAGCGGACGACCCACTGGACGCGGTCACCCATCAGGTCGGTGGCCTTGCCCTTGCCTTCGTCTCCCCATTGGGCACCGATGAGCACGATGGCCGGCATGTGACACTCCAGGTGTTCGACGACTGAGGTTTAGTGTCCCGGACGGACACCGGTGGCGCTGACGAAATGCCGGTGCATGACTGTAACGGAGGACCCGCGGGTGCGCGGAATCGTGGTGGCCTGTGGCGACGACGCGGCCGGCTTCGAAGAAGTCGACGACGTCGAGTCGATCCGCGTGCCGAGCCGGCCCGGCAAGGCGGAAATCGACCCCTTGCTGGGCGAACACGATCACCTGGTCGTCTCGGGCACGGATGCCGACCTCGCCGCGGTCGTGCTGCGCCTGCTCCGGAAGGACGCGCTCTCCGGCGTGTCGGTCGGGTTCGTGCCGTCCTCGCCGGACTCGGTCGTCGGCGCCCTCTGGGGCCTGCCGCAGACGCCGCTGCGGGCGCTCGCGCTGGCGTTGCGCGGCGAGGTCGACCCGGTGCCCCTGATCCGCGACGACGTCGGCGGTGTGCTCGTCGGGCGCGGGCAGCTGCGGATGGTCCGCGGCGTGGCCTACGCCGACGAGCAGGTGGCGCTGCGGGGCCCCGCCGCGTCGATCGAGGTGAGACCGGACCCGGGCGGCCCCGGCCTCGCCGTCCGCGTCGTGAAGGGCACGATCTTCAAGCGGCCGTCGACGCTGTACTCGCGGGCGTTCCAGATCGGCTGCATCCCGACCCGGCCGGTGCGTGACGACGTGGTGTTCGAGCGCGCGGTCAACAAGTGGACCTGGTACCGGCACACCGAGGACCTGCGGCTGGTCCGGGGCGCCGTCTGACGGACAGCAACCCGTCACCTATACGTGTTGTACCCGCCACTCCGGTGGTTCAGGGTGGGCTGTCCCCGCCCCTGACCCGGAGGCAGCAAAATGCCAACCAGGTGTGCTGTTCGTCATTCGTTCACCGTGCTGGCCGTCACCGCGGTCCTGTCCGGCACCCTGGCCGGGGTCGCGGACGCGACCCCGGCGGGCATCCCGTCGGCCACGACGGCGAAGTCCGAGCTCGCGGGGCTGACCGTCAAGGCCGACGGCTCGCAGACCGGCTACAGCCGCGACAAGTTCCCGCACTGGATCGACCAGGGCAACAGCTGCAACACCCGCGAAGTGGTGCTCAAGCGCGACGGCACGAACGTGGTGACCGACTCGAGCTGCGCCGCGACCTCCGGCAAGTGGTTCAGCCCGTACGACGGCGCCACCTGGACGGCGGCGTCCGATGTGGACATCGACCACGTCGTGCCGCTGGCCGACGCCTGGCGCACCGGCGCCTCCTCGTGGACGACCGCGCAGCGGCAGGCGTTCGCGAACGACCTCACCGACCCGCAGCTGATCGCCGTGACGGACAACGTCAACCAGGAGAAGGGCGACAAGTCGCCCGACGCGTGGAAGCCGCCGCTGGTCAGCTACTGGTGCACCTACGCGAAGATGTGGGTCGCGGTGAAGTACCGGTTCAAGCTGACGGTCAACTCCGCCGAGAAGACCGCGCTGACGGACATGCTCAACCGCTGCTGACGCCGGTACGCTCGGGCGGTGCGGATCCTGTTCACGTGCCGCCCGGCGTACGGCCACCTCTTCCCCCTGCTCCCCTTGGCGGACGCGGCGCGCGCGGCCGGGCACGACGTCGTCTTCGGCACCGGCGAGGCGTTCGTGCCGAAGGTGCGTGAGCTCGGCTTCGAGGCCCATCGCGTCGGCATCTCGATCCGCGAGGCGGAGGCCGAAGCCCAGCGGCGCCACGGCGCGGACGCCGGCTTCATCGACGTCGGCATCACGATGTTCGCCGAACTGCTGCCGCGGGCGACGATGGCGGACCTCCGCCCGCTGCTGCCCGCGCTGCGCCCGGATCTGGTGGTCTACGAGCAGAGCGACGTCGGCACCGGCGCACTGGCCCAGCGGGCGGGCGTCCCGGCCGTGTCGCTCGTGATCGGCCGGTCGATGCCGCCGGAGCTCCTGTCCGTCGCGGCCGAACGGCTCGCACCGCTCTGGGGCGAGCTGCCCGCGGACGCGATGCTGGGCGACACCTGCATCGACGTCTGGCCGGACAGCGTCCGCGACCCGGGCACAGCCGGCGTCCCGAAGGTGTTCCGGATGCGCCCGACGCCGTACGACGCCCACGTCCCGCTGCCTCCGCTGCCGGAAGACGGCTTCGTGTACCTGACGCTGGGCACGGTCGTCTTCGGCGCGACCCAGGTGCTGCGCGGGGCGATCGCGGCGTTGTCGCGGCTGCCGGTGGACGTCGTCGTGGCGGTCGGCCCGGGCGATCCCGCGGCGCTGGGCCCGGTGCCGGAGAACGTGCGGGTCGCCGGGTTCGTGCCCCAGGCGTCGGTGCTGGCGCACGCGGGCCTGGTGGTGCACCACGGCGGCACGGGGACGGTGCTCGGCGCGCTCGCGGCGGGGCTGCCGCAGCTGGTCCTGCCCCAGGGTGCCGACCAGTTCGCCAACGCGGAAGCGCTGTCGGCGCTCGGTGCGGCGAAGGCGCTGGTGGGGGACGCCGTCCGGATGCCCGCGATCGAAGCGGCGGCCCGCGAACTGCTGGCCGATCCGGCCGCGCGGCAGATCGCCCAGGGCATCGCGGCCGAGATCGCCGACCTGCCGTCGCCCGAGGTCGTCCTCGGCGAGCTCGTCAGCTGGGCGGGCTGACCAGCGCCAGGATTTCCCGCGCCACCGCGTCGTTCTGGCGGAAGGACAACGCGTTCGTCCGCGGCCGCGTGAACGCCGCCGCCGAGCGGGCGCTCGTGTGGGGGCCCACCGCGAACCGGTGCGGGTGGGGCCGTCCGGTGCCGTCGAGGACCCGGGAGTCCGACACGCGGGTGTGGATCCGGCCCGACGGCAGCAACGCGCCCGACAGCGGGTCCGCCACCGTCTCCTCCGCCAGCTCGCCCGCATCGCGCAGCTGCCGGAGGAGGCCGTCGGCGGCGCGGGTCACGCTCGGGCCCGGCAGCCGCGCTTCGATCAGCGTGCGGGCCTCGACCGTCTCCGGGTGGCTCGCCGACGTCGCCGCGAAGACGCCGCGGTCCGCCGTCACCCGCATGTCCGCGCCCGCGAAGGAAACCAGCCCTGCTTCGTGCAGCGCCAGCAGCTCTTCCAACCGGCGCGGCGGCGGCCCGCTGGCGTAGTAGGAGAAGAACCCGTGGAACCAGCCGTCCATGTCGGACACCTGGGACGCGGCCGCCAACCGTCCTCTTTGGACCAGACCGGGCAGCTGGCCGTACACCGACAGCAACGCCATGAAGGCGCCCAGGTCGGCGCTGAACTCCTGGTCCGCCCGACGCGCCAGGTCGGCCTCCACGTACTTGCGCAGTTCCTTGCCGAACTCCTCCGCCGTGCCGAAGGTGCGGTCCGCCATCGGCCGGTCCAGCCGGTCGAGGTCGAGCCGGTCGGCCTCGGCGGGCACCGCCCGCGCGACGAGCTCCCGCATGCCGGGCGAATCCCAGGCCAGGTCGGCGAAGGCGTCGGCGAACACCGCGAAGTCCAGGGTCACCCGGTCCGGGTGGCCGGTGAACAGCTCGCTGTAGTAACCCCACGCGAGTTCCTTCGCGATCAGCGGCCAGACGTCCGCGCGGAAGTCGAGCACGTCGCCGGCGAGCGCGTCGATCGCGTGGGCGTCGAAGAACCGGGGCAGCCGCAACGGTTTCCCGCGCAGCCGGTAGCCGATCTTCGCGTGGTAGGGCACCCCGCGCCGCGAGCCGACGTGCAGCACCGGCTCGGCGCCGCTCGGGTGGTAGCGCAGGCCGCCGCACGGGAGGTCCTCGAACCGGCCGCCGCGCCCCTCGGTCAGCAGCAGCATCAGGTCGACGAACGCCAGCCCGAACCCGCGCACCAGCACGGTTTCCCCGGGTTCGACCCCCGCGTAGTCGACGTCGGCGGTGTAGCCGGCCGGGTAGTAGGCCAGCCCGTGCCGCGCGGCGAACGCCACCAGCTCGCGCTCCCGTTCGTCGGGTTCCGCGTCGAGGTGCCCGACCGTGAAGACGACGGCGTCCGCGACGATCGCCGACCCGTCGGAGAGGCGGACGGTCCGGCCGTCGACCGCGACCGCGCGGGCCGCGTGTTCGACGACGCCGACGCCGTCCGGCAGGTCCGCCACGACCTGGCGGTACACCCAGGTGAGGTAGGCGCTCTGCAGGCGCCGGGTCGGGAAGTGGAAGGGGTCCAGGGCCGTCAGCTCGGCCACGACGTCGGGCGGCACGTCGGCGTCGAGCGCCCCGTCACGCACCTTCCGCGCCCACTCCAGCAGCGACGGCCCCGGCCGCACCGGGCCGGCCATCTTCACCGAGTCGTCGGTGAACATCGTGACGTCCTCGGGCATGGAGTTCATCCGCAGCAGCGGCGACTGGTCGTAGCGCCACACCCGGCCGGGCCCCGGCGGGAACGGGTCGATCAGGTGCACCTCGAGCCGCCGTCCGCCGAGCAGCTCCGCCGCGTTCGCGCCGAGCCGCTCGAGGACGCCGACCCCGCGGGGTCCGGCGCCCACGACAGCCAGGGTGAACGGCGGGGAATCGGCCACGGATCCGAAGCTACGCCGGGGTTCCGGCGCCCGAACCCTTTCTCACAGTGCGGAACCCATCCCCGCGGCCGCCACTGGTTCCACCCTGCGGACTCCGTTGCCGCGCCCGCCCGTCCCGGCGTAGCCGTGGGCAGTACCGACGGGAGAGAAGGTGACGGAATGCCGGTGGAGTTCCTGGGCATCGGGGGCACGCACGACGGGTCGGAGACGCACGCCCGCTCCGGCGGGGTGTTCGACAAGGAGTACACGCTGCGCCTGGCCCGCGCGCACGAAGACTTCGGCTGGGACCGGGTGCTGTTCGCCTACGGCTCCGGCTCGCCCGACCCCGCGCAGGCGGCCGCGTACGTCGCCACGAAGCTCGACAAGCTGCAGATCCTGCTCGCGCACCGCGCGAACGTCTCGTACCCGACGTTCGCGGCGAAGACGTTCGCGACGCTCGACCGGATCTCCGACGGCCGCCTGACCGTGCACTTCATCACCGGCGGCAACGACCACGAGCAGCAGCGCGAAGGCGACTTCCTGACGAAGGACGAGCGCTACGGGCGCACGCGGGAGGCCATCCAGATCGTCAAGCAGGCTTGGACGTCGGACGAGCCCTTCGACTTCGAAGGCCAGTACTACCGCTTTGCCGACTACGTCAGCGATGTCAAGCCTGTCCAGCAGCCGCGGCCGAAGGTGTCTTTCGGCGGCTCGTCGCCCGCCGCGTACGCCGCCGGAGGCGCCGAAGCGGACATCTACTGCCTCTGGGGTGAGCCGCTGGCGCAGACCGCCGAGCAGATCGAGTGGGTCAAGGCGGCCGCGAAAGCCGCCGGCCGCACCGACGTGCCGCGGATCCAGGTCGCGTTCCGGCCGATCATCGCGCCGACCGAGGAGCTGGCCTGGGAGAAGGCGTACGCCACCGTGGGGGCGATCAAGGACCGGACCAAGGGCGGCCAGCCGCTGACCCGGCGGCACAAGCTCACCGAACCGGAGAACACCGGCTCGCAGCGGCTGCTGGAGATCGCGGCCGCGGGTGAGCGCTTCGACCGCGCGCTGTGGACGCCGACCGCGGCCGCGACCGGCGGCGCCGGCAACTCGAACGCGCTGGTCGGGACGCCGGAGACGGTCGCGCAGGCCCTGCTCGACTACTACGACCTCGGCGTGGAGATCCTCTCCGCCCGCGGCTACGACATGCTCGGCGACACGATCGACTTCGGCCGGTACGTCATCCCGATCGTCCGCGAGGAGGTCGCCAAGCGCGACGCCGTCCGCGCCGCCGAGGCGGCCCGGACCCCCGCCGAGGACGCGCTCGCCGTCGACGGCTGACCTCCTGCTCCCCCTGGTAGCCACCTCGCGACCGCGAGGTGGCTACTTTTGCCCCTGGCGACCGACCAAGCGGTACGGAATGATCGATCGGTGACTCCTGAGCCACCGGTCAGACACTGGGGGCTATCGTCTGACCCGTTCGGGAAAGCTCCGTGACACTTCGATACCAGCGAAAGAACCTAGAGATTTACCAACAGTCACGGGACACTGGCTGAGGTAACTCACGTACCGTGACTGCCTCATGACCGACTGGTCGTCTCGTCACCGGAGGTCATGCGCGCGACGCGGTCTGCACAAGAGGTCGGGAGAAACGCATGGCAGCACCGCCGGATCGCGTCACGTTCCGCGAGGTGTTCGGGATCGCCGAGTTCCGGGCGCTCTGGTTCGGTGAGCTGCTCTCGATCGCCGGCGACCAGCTGGCCAGGGTCGCGCTGTCCATCCTCGTGTTCACCGGGACGAACTCGGCGGCGCTGACCGGCCTGACCTACGCCCTCACCTACGCCCCGTCGCTGCTGGGCGGCATCTTCCTCACCGGCTTCGCCGACCGCTTCCCCCGCCGCAGCGTGATGGTGCTCGTCGACCTGCTGCGAGCCGGCCTGATCCTGCTGGTGGCCATCCCGGGCATGCCGTTCTGGCTGATGTGCGTCCTGGTCGGCGGCGTTTCCCTGGTCAACCCGCCGTTCAAGGCGTCCCAGCTGGCGCTGCTGCCGCAGGTGCTCGAAGGCGACCGGTTCGTCGTCGGGATGGGCATCCGGAGCATGACCGTGCAGACCGCCCAGCTGCTCGGCTTCGCCGGCGGCGGCGCGCTGCTGATCGCCCTCGACCCGCACGTGGCGCTGGTCGTCGACGCCGCCACGTTCGTGCTCTCGGCCCTCTTCGTGCGCTTCGGCGTCCAGGCCCGGCCGGCCGCGGCCGCCGGTGAGCAGCGCAAGTCCTTCTTCGCGACCCTCGGCGGCGGCGGCCGGACGGCGTTCGCGAGCTCCCCGCTGCGGACGCTGGTGCTGTTCACCTGGCTGATGGGCCTGCTGCCGGTCTACGAGGGCATCGCGGCGCCGTACGTCTCGGCGGCGGGCGGCGGCCCCGAAGCGATCGGCCTGCTGCTGGCGGCGGACCCGATCGGCAGCGTCATCGCGACCTTCGCCTACACGCGCTGGGTGCCGGCGCGGCTGCGCCCGAAGCTGATCGGCCCGCTGTCGGCGCTGTGCGCCGTGCCGCTGGTGCTCTGCTTCCTGAACCCCGGGCCGATCTCGTCGATCGTGCTGTTCATCGTCTCCGGCGGCCTGGGCACGGTCTGCCTGCTGCAGGCGACGGCGTCACTGACCCTGGCCGTGCCCGACGAGCAGCGGGCGCAGGTGATGGGCCTGTCCAACACGGGCCTCACCACGATGATGGGCATCAGCCCGCTGATCGGTGGCCTGCTCGCGGATCAGCTGTCCCCGCACAGCACCGTCGGGATCTTCGGCGTCATCGGGCTCGTGCTCACGCTCCCGCTGGCGGCGCTGTGGGCGCGGGCCGTGGCGGGCGACCCCGGACGGTGGAACGACAAAGAAGCCGCACGCGCCGAACATGCTTGACATGCCCCGCGCGTGGGCTCGACCTGCGCGACCTTGCGGTGCGCTGTGCGGTCACTGTTCTTTGCCGCGCATCGCTGGCCACCTCTCGTTCCGGTGTCAAAAGAAAAAGTACACACCGAAAGCCCTTGTGGACAGCAGGCGAACGGTCTGAAACTGTCCGTGAGTACTTTGTCACCGTACATCTGCGCAAGGGTCTGGGGGAAAAATGGTCACATCGGGGGAACAGCGCGGCCAAGACTTGATTTCTCGCGTGCGGGGCTGGGCACTGTGGACCCGCCCCCGCGACTGGATCATCGCGACGCTGACCGCCATCACGGTCATGCTGAGCTGGACGGCCGTCTCACTGTTGACCGTACCGGTCACCGTCGCCCAACTGGGCACGTTTTCGCTGCTCACGGGCCTGGCCGTGGCGCAGACAGAGGTCAGCAGGCGACTCGAACGGGAGCGCCGGATCCTCAGCAACGGGCCCTACATCTCGATGACTTCGGTGTGGCTGCTGCCCGCCGGCCTGCTGCTGCCGGCCCAGCTGATCGCCGCGCTCGGCGTCGTCCTGTACGTCTACTTGGCCTTCCGAAGCTGGTCCGGCACCCGTCCGGGTGAATTTCACCGCGTGGCCGCGAACGCGACCACGATGATCTTGTCGGCCTTCTCCGCGAGTGTCGTCGGTCACATGACCATCGGCAGCGGCGTGGCCACCGTGACGCTGGCCGGGCTGGCCTTCTTCACGGTCAACACCGCGCTGACCGGCCTCGGCCTCTACCTGGCCGACCCGAAGAGCGCGACCCCGGTGTCGTGCCTCGGCACCATGGACGACAACCTGCTCGAGCTGTCCACCCTGTGCGTCGGCGCGCTGCTGGTGATGGTGCTCAACGAGGAGCCGCTGCTCTCGGTGCTGGTCATCCTGCCGCTGTACGTGCTGCAGCGGTCCGTGCTGATCAAGCGGCTGGAAGAGCTGGCCACCACCGACCAGAAGACGCAGCTGCTCAACGCCACCACCTGGCAGGACGGCGCCCAGCGCGAGATCTCGCGGGCCGAGCGCGAGAACGGCAGCTTCGGCGCCATGATGATCGACCTCGACCACTTCAAGCGGATCAACGACACCTACGGGCACCTCGCGGGGGACGACGTGCTCAAGGCGGTCGCGGCCGTGGTCAAGCAGGAGACCAGGGCGCACGACCTGGTCGGCCGGTTCGGCGGCGAGGAGTTCGTCGCCCTGCTGCCGTCGACGTCCAAGGAAGACGCGATCGTCACGGCGGAACGCATCCGGCAGCGGGTCAGCGAGCTGATCATCAGCACCACGAGCAACGAGGGCGCGGCCGTCGACATCGAACGGCAGACGGCGTCCATCGGCGTCGCCGCCTACCCGCTCGACGGCTCGTCCATCGAGGAGGTGATGGCGTCCGCCGACGCGGCCGTGTACGCGGCCAAGCACGGCGGGCGCAACCGGGTGGTGGGCTCGGCCGCGGCGGCACTGGCCGCGGCTTAGCGCCCGCACCGCCCTACCGCAGCCGCTCGATGACGTCGCTCGCCTTGGTCTGGAGGCGGGCGACGCCGCCGACGGTGAATTCCGTGAGCAGGTCGATCAGCGCGTCCTGGTCCGGCGGCTCGCCGTCCCAGGTGGCCTGGACCAGTGACTCGGTCATCGCGAAGAAGAGCGTGACGAGCGCGCGGTCCGCGCGGCCGGAGTCGATGCCGTGCGCGGCCCACCGCTTGCGGCTCGCTTCGGCGTAGACGACGGCGAGTCTCTCCCTCAACCGGGTGAGAGCGGGGTCGCCCGCGCGCTCGGCCGCGCGGAGCACGCCGTAGCCCTCGGGGTGGTCGGCGACGAAGGTGACCATGTTGGCGTAGTTGGCCCGTGCCCAGGCCCGCAGACCGGGCTGCTCGTCGGCCACCGACGGCCCCGCGATGGCGGTGAAGGCCCGCTCCTCGGTTTCGGCCACGACCTCGGCGAACAGCGTCGCCCGGTCGCCGAACTGCTCGTACACGGCCTGCCGCGAGACGCCGGCCTCCCGCGCGATCTGCTCGATCGTCGCGCCCTGCATCCCGTGCTGCGCGACGACCCGGGAGGCCGCCTGCAGCACGCGGGCACGCTGCTCCGGGAGCGGGAGCTTGCGCGGCCGCCCACGCGGAGCCGGGCTTGACATGTGGTCCACCTCACGTGATTCTTTTTCCGACACCTCTGTCCAAAAAGGTGTCCCCCGCGCACTCGACCTGCTCAACGAGGAGCAAGCATGCGTATCTTCCCCCGCCGCGCCCGCTCCGCGGCCGTCGCCACGCTTTGCGTCCTGGCGTTGGCGACGCTGGGCCCGCCCGCCGCCTCGGCCGCGTCCTTCTACGATCCGCCGTCCCCGCTGCCCGCCGGGAGCAACGGCGACGTCCTCCGGCACGAGGCGTCGACGTTCTACATCGACCCGGTCAAGCTGATCAAGGCCGACGCGAGCGTGCAGCGGATCATGTACCGCAGCACCGACACGCACGGCTCGCCGATCGCCGTCACCGGCACGGTGCTGACGCCGACCTCGACGTGGCACGGCACCGGGGTGCGCCCGATCGTCTCCTACGCCGTCGGGACCCAGGGCGAGGGCGACGACTGCGCCCCGTCGAAAGCGCTTGCCGCGGGCTTCGAGTACGAGGGCCCGTTCATCGCCGGGCTACTGACCCGCGGTTACGGCGTCGTCGTCACCGACTACGAAGGGCTGGGCACGCCCGGGGACCACACCTACGTCAACCGCGCTTCGGAGGGCCACGCGGTGCTCGACGCGATCCGCGCGGCCCAGCGGCTGCCGGAGGCGGGGCTGCCCGACGACGGCCCCGTCGCCATCGCGGGCTACTCCCAGGGCGGCGGCGCGTCGGCCGCGGCGGCGGAACTGCAGCCGAGCTACGCGCCCGAGTTGAAGCTGAAGGGCGCGTACGCGGGGGCGGTGCCGGCGGACCTCGCCGAGGTCGCCAAGAACCTCGACGGTCACTACGCGGTCGGGTTCCTCGGCTTCGCGCTGGTGAGCATGAACTACGCGTACCCGGAGCTGAACATCCCGGCGCTGCTCAACGCGCGCGGGAAGCAGCTGTTCGAGCAGGTCCGGACCGAGTGCACGGTGGAGGCGATCGCCGCGCACGCGTTCACGCAGTCCTCGACGCTGACCACCGACGGCCGCTCGCTCACCGCGTACCTCGGCGAAGAGCCGTACGCGTCGCGGGTGGCCGAGCAGAAGATCGGGTCGCTGAAGCCGTCGGCGCCGGTGCTGATCGTCCACAGCGCACTCGACGACATCGTGCCCTACGCCCAGGACCGCGACCTGGGCCGGACGTGGCGCGGCAAGGGCGTCAAGGTGCAGTTCAGCACGTCGCTGGTGCCGACGCACGTGCTCGGCGCGGTACGGGCGTACCCGGAGGCGTTCGCCTGGCTCGAGGGCCGCTTCGCTGGCCTTCCCGCGCCGGTCAACTGCGGCTGGTTCTGACGCCGGACGGGCCCGGGACCGCGCGGTCCCGGGCCCACGGCGTCACTTCAGGCCGGTGGCTTCCGCGGCGGCGGGGTCGGAGTCGGCGAGGAAGGTCCGGCAGCGCTCGAACTCCTCGGTTTCGCCGATCTTGCCGGCGGCCTTGCCCAGGACTGCGAGCGCGCGCAGGAAGCCCTGGTTCGGGCGGTGCGACCACGGCACCGGGCCGAAGCCCTTCCAGCCCGCGCGGCGCAGCTGGTCGAGCCCCCGGTGGTAGCCAGTGCGGGCGTAGGCGTACGCGGCGACGGTCTCGCCCGCGTCAAAGGCCTTTTCGGCCAGCGAAGCCCAGGCCTCGCTGTAGTCGGGGTGTTCGGCCGCGACGGTGGCCGGGTCGGTCCCGGCGTCGAGCGCGGCCTGTGCGGCGGTGTGCTCGGGCAGCAGCGTCGGCTCGGGGCCGAGCAGGTTGTGCGTCATGGGGCCATTCTGCCTCTAGAGGAAGAGGCTCCCGAGCACCCCGGCTCCGGCCAGCACCAGGGCGGCGACGAGCACGCCCGCGACAACTCGTTTCGGCATCATGGCGCGACACCATGCCAAGCCGGGCGGGCCGGAAGCAAGTCGTCCACCCGTAGGGGTGAACCCGGGCGCGAAGCGCCTCCGTTGAGGGTGGTGGTGGGGAAGAAGGTCGGGGGAACCCCCATTTTTCGCGTCCTTTGCCACGGTCTTGGCCCGCTCGTGACCATGACCGGCCATGATGTCCGGCATGGCCAAGGCAGTCGACGTCCCGGTGGACGTGATCCCGCGCAGCCCCGTCGGCAAGACGCGGCTGTTCTTCACGCGGCACTGGCACCGCGGCGCCCCCGGGCAGCCGACCCCGGACTGGGTGCTCCGGTTCTGCTACGGGATGTGGCTGACGGCGTTCGCGTTCAAGCTGCTCGGCTCGTCGTGGGACATGTCGTGGCACTTCCGCTGGCTGCGCGACGACCTGGCGCCGCCGCACCTGATCAACACCGTCGGCACGGTGATCATCGTGGTGCTGGTGGCGATCCACAGCTACACGGGCCTCGGCGCCGACAAGACGTCGCTGCGGCTGATGCAGGCCGGCCTGCTGACGTTCCTGGTGGCGGCTCCGCTGGACGTGATCAACCACCGCGTCAACGGCCTCGACCTGACCGCGTGGAGCCCGTCCCACATGATGCTCTACCTGGGCACGGGCATCATGCAGGCCGGTGTGCTGCTCGGCTGGCTGCGGTACGCGCCGCCGGGCCGGTTCCGGACCGGCGTGCTGCTCGGCCTGTGGGCGTTCTTCCTGGAGAACACGTTCTTCCCGAACGGCCAGCAGGAGTACGGCATCCTGGGTCTGCGCGCCTGGGAACGCGGGCAGCCGGAGGCGGAGAAGTCGTTGCTGGACTTCGCGGCCAACCAGATCGGCCACCCGGTCGACCGGACGGCGGTCCTGCACTTCACGATGCCGATCCCGGAGTGGGTGTACCCGCTCTGGGGCATCGGGGTGATGGCGTTGATCCTGGTACTGGCGCGGCGCACGCTGGGCTTCCGCTGGGCGGCCACTTCGGTGGCGCTGGCGTACGTGGCGTACCGGTCGATGATGTGGCCGCTGTTGCTCGGGCTGGGCTTCCCGGTCTCGACGGTGCCGTTCTACCTGCTGTTCGTGGGGCTGGCGGTGGACCTGGCGTTCGCCATGACGTCCGGCGTCCTCCGAGCCGGCGCGGGCGCGCTGCTGGTGACGGCGTTCGGCTACGGCGCGTTCTGGGTGCAGTCGCAGTTCCGGCCGTGGGTGCTGGGTGACGCGCACACGGAGTCGGCCCCACCGGCGGCGTACTGGACGGCGTTGGTGGTGCTCGGCGGGGTGTTCGCCCTGTGGGCGGCGGCCGGCCCGGCGGCCCGGCGCTGGTCCGCTCGACGGCAGGTTCCCGAAGCAGCCTGAACACGACGAAGGGGGGCACTTTCACGTGAAAGTGCCCCCCTTCGCGCGTGCCTACTTGAGCTTCGTGCCCGCCGAGCCGAGGGCCTGGCAGGCCTCGACCACGCGCTGGGCCATGCCGGCTTCGGCGGCCTTCAGGTACGAGCGGGGGTCGTAGACCTTCTTGTTCCCGACCTCGCCGTCGATCTTCAGGACGCCGTCGTAGTTCTTGAAGAAGTGGTCCACGATCGGGCGAGTGAACGCGTACTGGGTGTCCGTGTCGACGTTCATCTTCACCACGCCGTACGACACCGCCTCGCGGATCTCCTCCGGGAGCGAGCCCGAGCCGCCGTGGAAGACCAGCTCGAACGGCTTCGAACCGGCGTCCAGGCCGAGCTTCTTCGCCGCCGCCTCCTGGCCGCCCTTCAGCACGTCCGGGCGCAGCTTCACGTTGCCCGGCTTGTACACGCCGTGGACGTTGCCGAACGTCGCCGCCAGCAGGTAGCGGCCCTTCTCGCCCGAGCCCAGCGCGTCGATCGTCTTCAGGAAGTCGCCTTCGGCGGTGTACAGCTTCTCGTTGATCTCCGCCTCGACGCCGTCTTCCTCGCCGCCGACGACGCCGATTTCGACCTCGAGGATGATGTGCGCGGCCGCCGTCTTGGCCAGCAGCTCCGCCGCGATCTCGAGGTTCTCGTCGAGGTCGATCGCCGAGCCGTCCCACATGTGGGACTGGAACAGCGGGTTCTGGCCGTTCTTGACGCGCTCGGCCGAGATCTCGATCAGCGGGCGGACGAAACCGTCCAGCTTGTCCTTCGGGCAGTGGTCGGTGTGCAGCGCGACGTTCACGTCATAGCGAGCCGCCACGACCTGCGCGAACTCCGCCAGCGCGGTCGCGCCGACGACCATGTCCTTGACCTTCTGGCCGGACGCGAACTCCGCACCGCCGGTGGAGAACTGGATGATGCCGTCGCTCTCCGCCTCGGCGAAGCCGCGGATGGCGGCGTTCACGGTCTCGGACGAGGTCACGTTGATGGCCGGGTAGGCGAACTCGTTCGCCTTGGCCCGGTCGAGCATCTCCGCGTAGACCTCGGGGGTGGCGATGGGCATCGTTACTCCTCCTTGGCACAGGGTGGGTCCCGACCGCATCGTACGAGGTGTACCGCCGCCGCACACCGGTCCCCGGCGAGAAACTTTCCCGCACGTGGAATCGGTTCAGAAGGAGTGCGTCCGGCCGCCGGTTCGCCCGGCGGCCGGACGAGGATCACAGCAGTTCGGACGCCAGTGCGCGGTAGGCCGGCCACGGGTCTTCGTTCAGGACCTGGACCACCACCTGGTCCGCCCCCGCCTCGAGGTGGGCCGCCAGGCCCGGGGCGATCGTCGCCGCGTCGCCGTGCAGGGCCAGCGCGTCGACCAGGCGGTCACTGCCCTCGCCGTCCAGGTCGGCGTCCGTGAAGCCTAGTTTCCGCAGGTTGGCGACGTAGTTGGACAGCCCGAGGTAGTACTTCACCGTCTGACGGCCGATCGCGCGCGCCTCGTCCGCGTCGGTCGACAAGACGACCTTGTGCTCCGGCGCCAGCAGCGGGCCCGCGCCCAGGATCTCCCGGGAGCTGCGGGTGTGCTCCGGCGTCGTCAGGTAGGGGTGCGCCCCCGCCGTCCGCGTACCCGACAGCTCCACCACCTTGGGGCCCAGGGCCGCCAGCGCGCGCCCGGACGCCGGAACGCCCGCCGCGTCCAGGCCGTCGAGGTAGTCGACCAGGGCCGCGTACGGCTTCTTGTACTCCTTCGTCGCTTCGCGGTGACCCGCGCCGACGCCCAGCAGGAAGCGGTCCGGGTACTTGCCCGCGATGCGCTCGTAGACGCGTGCGATGTCCGCGGGCTCGTCCTGCCAGATGTTCACGATGCCGGTCGCGACGACCAGCGAGTCCGTCGCTTCCAGGATGCCGTCCACGGACGCGAGGTCGGCCGCGCCGGGCGAGCCGCCCAGCCAGATCGCGCGGTAGCCGAGCTTCTCCGCCTCCGCGGCGAACGCAGCATCGACGTTCGCGTGGTACCGCCAGATCCCGAGTTTGCCCAGTTCGATAGCCATGGAACACCCCAACGCGTGGGACGGCGATTTTCCTCCCGGATCCGGCGAACTACCGTCGAAAGCATGACCAAGCTCGGGAACACCGACCTCGACGTGTACGGACTCAACCTCGGCGGCAACGTCTTCGGCTGGACGGCGGACGAGCCGCAGTCCTTCGCCGTCCTCGACGCCTACACGGCGGCGGGCGGCAACTTCGTGGACACCGCCGACCTCTACGGCGGCGGGGGCGGCTCCGAGGAGATCCTCGGCAACTGGCTCGCCGCCCGCGGCCGCCGGGACGACGTCGTCGTCGCGACCAAGGTCGGCCTGTGGGACGGCCGGCCCGGCCTGTCGGCGAAGAACATCCAGGCGGCGGCCGAGGACTCGCTGCGCCGCCTCAAGACCGACCACATCGACCTCTACTACGCGCACCGGGACGACCCGGACACCCCGCTCGAAGAGACGCTCCAGGCGTTCGACGCGCTGGTCCGCGCGGGCAAGGTCCGCTACCTCGGCGCGTCCAACTACTCCGCCGAGCGGCTCGCCGACGCACTGTCCATTTCGGACCAGAACGGCCTCGCGCGGTACGCCGTGCTGCAGCCGCACTACAACCTCGTCGAGCGGGACTACGAGCGCGACCTCGCCCCGCTCGTCGCCCGCGAAGGCCTCGCCACGCTGCCGTACTTCGCCCTCGCCCGGGGTTTTCTCACCGGCAAGTACCGCACGAAGGGCGCGGCGAGCGACAGCCCGCGCGCCGGTCGCGCGGAGTCCTATTTGGACAGCGGCGGCGAGCGCGTCCTCGCCGCACTGGACGAAGTGGCGGCCGCGCACGGCGTTTCGGTGGCCACGGTGGCGCTCGCCTGGCTCCGGCAGCAGCCGACGGTGGCGGCCCCGATCGCCAGCGCCCGCACGCCCGAACAGCTGACGGACCTGATCGCGTCGGTCTCCCTCGACCTGACCCCCGGCGAAGTAGGGGCACTTTCCCGTGAAAGTGCCCCTACTTCTGAGTAGCTTACTGCGGGTAAGTTGAGGTACGGTGCCCTCAAGTGACGTCTAGGAGGGCACCGTGGCCAACCCGTTTTCGCTGCTGAGCGGCACCAAGAAGGTCGACGGCAAGGTCGTGCTGATCACCGGCGCGGCCCGCGGCATCGGCGCCGGGCTGGCCGAACGGCTGGCCGCCCGCGGGGCGAAGGTCGCGCTCGTCGGCCTCGAAGCCGAGGAGCAGCAGAAGGTCGCCGACCGGATCGGGCCGAACGCCCACGCGTGGGAAGCCGACGTCACCAGCTGGGACGCGCTCGAAAGCGCCACCAAGGGGGTCGTCGAGCACTTCGGCGGCATCGACATCGTCATCGCCAACGCCGGCATCGCGACCGCGGGCTTCGTCCGCTCGGTCGACCGGGCCGCGTTCGAAAAGGTCATCGAGGTCGACCTGCTCGGCGTCTGGCGCACGTTCCGCGTCACGCTGCCGCACGTCATCGAGCGCAAGGGCTACCTGCTGGCCATCTCCAGCCTCGCCGCGATCACGCACGCGCCCGGCATGGCCAACTACGCCGCCGCCAAGGCCGGCGTCGAAGCGTTCTCGAACAGCCTCCGCGCCGAGGTCGCCCACCTGGGTGTCAAGGTCGGCGTCGCGCACCCGACGTGGATCCGCACCGACCTGGTCGAAAGCGCCGACGCGCACCCGGTCTTCGGCAAGCTCCGCGCGTCCATGCCCGGCTTGATCGGCAAGACCTACCCGCTGGACGTCGCCCTCGACGACCTCGAAGCGGGCATCCTCAAGCGCGCCCGGACCATCCACGTGCCGCGCTGGGTCGGCGCGCTCAAGCTGTTCCGCGCGTTCCTGCCGCCGGTCATCGAAATCGGCTCCCGCAGCCGGGTACCGTCGGCGGACAAGGCCGCGCTCGCCGACATCGAGGCCCGCGGCGCGTTCGAGTCGGCGGTGACCGGCCACGGCGGCCGGGCCGCCACCAAGGGGTGAAGATGTCCCGTCGCGACCAGATCCGGATGACCGAAGACGAAGTGCGCGCCTACCTGGCGGAGCAGAAGGTCATCAACGTCGCCAGCGTCGGCCCGAACGGCCGCCCGCACCTGGCGCCGCTCTGGTACTTCCCGCACGAGGACGGCGTCGCGACCTGGACCTACGGCACGTCGCAGAAGGCGAAGAACCTCCGGCGGCTGCCGGAGGCGACCGTGCTCGTCGAGGACGGCGACAGCTACGAGAAGCTCCGCGGCGTCTCGTTCGAAGCCGACGTCGAGATCGTCGAGGACACCGCCGAGGTGACCCGGATGGGCACCACGCTGATGCAGCGGTACTCGGGCGCCAAGCCGGGCGATCCCGCGCCCGCCGAACTCCAGGCCTTCATCGCAGGTCAGGCCGCGAAACGCGTCGGGCTGGTCTTCCGGCCGACCAAGGTCGTCAGCTGGGACCACACCAAGCTCGGCGGGACGTACTGATCAGTAGCCGGTACTTCCAAGTAACTGTTACCTGAGGTAACGTCATCTGCGCACCAACTCGACGCAGCGGAGGCCGACAGATGACCGAGCGGTTCAAGGTCGTGATCGTGGGCACCGGGTTCTCCGGGCTCGGCCAGGCGATCCAGCTCGAAAAGGCCGGCATCCGGGACTACGTGCTCCTGGAGAAGGCCGACGAGGTGGGCGGCACCTGGCGCGACAACTCCTACCCCGGGTGCGCGTGCGACGTGCAGTCGCACATGTACTCGTTCTCGTACGAGCAGAACCCGGACTGGTCGCGGTCGTTCTCGCCGCAGCCGGAGATCTTCGAGTACCTCAAGGGTGTCGCGGACAAGTACCGGCTGCGCGAGAAGATCCGCTTCGGCGTCGAGCTGACCGGCGCCCACTGGGACGAGCGGGAGCGCCGCTGGACGGCGACGACGAAGGACGGCCGCGAGTTCGTCGCGCAGTTCCTCGTCTCCGGCGTCGGCGGTCTCCACATCCCGCAGATCCCCGAGCTGCCCGGGATCGAGGCGTTCCGGGGGCAGACCTGGCACTCCGCGCGCTGGAACCACGAGTACGACCTGCGCGGCAAGCGGGTCGCCGTGGTCGGGACCGGCGCCAGCGCCGTCCAGTTCGTCCCGAAGATCGCGCCCGAGGTCGCCGAGCTGACGCTCTTCCAGCGGACGCCGCCGTGGGTCATGCCCAAGCCCGACCACGCGATGCCGTCGTGGGCGCAGACGCTGTTCAAGCGCGTGCCGGGCGCCCAGCGCCTCTACCGCAACGCGCTGTACTGGCTGCTCGAAGCGCGGGCCATCGGCTTCAACGGCCACCCGGCGATCATGAAGGCCGGCGAGCTGATCGCGAAGCGGAACATCGCGAAGGGCATCCACGACCGCGCGCTGCGCAAGAAGGTCACGCCCGGCTACACGATGGGCTGCAAGCGCGTCCTGATCTCCAACGACTACTACCCGGCGCTGGCCCGGCCGAACGTCGACGTCGTCACCGACGGCGTCCGGGAGGTCAGGGCGCACTCCATCGTCGACTCCGCGGGCGTGGAGCACGAGGTGGACGCGATCGTCTACGGCACCGGCTTCAAGGTGACCGACGCGCTGGAGTACCTGGACATCACCGGCGTCGACGGCCGCAACCTCGCCAAGGAGTGGGCGACCGAGGGCATGCGGACGCACAAGGGCATCACGGTGTCCGGTTTCCCGAACCTCTTCTTCCTGCTCGGGCCGAACACCGCGCTGGGCCACAACTCGGTGGTGTTCATGATCGAGTCGCAGGCGCGGTACGTCGTCGACGCGATCAAGCTCGCCGATTCGCGCGGCGCCGCGGCGCTCGACGTCCGGCCGGGCGTGCAGGACGAGTTCCAGCGGGAGATCCAGGACAAGCTGGTCAAGGGCGTCTGGACCCAGGGCGGCTGCAAGAGCTGGTACCTCGACGCCCAGGGCGTGAACCGGACCATCTGGCCCGGCTTCACCTGGCGCTACTGGCTGGAGACCCGCAAGGTCGACCCGGCCGACTACGAGCTGAGCGGCCGGGCCTGACCTCGTCTAGGACTCCGCGGGCAGCCAGGCGCCGATCACCGGCTTGAACTCACGCACGCTCCGCTCGGCGATGACGCCCTCCAGGAAGTAGGGGTCCCGGTCGATCGTCTCCTTGAGGTGCGCCTCGTCGTCGGCCCGGTACAGCGTGACGCCGCCGGTGCCGTCGCCGAGCGGCCCGGCGACCGCGACGCGGCCCTCTTCGGCCAGCTTGCTCAGGAACTCGCGGTGGCGCGGCCGGACGTCCGGCATCTTCTCCTGGACGTAGGTGATTTCGACGAGGAACCAGGCCATGTGGATCTCCGGTGGTCGGCGTGGGCGGACTGCTGCCGACGCTACCCGTGTCACGGTTCTGTACCAGCAGCCGATCTGTGGCACCGGCATCCGAACCCGATAGGCTGGGCACGCGTCAGTACCTGTGTGAGCGCTGTGAACACCGTGAACCTGCTGACGCGGCACACCGTGCAAACCGGGGTCGAGAACAGGCAGGGGTCCATGCTCGAGGGCAATGCGGAACGCAGTGTCGAGGCGACCCTCGGCCACCTGCGGGTCATGGACGGTCCGGCCCCGGCGCAGACCGCCGCCGCGCCGCTGACCCTCGAAGACCTCTACCGCCAGCACCGCATGCGGCTGGTCCGGCTGGCGATTCTGCTGGTCGACGAGCCCGCGACGGCGGAAGACGTGGTCCAGGAGGCCTTCACCGGCCTGCACCGCAACTGGGGCAGGCTCCGGGACGCCGCGGCCGCCGTCGGCTACCTGCGCACCGCCGTGGTCAACGGGTCGCGCAGCGTGTTGCGCCGCCGCAAGACCGCCCGCGAGTACGTGCCGCCGCACGCGGTGAACGCCCGCTCCGCCGAGAGCCTCGCGATGCTCTCCAGCGAGCACCAGGCCGTGGTCAGCGCGCTGTCCAAGCTGCCGCCCCGCCAGCGCGAAGTGCTCGTGCTGCGCTACTACGGCGGGCTGAGCGAGGCCGAGATCTCTGAGGCCGCAGGTATCTCCAAGGGTACCGTGAAATCGACCGCCAGCCGGGCCCTGGAGGCGCTCCAGAAGGCCATGCAAGCCCCACAGTGACCCGGGTGGACCATCCCGATCACTGAGTCGTAGCACCATGCTTGGTCCAGACCAATATATGCTGGGGTGCGTGAGAGGCGCCGGAGATTTCGTGATCATGGGCGGCCGGGTCGCCGCCCCGGACCGTGTACTCGACGACGGCTGGGTAGCCGTCTCCGACGGGCGGATCGCCGGCGTGGGTTCGGGGACCCCGCCGTCCGGCGAGCACGTGGACGTCGGCGGGGCACTGGTCGTACCTGGTTTCGTGGACACCCACTGCCACGGCGGGGGAGGTGCTTCGTTCACCTCCCTCGATCCCGACGAACTCGTGACGGCGGTGCGGGCGCACCGCCGTCACGGCACCACGACCATGCTGGCCAGCCTGGTGTCCGACCCGGTGGACATCCTGCGTGAGCAGGTCGCGGCGCTGCGTGAGCTCGTCCAGGACGGCGAGGTCGCGGGCATCCACCTGGAGGGGCCGTTCATTTCGAAGGCCCGCTGCGGCGCGCACGACCCGGAGACACTGCTCGAACCGGACACCGGCACGGTCGAGAAGCTCCTGCGCGCGGGCCAGGGCGCGATCCGGATGGTCACGATCGCCCCCGAGCTGCACGGCGGCGTGAAGGCGGTCCGGCAGCTGGCCGAATCCGGCGTCATCGCCGCGATCGGCCACACGGACGGCGTCGAGGAGCAGCTGCTGCCGGCGATCGACGCGGGCGCGACGGTGGCGACCCACCTGTTCAACGGCATGCGCCCGCTGCACCACCGCGAGCCCGGCCCGATCGGGGCGCTGCTGGACGACGAGCGCATCACGATCGAGCTCATCTGCGACCTCGTCCACCTGCACCCGACGGTGGTGCGCCTGGCGGCGAAGCACGCGGGCCGCAACCGGACGGTGCTGATCACCGACGCGATGTCGGCGACCGACGCGGCGGACGGCCGCTACACGCTGGGCCGCCTGGAGGTCGACGTCCACGACGGCGTCGCCACCCTCGCCGACAACGGCTCGCTGGCCGGCAGCACCCTGACGATGGACACCGCCTTCCGCAATCTGGTCCGGGGTGCGAAACTCGGCATCCTCGACGCGGTGCACGCGACGTCGCAACGGCCCGCGGAGCTGCTCGGCATCGCCGACCGCACCGGGATGCTGTGCGCCGGGTACCAGGCCGACATCGTGGTCCTCGACCAGGACCTGCGGCCGGCGAAGGTGCTGCGCCGGGGAGAATGGGTCGCCGAGGTGGGAACGGCTACCGTGAGCACGTAGCCGAGAGCGAGCGGACGGGCGGAGATGAGCGAGCCGAAGGACCCCGAGCAGCTGCTGGCGGACGCCCTTCGCGCGCAAGCCGTCTTCGCCCCGCAGGCGTCGCCCGCCGCGGCACCGGCGCCCGCCCCGGCACCTGCTGCCGCGTCGCCTGCGCCGGACGCCGAGCCGGGTACGGAAGCCGTCCCGACCAGCGCGATCAACGAGCTGCCGTCGGCGTACGGACTGCTGTCGGGCGCCGGCGCGGACTCACTGGAGCGCGAGCGCGCGGCCTTGGACGCGGCCTCGGCACCGACGGCGTACTCGCCACTGCCGCCCCCGCGCCAGTCCGCGCAGCTGCCGGCGTACTGGATCTTGATGCTGGCGGTGCTGCTGGGCTTGGCGGCGGGGTCCGTGGTCGGCCTGCTGACGCTGGTCTGAGGCGGGTCTCAGTCACGACTCAGGGTGACCCTGTACCGTTTTCGAGGTGATTCTCGCCCAGAGCACGGTCAACACGATGTCGCTGCTGCCGTCATGGCTGGACCCGCAGCACCTGCTGAGCGGGCTGACGACACCGGTCATCGCGGTGCTGTGCCTGATCATCTTCATCGAAAGCAGCATCTTCCCGGTGCTGCCGGGTGATTCCCTGCTGTTCACGGCGGGCCTGTTCATCGCGAACGGCACGCTGAACGCGCCGCTGTGGCTGGTCTGCGTCCTGGTGACGGCGGCGGCCCTGCTCGGCAACGTGGTCGGCTACTACCTCGGGTACTTCGCCGGGCCGAAGCTGTTCAACCGCCCGGACTCGAAGTTCTTCAAGCGCGAGTACGTCGACAAAACGCACGAGTTCCTGGACAAGCACGGCCCGAAGGCGGTCGTCCTGGCCCGGTTCGTCCCGTTCGTCCGCACGTTCATCACGTGGATCGCGGGCATCGGCCGCATGGACCCGAAGCGCTACTTCACGTACACGGTGATCGGCGGCGTCCTGTGGGCCGCGGGCATCACGATCCTGGGTTCGCTGCTGGGCAACATCTCGTTCATCCGCAACAACGTCGACGCGATCTTCGTGCTGATCGTGCTGGTGTCGGTGGTCCCGATCGGGCTGGAGTACCTGAAGTCGCGGCGCGAGAAGAAGGCGCTCGCGGAGGCGGACCCCGAGGTCACGCAGCGGATCCCGCGCATCAAGGAGTGAGGGCAGTCCGCCGAGCGCGGGCACAGCCCGGCCCCGATCCAGCACGTACCGGCCCGCAACCAGCCAAAACTGTCGGACCCCCGCGGTAACGTAAAAGCAGGGGTCCCCCGGGCGGGGACCTCTGCGAGCGCTACCCGCGCCGCTCAGGGCATCGAGACTCAGGGCATCGAGAACATCGACCCGGGGTTGAACAGGTTCTCCGGATCAAGAGCCCGCTTGATCTCCTGGTGCACCCGCAGCCCCACGGGCCCGATCTCCCGGGCCAGCCACTCGCGCTTGATCTTCCCGACCCCGTGCTCCCCGGTCACCGTCCCGCCCAGCGAGAGCCCCACCTCGAGGATCTCGTCGAACGCCCGCTGCGCCCGGGCGAACTCGTCCGGGTCGTCCGGTTGGTACACGATCGTCGGGTGCATGTTGCCGTCGCCGGCGTGGCCGACCACCGCGATGCGCAAGCCCACTTCGGCGCTGATCTTTTCGCAGCCCCGGATCAGCTCGGCGATCCGCGTGCGGGGCACGCACACGTCGTCGGTCAGCCACTGGCCGTACGTCTCCAGTGCTGTCAGCACCACGCGGCGGGCCTGCAGCAACATGCGGCCCTCCTCGAGGTCCTCCGTCGTGTACGCCAGGTCCGCTCCGCAGTCGACGCAGATCTGCTCCAGGGCCGCCAGCTCGCGGCGGGCCACCTCGCCGCCCGCGTCCGACTGGCCCAGCAGCAGCGCCTGGCAGTCCGAACCCGCGCCGAGGTCCGTCTTCAGGTACGCCTCGGACGCCTTGATCGACGACGCGTCCATGATCTCCAGCAGCGACGGCACCAAGCCTTCGCGGACCACCCGGGCCACCGCCTCGCCGGCCGCCTCCGTGGTGCCGAAGCCCGCGACGAGCGTCGCCGGGGCCTGGGGCAGCGGCTTGAGCTGGACCGTGGCCTGGGTGATCACCCCGAGCGTGCCCTCGCTGCCCACGAACAGCCGGGCCAGGTCGTAGCCCGCGACGCCCTTCACCGTGCGCCGTCCGGTCTTCAGCAGGGAGCCGTCGGCCAGGACGACCTCCAGGCCGAGGACCGAGTCCGTCGTCACGCCGTACTTCACGCAGCAGAGGCCGCCCGCGTTGGTCGAGAGGTTGCCGCCGATCGTGCACCAGTCGTAGCTCGACGGGTCCGGCGGGTAGAACAGCCCGTGCTTCTCCACGGCGTTGCGGAAGTCCAGGTTGACCACGCCCGGCTGGACGACCGCGAGCCGGTTGCCCGCGTCGATCTCGACGATCTCGTTCAGCTTGGTCAGCGACAGCACGATGCACCCGTCGACCGCGTTCGCGGCGCCGGACAGGCCGCTGCCCGCCCCGCGCGGCACGATCGGCACCTTCGCCTCGGCGCACGCCTTGACCACGGCCTGCACCTGCTCGGTGTTCGCCGGCAGCACGACGGCGAGCGGCGTGCCCGACGGCGCCAGCGGCATCATGTCGCGCGCGTAGGACGCGGTGACGTCGGTGTCGGTGAGCACGGCGCTCTTGCCGAGCAGGTCGCGCAGCCGGGTGACCAAAGCTTCGTCGCTCATGGCCTCATGGTAAGCCCGCGCAGTCCGCACTGCGGAAAGTTTGTTTCGAAACCAGCCGGATCGGAGCAGCGTGATCGGAGCAGCGGGTCAGCGGACCAGCCCCAGCAGCTTCTCGACGTGGACGGTCAGCAGCACCCGCTGGTCGGTGACCATGGCCTGGCGGTACTCGGCCCAGTCCGGGTGCTCGCCGGACGCCCGCCGGTAGTAGCCGACGAGCGCCTCGACCGTCGCGTCGTCCGGCGCGGCCGCCGGTTCCGTCAGCGACGCCCGGCCCTCCACGACGACGTAGCTCCAGCCGTCCTCGCTGCTCACGTGGAACGTCACCCGCGGGTCGCGGCGCATGTTCTTCGTCTTCGCGCGGGTTTCGGTGACCGACGCGATGAATTCGGCCCGCTCCGGGTCGTACAGGTAGGTGATCGTGGACAGCTGCGGCCGGCCGTCGCGGCGGATCGTGGCGAGGACCCCGTGGCGGTGGCCAGCGAGAAAATCCTTGAGAGCTGTGTCGTCGGTCATACCCCTGGTAAGCCGATCCCGGCCGCCGTTGTTCCGAGAGCAGCCTGGGAGAAATGTGCTTGCATACGACAACTAAAGTGTGTTCTGCCACATCGCGAGGTACTCCGCTTGCACAACCGCCAGTTGAGGCACATCCTTGCCTGAGGCAACTAGTTGCAGCCGCCAACCAACGGCTCGAAGGATCACCATGGCACCGAACAACTCCGCCACCCGGCCCACGGCCGAGCTGGACCTCGCCGACCAGCTCGGGCACGAACTCGTGCGCCTGGTCCGGCTGGTCAACAAGGCGAAGTCGCAGGTCTCCAAGCAGGGTCCGGACGGCATCGAGCGAGCGGCGTACGCGATCCTCTTCACCCTCATCCACGAGGGCCCGCAGCGCACCAGCAGGCTCGCCGAGTCGCTCCACTCGGAGATCTCCACGATCAGCAGGCAGTCGAGCTCGCTCGTGCAGCACGGCCTGGTCGAGCGCCAGGCCGATCCGGAAGACGGCCGGGCCTGCCTGCTCGCGCCGACGGCCGAGGGCATGCGGGTGTTCGAAGAGAACCGCAAGCAGCGCAACCAGTGGCTGGCCGAAGTGCTCGGGGACTGGACGGACGGGGAAATCCAGACCCTGAACCGCCTCTTCGGCCGGCTCAACACAGGTATCGAGAACCACTCTCCACAGCTGGCCGACGCGCACGCGTCCGCCGGTGCACCGGCCAAGGGGGCCAACGCATGAGTTCCACCACCGAAGCCCCGGCCCAGCCCGAGGCGAAGCAACCACCACGGCTGAGCCACCGCCAGATCGTCACGATCCTGAGCGGCCTGATGTGCGGCATGTTCCTCGCCGCGCTCGACCAGACGATCGTCGGCACGTCGATCGTCAAGATCGCCAACGACCTGCACGGCTTCGACCTGCAGGCCTGGGCGACCACGGCGTACCTGATCACCTCGACGATCGTCACGCCGATCTACGGCAAGCTCTCCGACATCTACGGGCGCAAGCCGTTCTACCTGACCGCGATCGGCATCTTCGTCGCCGGTTCGCTGGCCTCCACCTTCGCGCAGTCGATGTACCAGCTGGCCGCGTTCCGCGCGGTGCAGGGCCTCGGCGCCGGCGGTCTGATGTCGCTGGCCATGACCATCCTCGGCGACATCGTGCCGCCGCGTGAGCGGGCCAAGTACCAGGGTTACATCTTGGCCGTGTTCGGCCTGTCGACCGTGCTCGGCCCGGTGCTGGGCGGCTTCTTCGCGGGCATCGACTCGCTGGCCGGCCTGCACGGCTGGCGCTGGGTCTTCCTGATCAACGTCCCGATCGGCGTCATCGCGCTGTTCGTCGTGGCCAAGGTGCTGAACGTGCCGCACACGCCGCACAAGCACAAGATCGACTGGTGGGGCGCGCTGACGATGGTCGTCGCGGTCGTGCCGTTCCTGATCGTGGCCGAGCAGGGCCAGAAGTGGGGCTGGGGCGACCAGAAGGCCATCCTCTGCTACGTCGTCGGCGGCGTCGGCGTGATCGCGTTCATCGCCGTCGAGAGGTGGATGAAGGACGCCGCGCTGATCCCGCTGCGGCTGTTCAAGAACTCCACCTTCACCGTGGCGATCATCGGCGGTGTCATCGTCGGTGTCGCGATGTTCGGCGCGATCACGATGATCCCGCAGTTCATGCAGGTCGTGCAGGGCTACACGCCGACCGAATCCGGTCTGCTGATGCTGCCGCTGATGGCGGGCATCATGCTCAGCTCGATCGTGTCCGGCCGGCTCACCGGGAAGACCGGGCGCTACAAGATCTTCCCGATCATCGGCACCATCCTGATCGCCGCGGGCGCGTTCTTCTTCGCCCAGGTCAAGTACGACTCGGCGCTGTGGCACCCGCTGGTCGCGGCGGCCATCATCGGCCTCGGCCTCGGCCAGTGCATGCAGACGCTGATCATCGCGGTGCAGAACGCGGGCCCGCGCAGCGACATGGGCGTCTCGACCGCGGCGGCGACCTTCTTCCGCCAGATCGGTGGTACCGCCGGTGTCGCGATCTTCCTGACGGTCCTGTTCAACACCCTGCTGCCGAACATCACCAAGGCGTTCGGCGGGCAGCTCCCGCCCGGCGCCGGTGCCGGCATCGGCAACCTGTCGGAGAACACCAGCGGCATCCAGAGCCTGCCGGAGGCGATCCGGACGCCGGTGCTGGTCGGCTTCACCGACTCGATCACCACGGTGTTCTACATCGCGGGTGCGGTGGCCCTGCTGGCCACGCTGGTCCTGCTGTTCATGAAGGAGATCCCGCTGCTCAACGCGGCCCCGGCCGCGGCGGCCGTGGAGGGCGGCGAGGCGCTGCTCGACGCGGACGAGCACGAGCACGACTTCGCCGACGAGCCCACCGAGATCGTCGAGCCGGTCCGGCCGGCCGACCGCGAGCCGGCCCTGGTCGGCAGCGGCAAGCACGCGCTCAACACCAACGGCCACGGTGACTACCAGGCCGTGTCGGGTGCGCTGCCGATGCCGATCACGAACTCCGTCGCGGAGTCCGAGCCGGCCGCTCCGGTCGCCTCGGGTGGCGCGCCGGTGATCGGCCACATCCGGCGCCAGGACGGCAGCCACGTCTCCGGCGCGGCCCTGACCCTAATCGACCAGCGCGGCCGCCAGGTCGCGCGGGCCACCGGGGCCGCCGACGGCAGCTACTCGGTGCCCAGCCAGGGCCCGGGCCAGTACGTCCTCATCGTGGCGGCCCACGGCCACCAGCCGCAGGCCTCCAGCGTCGTGATCAGCAACGGGCCGGCGACGGTCGACGTCACGCTCACCGGCTCCGGCGAGCTGACCGGCACCGTGCGGGCGGCCGCCACCGGCGAGCCGCTGCCGAACGTGACGGTGACGCTCACCGACGGCCGCGGCGAGGTGAACGGCGCGTTCATCACCACCGCGGACGGCACGTACGCCTTCGTCGGGGTCGGTGCCGGGGCGTACACCCTGGTCGCCAGCGGCGGGGGCTACCGGCCGGTCGCGCTGACGCTCACCGTGCCCGACAGCGGCGTGCTGCGCCACGACGTCGAGCTCGCCAGCTCGGTGCTGCTCACCGGCACCGCGCGGACCGAGGGCGACCGGATCGTGCCGGACGCGCGGATCACCGTGCTCGACGCCGAAGGCAACGTGGCCGCGGTCGCGCGGACCGACGGCGAAGGCCGGTACGTGGTCAGCGACCTGCCCGCGGGCGCGTACACCGTGGTCGCGAGCGGCTACCCGCCGGCGACCAGCCAGGTGGAACTGACCGGCGGCGAGGCCGACCACGACGTCCGGCTGAGCTACGACCAGGCCCTCGACGAGCTGGTCGACCGGTCATGACCGGGCTGCGCGCAACCCTGCGCACGGCCGAGGGGTGGGTGGTGGAGCACGCCGTGCTCACCGTCACCGACCCGGCCGGGCGCCAGGTCGCCCGGCAGGCGGCGGACGTCCGCGGCGAGGTCGTCACCGACGCCCTCGCGCCGGGGGTCTACACCGCCGTCGTCACGGCGGCCGGGTACACCCCGGTCGCCCGGACGGCCCAGGTCGCTTCGGACGGCAGCGGCTCGCTCGGCGACGTCGTGCTGGCCCCGGTCGCCGAAGCGATCGAGCTGCCGCCCGCCGGGCCGTGGGTGATCGACCCGATCCACTCGTCGGTGGTCGCGACCGCCCGGCACCTGGGCATCGCGAGCATCAAGGCGCGGTTCCCGGACGTCTCGGGCCGGATCGAGATCGGCCGCCCGGCCGAGCGGTCCTCGGTGCACGCCGAGATCAAGGCGGCGAGCATCGAAACCGGCATCAAGATGCGCGACGACCACCTGCGCTCGCCGGACTTCCTCGACGTCGACGTGCACCCGGTGATCACGTTCACCAGCACCGGGCTGCGCCAGCGCGGCGTGGACTCGTGGACGCTGCTGGGCGAGCTGACGCTGCACGGCGAGCGCCGCGAGATCGAGCTCGAGCTGACCTACGGCGGCTGGGGCCCGGACCCGTGGGGCGGCGTGCGCGTGGCCTTCCACGCCGAGACGACGCTGCACCGGAACGACTTCGCGATCAACTACAACGCGATGGTCCGCGCCGGGGTGGCGGCGGTCGGCACGACCGTCAAGGTCGAGCTCGACGTCGAAGCGGTGCAGGGCGAGACGCTGCCGCAGTTCTGAGGTTCTGATGTGCAGGCCCCCTCACCCCTGGGTGAGGGGGCCTGCACCGTTCGTGAGAACTGGAACTTCCGCAGCGCGCGATTTGACCGTTCGCCGCGGGCCGTTCACCCGGGCCACGTAGGCTCGCAGGGTGAACGTCGTGAGCATCGAGGCCGCGGGCGTCGGCGTGAGCTGGCTGGACACCGCCGGACCGCTGCTCGTCTGGGTGATCGTGCTGAGCTTCGTGCTGGTCGAGTGCGCGCTGATCATCGGGCTGTTCCTGCCCGGTGATTCGCTCCTGTTCGGCGCCGGTGTGGTGCTGGCGCAGCACGGTTCGGACGCCAACGCGTGGTTCCTCTCGGGAGCCGCGCTGATCGTCGCGGTCCTGGGCAACCAGATCGGCTACTACATCGGCCGCACCAGCGGGACGAAGCTGATCGCCCGGCGCGACGGCAAGGTGCTGAACCGGCAGGCCCTCGAGCGAGCGCAGCGCTTCCTGGACCGCAAGGGTTTCTTCGCGATCGTGGCGGCCCGCTGGATCCCCTGGATCCGCACGCTGGCCCCGCTGATCGCCGGCGCGGCCCGGATGGACCCGCGCCGGTTCCTGGCGGCGACGACGCTGGGCGGCCTGCTGTGGGTGCCGACGCTGGTGCTGCTCGGCTACTACGGCGCCGGCCTGCTGGACGCCCTGCCGTGGCTGAAGACGGCGGCGCTGTGGATGAGCATCGCGTTCTTCGTGGTCGGCACCGGGTACGGCGTGCTGCGCTACCGCCAGGAGATGCGCCGCCCGGTGGACGAACGCGACGACGCCCGCGCCTGAGTCAGAGCTCCGGGTCGGTCCAGATTTCGAGCTGGATGCCGTCCGGGTCGCGGAACACGATCACGCGCGAGCCTTCGAAGGTCCGTGACGGCGCCGCCGGCAGGTACGAGACGCCGAACTCCTGGAGCCGGCTCTCCCATTCGGCCAGCTCGGCGGCCGAATGCACCCGGAAGGCCACGTGGTCCAGCCCGGTCCGGCGCTCGTCGAACCCGCGGCGCCCGGTGTCCGCGTGCTGCACCAGGACCACGGCGAACTCGTCACCGGCCGAGCGCAGTACGACCTTGCGCAGCCCCGTGTCCGGCTCTTCGCGCCGGGTGACCTCCTCGAGGTCGAGGACGCGCACGTACCACGGCACGCTGCGGTCCACATCGGTCACGGTGAGCGCGAGGTGGTGCACGGACATGAGTTTGGCCATGGCTTCCGAAGCCGTCCTTTCGCGTGGCGGCTTCCCAGAGTTGCACAGCGTTCGCCGCGCAAAACCCGAGTGACCAAGTTCCCCGTCCGATCGTGATCTCGCCGTCTCCGGCCGTCTCAGCAGGCGGACAAAACCCACTCAGCGCGCTCGGCCTCTCACAGCGGGTCACGGATACGATCCAGTACGGCCAATCGTCCTTCGCGGTTGGATGTCGCCGGGGAAGACGGTGAACACCCCCGGCTCGGGCTCGACGAAGTGCCACGGCTCGTCGTCCTGGTACATCCCGGCCGTGCTCCTCTCCGGCAGCCAGTTGCGGTTGCGGTGTTCCCCCGGCACCGGCGGCCGGACGAAGAGCGCGCCGACGTCGTCCTGGGCGGCGATCACGAGCAGTCCGTAGTCGGTGTGCGCGCCGATCCCGCGTTCGGTGGTCGCGGACCGGGCGGGGAACCGCAGCACGCGCATGTGGTGCCAGCCTTCGCGGGTGAGCCGGGTCAGCCGGTCGATCTCCACCTCCAGCCCGAGCGCCACCAGCTGCAGCAGCCGCTCGCCGATGCTCCCGACCTCCCGGAGGTGGGCGGTCATCGCCGAGCGGCGGCTTCGGCGAGGGCCGGCCGCACACGGTTTCGGGCAGCTCGAACGTACGCATGGTTGTCTCCCCTTTCGCGCGGTGGTGGGAACGCTCACCACACGAAGGCCGGGAAATGCCGGTTCACAAGGATCAGCGGCCGCCACCGACGTCGAGCACCGCGCCGGTGGTGAACGACGAAGCCGCCGACAACAGGAACAACACCGCCTCGGCGATTTCCGCGGGCTGCCCGGGCCGGCCCAGCGGGATCTGCGGCGCGTACTTCGCCATCCGGTCCGGCAGGCCCGCGGCCGCGTGCAGGCCGGTTTCGACCATGCCGGGCCGGACCGCGTTGACCCGGATCCCGTCCGCCGCGACCTCCTGCGCCAGCCCGAACGTCAGCGTGTCCACCGCGGCCTTCGACGCCGCGTAGTGCACCCACTCGCCGGCCGAGCCGGTGCGGGCGGCCGTCGAGGAGATGTTGACGATCGCGCCGCCTCCGCCGCCGTGGCGGGTGGACATCCGGCGGACCGCCTCGCGGCAGCACAGGAACACGCCCGTCACGTTGACGTCGAGGGTGCGCCGGACGACGTCGACCTCGTAGTCCTCGAGCCGGCCCGGCGTGTTGCCGACGATGGCCGCGTTGTTGACCAGCCCGGTCACCGGGCCCAGCTGGGCGGCCGCGTCGAACAGCGCGCGGACGTCGTCCTCGGCCGAGACGTCCGCGCGGAACGCCAGCGCCTGCCGGCCGTGGTCCCGCACCTGCGAAGCGACGGCCTCGGCGGGCGCGGGATCACCCGAGTAGTTGACGACGACGTCGTGCCCGCGGGCGGCGGCCAGCGCGCAGATCGCCGCACCGATCCCGCGGCTGCCGCCGGTGACGACGAGCGTCAAATCGCGAAGTTCGCCAGCGGCAGGTTCTCCAGCACCAGGTCGGCGCGGTCGCGCGTCTGCGAAATGAGGTCCGCGTTGCGCTGGTCCGAACCCAGGGCACGCTGGCGGGCCTCGACCAGCGACCGGCCGTAGCGGCGGTGGCGCGACACGAGCCGTTCGATGCGCTCGGGCTCGTCCGGCGCGAGGAACCAGGCCTCGGTGAGCAGCGGCCGGATCGCGCTCCACGGGTCGTCCGGCAGCAGCAGGTAGTTGCCCTCGGTGATGACGAGCTGGACCTCCGGCGGCACGGCGACGGCCCCGGCGATCGGCTCCTCGATCTCCCGGCGGAACTCCGGCGCGTACACCGTCTCGCGGCCTTCGGCGAGGCGGCGGATCAGGTGGTAGTAGCCCGCGGCGTCGAAGGTGTCCGGGGCGCCCTTGCGCTCGGTGCGGCCCAGCCGGCGCAGCTCGACCTGCGCGAGGTGGAAGCCGTCCATGCCGACCACCGCCGCGCGCGAGCCGAGCGCGTTGGCCAGCGCCCAGGCGAGCGTGGTCTTGCCGGACGCGGGCGCGCCCACGATGCCCAGCACGTTGCGCTGGCCGCGCACGGTCAGGCCCTCGGCCCGGGCCAGCAGGTCGTCGAACGCCGTCATGTCCTGTTCCTTCCTGCGATCGCGGTCGTCCACGACCGCGGTCCCACATGCCGCACCCGTTCGGCGGCCACCTCGTTGGCGAAGCGGATCCGGCCCGGCACCGTCCGTTCGCGCGTCACGGCCACGGCGAGCGCGCCGTGCCAGACGTCGCCCGCCCCTAGTGTGTCCCGCGCTTCGACGGCGGGCACAGGCACCTCACCCGAGCCGCCGTCCGCAGTGGACCACCGCACCGGGCGGGGGCCCGCGGTGGTGATCACGGTCGGGACACCGCGCTCGTGCAGGCCGGGTTCCGGCGCGGTGAAGTGCGCCGAGCACGCGGCGATGTCCACCAGCGGCAGCAGCTCGTCGAGCACCGGCTTCCAGCTCCCGGCGTCCAGCACCACCGGCGCCTCGGCCTCCCGCGCCACCGCCAGCGCCAGTTCCGGATAATGCCCGTCGAGCAAAATGACATCAGCTGCCAAAAGGGGCACTTTCACGTGAAAGTGCCGCCCTCCGGCGTTGCGGGAGACGACGGTGCGCTCGCCGTCGCGTTCCCGGACGGTGGCCGCGCTGACCGGGGGCGGGTCGGCCAGGTCCGGGGCGAGGTCGACGACCCGGACGCCGTGGGCCTCGAGGTCGGCGCGGGCGAGGGCCGCCAGCGGGTGTGCGCCGAGGACGGTCAGCAGGGTCGCTTCGGCGCCGAGCGCGGCCGCCGTCACCGCGGCGTTCGTCGCGGGCCCACCCGCGGCGACGTCCACCTGCAGCGACTGCACCTTCTCGCCCGGCGCCGGAAGCTCCTCGACCCGCTGGACGACGTCCACCGTGCACAGTCCCGCCAGCAGCACTCTCAACTCAACCCGGCCACGTGGGTCGCCGCCGCGGCTTCCTCGACTTCGCCGTTCTCCTTCAGGCGCAGGGCCCCGGTGAGCAGGCCGACGACCTGGTTCATCGAGTGCGTCTTCGGCGAGACCACCGCGACGCGCTTGCCGAGGCGGTGCACGTGGATGCGGTCGGCGATGTCGAACACGTGCGGCATGTTGTGGCTGATCAGCACCACCGGCAGGCCGCGGTCGCGGATCCGGCCGATCAGGTCGAGCACCTTGCCGGACTCGGCGACGCCGAGGGCGGCGGTCGGCTCGTCCATGATCACCGCCTTGGTGCCGAACGCGGCCGCGCGGGCCACCGCGACACCCTGGCGCTGGCCGCCCGACAGCGTCTCGACGGGCTGGCTGATCGACTTGATGTTGATGCCGAGCTCGTCGAGGATCCGCTGCGCCTCCGACCGCATGGTCGCGGTGTCGAGCTTGCGGAACAGCCCGAACGGGCCCTTGAGCCGCTTTTCCCGGCCCAGGAACATGTTCGACGCGATGTCGAGCGCGGGTGCGACGGCGAGGTCCTGGTACACCGTCTCGATGCCGTAGTGGCGAGCGTCCAACGGGGACTTGAAGTGGACAGTGCGACCGTCCACTTTGATCTCACCCTCGTCGGGGACCACCGCGCCGGACAGGGCTTTGATGAGCGACGACTTGCCGGCACCGTTGTCGCCGACCACGGCGAGCACCTCGCCGGGCAGCAGGTCGAAGTCGGCGCCGTCGATGGCGGTGACCCGGCCGTAGCGCTTGACCAGGCCACGGGCCTGGAGGATCGGTTCGGTCATGACTGCTGCTGCCTCCTCGCGATCCGGTCCACCACGACGGCGGCGATGAGCAGGGCGCCGGTGGCGAGGTCCTGGTAGTTGCCGTCGACGTTCATCTGCGTCAGGCCCGACCGCAGCACCGCCACGACCAGCGCGCCCATCAGCGTCCCGAGCACCGAGCCGCGGCCGCCGAAGAGGCTCGTCCCGCCGAGGACGACGGCGGTGATCGAGTCGAGGTTGCCGAGCTGGAACTGGTTCGGGTCGGCGTTCGGCGTCCGGCCGAGCGCCTGCCAGGCGGCGATGCCGAAAGTAAGGCCGGCCACGATGTAGACCGACAGGACCGTGCGGTTGACCTTGATGCCGGACAGCCGCGCGGACTCCGGCGCGTTGCCGACCGCGTAGACGTGCTTGCCCCACGCGGTTTTCGTCAGCGCGTACCAGATGCCGAGGTACATCAGCAGCGCCAGCGTCATGCCGTAGGTGATGGGGATGCCGCCGAAGAGGTAGCGCTTGGTGCCGAGCCACTGCAGCAGCCCGTCGGTCACCGGCACCGCCTGGCCGCCCGCGATCAGCTTCGACACCGCGGTGAGCATGGTGAACGTGCCGAGCGTGATGATGAACGCGGGCAGCTTGATCCGCGTGGTGAGGCCGCCGATGAAGAGGCCGACGACGACCGTCAGCACGACGCCGGCGAGCAGCGCGACGAAGCCGTTGGTGCCGGCCGCGGCGAGCTTGGCCATGATCAGCGTCGCCACGACCATCGAGGCCGCGTTGGACAGGTCGATGCCCGCGATCAGGATGACGAGCGTCTGGCCCAGCGCGAGCGTCCCGACGACCAGCGACTGCTGGACCACCGTCGACAGGTTGTCGAGGTCGAAGAAGGTGTCCGTGGCCAGCGAGAACACCACGATCGCGACGACCAGCGCGAGCGCCGGGCCGACCGCGGGCGCGCGCAGGAGGAATTCACCGAGGGATTCGCGGTCCCTCGCCGGGGTGGCGGTCGCGGTGGTCATTTGTGGCCTCCCCAGCAGTTCTGCAGGCCCCAGGCGGAATCGTGGCTTTCGACGCCGGGCAGGGGCTTGTCGGTGATCACGGCGGACCCGGTGTTGACGAAGCCGGACGGCTTCTTGCCGGTCTTCGCGTACTCGACGGCGGCGAGCACCCCCTGCTCGGCCATCTTCTTCGGGAACTGCATGACGGTGGCGGCGAACTGGCCGTCCTTGACGTTCTGGACGCCTTCGCAGCCGCCGTCGATCGAACCCATGACGATCCGGTTCGTCAGCCCGCGGGCCTTGAGCGCCGCGTACGCGCCGCGGCCCATCGGCTCGTTCATCGAGTAGACGGCGTTGATGTCGGTGCTGCGCTGCAGCAGGTTCTCCATGCCCTGCTGGGCGAGGCTCTGGTCGCCGTTGGCCGCGGTGTGGCCCTTGATCTCCGGCGAGCCGTCGGTGAGCCCGATGCCCTTGAGGAACCCGCCGTGGCGCTGGGTGTCGACCGTGCTGCCGGCGGTCCCGTCGACCATCAGCAGCTTGGGCGGGGTGCCGTTCAGCGCCGCCTTCACGTAGGCGCCCTGCTGCTCGCCGGCCGCGAAGTTGTCGGTGGCGAAGGTGGCGTCGACCGCGTCCGCCGGTTCGGTGGCGGTGTCGAGGGCGATGACCAGGACGCCGGCGTCACGCGCGTCCTTGATCGCCTTGAGCACGCCGGTGGACGAGCTGGGCGTGATCAGGATGGTGTTCGCGCCCTGCTGGCGGAGGTTCTCGATGGCGCGGACCTGGCCGTCGTTGTCGCCGTCGAACTGGCCGGCGAGCGCGCTGAAGTCGGCGCCGTTGGCCTGCGCGGCGGCTCTGGCGGCGTTGCGGAGTTCCACGAAGTAGGGGTTGGTGTCGGTCTTGGTGACCAGGCCGACCTTCGCCTTGCCGCTCCCGCCGGTGTTCGTGTTGCCACCCCAGTGGCGTTCGACCGTGCAGCCGGTCGTCGCGGCGAGGACGGCGGCCAGCGTGAGCGCGGTGAGACTTCGCTGTCTCATGGATTCCCAGCCTTTGTTCGTGTCGAGGCTTGCCGATGGACGGGAAGGTAGACAGACTGCTCGGTACGCGCAAGCGTTTGCGCAAACGCTTGCCGGAAAGGATCGGAATGGCCCAGCCGAAGTCTTCGCGGCCGACCCAGCGGGACATCGCCGAACTCGCGGGCGTGTCGATCACGACCGTTTCGCACGTGGTCAACGGGACCCGCGCGGTCGCCGAGGAGACCAAGGCGGCGGTGCTGCGCGCGATCGAGACGACCGGCTACACCGGCGACGCCATCGCGCGTTCGCTGGTCACGGGCGGCACGCGGTCCATCGGGATGGCGATCTCCCTGGTGGCGAACCCGTACTTCGCGACGCTGATGCAGGCGATCGAGCGGGAGGCGTCGGCCCACGGGTACACCGTCCTGCTCGCCGACACGCACGACGCGGCGGACACGGAGCGTGACACCGTGCGGGCGCTGCGCTCCCGTCGCGTCGACGGCCTGCTCATCACCCCGGCCCCCGGCGACGGGCCGGTGATCGGCGAGCTGGTCTCCCTGGACGTGCCGACCGTGCTGATCGACCGGCTGGCCACCCGCACCGACGTCGACCAGGTCGGCTCGGAGAACATCCAGGCGACGTCGGCGCTGACCGCGCACCTGGCCACGCTCGGGCACCGGCGGATCGGGATGATCAGCGGCGTGCCCGGGCTGTCGACCAGCGAGGAGCGCGTGCTCGGCTACCGACTGGGGCTCGGCCGCTCCGGGCTGACGTGGGCGTCCGACCTCGTGGCCTGCGGAAACTCCTCGCGCGAGGGCGGCGCGCTGGCGCTGAGCACGCTGCTGGCGCTGCCCGAGCCGCCGACGGCGCTGGTGGTCGGCAACGACAGCATGATGGTCGGCGTGCTGCACGAGGCGCGCCGGCGCGGGCTGCGGATCGGGACCGACCTGCCGGTGGTCGTTTACGACGACGTCGAGTGGGCCGACCTGGTCGACCCGCCGCTGACGACGATGGCGCAGCCGATCGAGGAGATCGGCCGGCAGGCGGTGCGGCTGCTGCTGGCCCGGATCAACGACCCGGCCCGCAAGGCCGAGACGGTGCGGCTGGCACCCACTCTGCGTCACCGTGAGTCGTGCGGCTGTCCGCCGGTTCACTCACTTCAGTGATTCTGCGGAAAGGACGCCGTCTTGCGGCCGTTCAGCGGATACGTTTCGGCTGAGCGTCTGCGAGGGCTTATGACCGCACTTTCGCCGGACCTCCGGTTGTGGGACCCCCCGGTCACCTACCGGATCGGCGTCGCCATGGGGGTTGCCGCGAACCCGTACTCGGCCGAGCTGCTGCGCGCCATCAGGGCGGCCGCGGCGCAGGCGGGGTGTGACGTCGTGCTGGCCGACACCGCGGACGCGGTGGGCGAAGAGGCCGCCGTGGTGCGGGCACTGCGCGCCGACCTGGTGGACGGCGTGCTGCTGGTGCCGTCGGCCGGCGACGAAGCGGTGGTCAACGGCCTGGTCCGGATGGGCGTCCCGACGGTGCTGGTGGACCGGGTGGCCGCGCGCAACGACGTCGACCAGGTCGGTACCGAGAACGTGCACGCGGTGGCGTCGCTGGTCCGGCACCTGACCGACCGGCGCCACCGGAAGATCGGCCTGGTTTCGGGCGACGAGGGCCTGGAGGTCAGCCGCGAGCGCGTCCGCGGCTACCGGCTCGGGCTGGAGCAGGCGGGCCTGCGCTTCAACCGCGAGCTGGTGGAGTGCGGTTTGTCGACTTCGGGCGGCGCCACCCGGGCGACGGCCAAGCTCCTCGACGGCTGGCCGTCCCCGACGGCCCTGGTGGTGGCGGACGAGTCGATGCTGGTGGGCGTCCAGTACGAAGCCCACCGCCGCGGCATCCGCATCGGCTCGGAGCTGGCGGTGGTCGGCTACGGCGACATGGACTGGGCCCGCCGCGTGAGCCCGGCGGTGACAACGCTGGTCCAGCCGATCGCCGACATCGGCCGGCGCGCGGTCCAGCTCCTGATGTCCCGCATGACCGACCCGGACCGGCCCCCGGAGTCGGTGTGGCTGACCCCGAAGTTCCTCCACGGCGCTTCCTGCGGGTGCTGAGTCAACCCAGTGTCGCCGCGGCTTCCAGGAGCATCCAGCCGCCCACCTGGACCGACATGTCCCGTTCCGGGGCGTCCTCCGGGAGCGGCCACGGGGCCGGGCGGGCCCACTCCGCGCTGAACACCGGGCCCGGTGCCGCGCCCGACCAGCACGCCTCCGCCGACGTCAGGACCAGCGATCGCGCCACCGAGGCTTCCGGACCCGGCAACGCGCGAGCCGCCAACGCCAGGTAGCGGGCCAGGATCGCCGCGAACAAGCCGCCGTCGCCGCCGCCCTGGCCGCGGAGCACTCCGTCCGGTGCGCAGTGCTCCGCCACCGCCCGCACAGTGCGAGCTGCATCGTCCATTAAGGACAACTCCAGGCAAGCGCCGAGGTAAACCCCCTGGCAGTACGTGAAAATGTGCTTCACCAGCTCGCCCGTGTCCGCGCGGATGCCGTCCCAGACCAGACCGGACGCCGGATCGACCAAAGTGGACGTCAGCCACGAAGTCATCGCGCGCGCCCTGGCGAGGTTTCCCGACCGGGCGTGGAAGATCGCGGCCGGGCCGTTGGCCGGGGCGTTCTTGAAGTCGTCGCCGCGGCGCCACCAGATCCCGCCGCCCGCCGCCGACGTCCAGCCCGACAGCAACTGCGTGTCGATCGCCGCCAGTGCCGGGCCCACCTCGATGCCGAGCGCCGATACCCGTTGCAGGGCAAGGCCCAGCCACGCGATGTCGTCGTAGTAGTCGTTGGTCCAGCGGCCGAAGTTGCGCAGCCGCACCGATCGCGCGAACGACCGGATCAAGGCGAGCCGGTCGGAAGAAGGCGAACGCAGCTGGGCGTCGACCAGCGTGTCCAGCAGGTGCGCCTGCCACCAGTAGTTCCAGTGCCAGTGCAGCCGCTGCCCGGCCGACGGGGGCCAGCCGCTGCGGCCGAGCACCGTGCCGGGCAGCGCCCACACCCGCCGGAGGTGCCGCGAGGTCACCGCGCGTTCGGCGGCCGAAACGTCCATGCCGCAATCGTGCCTTGCCCATCGACATACCGCTCGGTATGTTCGGTGGTCATGACGACGGCCCACGTCACCTGCCCGCTGTGCGAAGCCACCTGCGGCCTGGAAGTGACGCTCGACGCGAACCAGCAGGTCACCCGCGTCAAAGGTGACGACAAGGACGTCTTCTCGCGGGGCTACATCTGCCCCAAGGGCGCGTCGCTCGGCGCCCTGCACCACGACCCCGACCGGCTGACCGCGCCGCTGCTCAAGCGCGACGGCGAGTTCGTCGAGGTCAGCTGGCAGGAGGCCTACGACGAGATCGCTCGCCGCCTCCCGCCGATCCTCGAACAACACGGCCGGGACGCCGTCGCGGTGTACGCGGGCAACCCCGGCGTGCACAACATCGCGCTGACCCTCTACGGCCGTGTGCTCTACAAAGCGTTGGGCACCAAGAACTTCTACAGCGCCACCTCGGTCGACCAGCTGCCCAAGCACTACTCCGCCGGCACCATGTTCGGCGACCCGCTGGCCATCCCCGTGCCCGACCTCGACCGGACGCGGCACCTGCTGATCCTCGGCGCCAACCCGCTCGTCTCCAACGGCAGCCTGATGACCGCGCCGGACATCCGCGGCCGGCTGCGCGGGATCCGCGCGCGCGGCGGCAAGATCGTCGTCGTCGACCCGCGCCGCACGCGCACCGCCGAGTTCGCCGACGAGCACCACGCCATCCGGCCCGGCACCGATGCGCTGCTGCTGTTCGCCCTGGTCAACGTCCTGTTCGCGGAAGACCTCGTCGCCCCCGGACGCCTGGCCGGCCACCTCAACGGCCTCGACGACGTCCGCGCGCTGGCCGGGCCGTTCACGCCGGAGGCCGTCGCCCCGCGCACCGGCATCGACGCGCCGGAGATCCGCCGGATGGCCCGGGAGCTGGCCGCCGCCGAGAACGCCGTGGTCTACGGCCGGATCGGCACCACGACCCAGGCGTTCGGCACCGTCGCGAGCTGGCTGGTCGACGTCCTCAACGTGCTCACCGGCCACCTCGACACCCCGGGCGGCGCGATGTTCCCGCTGGCCGCGTGCCAGCCCACCGGGAACCGGCGGCCGTTCGCCGTCGGACGCTGGCGCAGCCGCGTGCGCGGCCTGCCGGAGGTCGTCGGCGAACTGCCGGTCGCGACACTCGCCGACGAGATCGAGACCCCGGGCGAGGGCCAGGTCCGTGCGTTGATCACGGTCAGCGGCAACCCCTGCCTCAGCACGCCGAACGCCGGACGGCTCGCCGCGGCCCTCGACCGCCTCGACTTCATGATCTCCGTCGACGTCTACCTCAACGAGACGTCCCGCCACGCCGACGTCATCCTGCCCGGGCCGTCACCGCTGGAGCGCCCGCACTTCGACCTGGCCTTCTACCAGCTGTCGATCCGCAACGTCGCCAACTGGACCCCGGCGACGCTGCCGTCGGACCTGCCGCAGGAGTGGGAGACCATGCTGCGGCTCACCGGCATCGTCGCCGGTCAGGGGCCCGAGGCTGACGTCGCCGCGCTCGACGACTTCGTCGCCGCCGACGTCGCCCGCCGCGCCGGGCTGGAAGTCACCCACGACCGGACCGGGCCCGCGCGCCTGGTCGACCTGATGCTGCGCGCGGGGCCGTACGACGTCACGCTCGCCGACCTCGAAGCCGCGCCGCACGGCGTGGACTTCGGGCCGTTGCAGCCGCGGATCCCCGAGGTGCTGTGCACCGCGTCCGGGCGGATCGAACTCGCGCCCGAGCCGATCGTCGCCGACGTCCCGCGGTTGCGGGAAGAACTCGCGAAAGCCCCGCAAGAGGGTCTCGTGCTGATCGGGCGGCGGCACCTGAGCTCGAACAACTCGTGGATGCACAACCTCGCGCCGCTGGTCCGCGGCGGGAACCGCTGCACGGCCCAGGTGCACCCCGAAGACGCCGCCCGGCTGGGCCTCACCGACGGCGCCCTCGCCTCGGTGACGTCCCGTGCGGGCAAGCTGGAAGTCCCGGTCGAGGTCACCGACGAGGTCCGCCCCGGCGTGGTCAGCATCCCGCACGGCTGGGGCCACGACGTCGACGGCGCCCGGACGCGGGTGGCGCGCGCCAACCCCGGCGTCAACTCGAACCTGGTCGCCGACGAGACGCTGCTGGACGTGCCGTCCGGAACGTCGGTGCTGAACGGCATCCCGGTGGAGGTCACCCCCGTCTGACCCTTGACGCCGCCGCGAGCCGTCGGGGATTCTCGACCCGGCATGTTTACGTGAACATCGGAGTTCGCATGGCTCGCCTTCGTCGCTACCTGCTGGTCCTCCTGCTCGTTCCCCTCTTCGCCCTTCCGCAGAGCGCCACCGCCGCGACGAACGGGTTTCGCGGCGTGAACTGGGCGGACGCCCGTGACAACTACGTCGACGGCTGGGTCATCCCCACCGGCCTCACCGCCGGAGACAGCTACGCGAGCGTGCGCAGCAAGGCCGACGGCATCCTCACCGGCTTCCAGCAGAAGCTGGGCGCGAACACCGTGCGGCTGCCGATCAACCCGCAGAGCGTCAACTCCGACTGGTGGGGCCGGTACCGGGGAGCCGCCGACTCCGCGCTGGCCCACGGCATGAAGGTCGTCTTCGGCTACTGGGAAGCGAACAAGGACGGGTTCGTCGACGACGTGACCGCGTGGAACACCATGTGGGACACGGTCACCGTCGGCTACGGCGGCAACGGCAACGTCTACTTCGAGCCGATGAACGAGCCCTTCGGCTACAGCCTGAACGCCTGGGTGTCGCTGTGCTCGACCTGGCTGTCCCGGCACTCGAACATCCCGCGTGGTCGCGTGCTGATCAGCGGCACCGGCTACAACGACGACGTGACGGGTGTCGGCGCGGCGAGCGCCCTCGACGGCACGCTGCTGTCGCTGCACTTCTACGGCTTCTGGGCGTCCGACACGACCCGCTCGGCGTGGACCACGAACCTCAGCAACCGGCTCGGGTCGTACTCGTCCCGGACGGTCATCGACGAAGCCGGTGCCCCGATGACGACGGGGCTGGACTACTCCGCCGGGCACCAGGACGGCAACAACTTCACCGCGTACTTCGCCGCCACCACGGACTTGGCGCGGTCACGGCAGATGGGGGTCGTCTACTGGCCCGGGCTGCGGTCCGGGGACACGTACTCGATCACGCGGCAGAGCGGCAGCGGCCTGGAGACGAACAACGCGACCGGCGTGGTCCAGCTGCGCTGGGGCTGGGGCCTGTAGGCGTCACCAGGCGCGGCCGAGGTCGGCGTGCTGCCGGATCCAGGCGTGCATGACGATCCCGGCCGCGACGCCGGCGTTGATCGACCGGGTCGTGCCGAACTGGGCGATCGAGACGACCAGCGACGCCGCTTCCTGCGCCGGCCGCGAAAGCCCCGGCCCTTCCTGCCCGAACAGCAGGACGCACTCGCGCGGGAGCTCGGCCGTCTCGACCGGCTGGGACCCCGGCGTGTTGTCCACCGCGACGACGGCGAGGCCGTGCTCGCCCGCGAAGGCGATCAGGCCGTCGACGTCGTCGTGGTGGCGCAGGTGCTGGTACCGGTCGGTCACCATAGCGCCGCGCCGGTTCCAGCGGCGCCGTCCGACGATGTGCACCTCGGCCGCGGCGAACGCGTTGGCCGTGCGGACCACGGTGCCGATGTTGTGGTCGTGCTGGAAGTTCTCGATCGCGACGTGGAACGGGTGCCGCCGGCTGTCCACATCGGACACGATCGCCTCGCGGCGCCAATAGCGGTAGGCGTCGACGACGTTGCGGCGGTCGCCGTCGCGCAGCAGCTCGGGGTCGTACCGCTCGTCCGCGGGCCACGCACCCGGCCACGGGCCGACGCCGACCTCTTCGCGGCTCACCCACTCGGTGGGTCCGGGTGTGCTGTTCACCCGGTGATTCTCGCTCAGCCCAGGTGGACCGGACGCACGTGGGTTTCCTCGTCGTGGCGGTGGCGCCAGCGGTGGTACACGCCGACGTAGGAGTAGGCGACCACCGCGATCGCGCCGATGCCGATCGCCGGCAGCCACGACTGCGGGAACACCGTCCCGTACAGGTAGTAGGCGTTGAACCCGCCGGGCAGGTCGCCGAGGCCCTGCTGGTGCCGGAAGTAGTTCTCCAGCGCGGTGAACGGGCACGCCACCGGCGCCACGTTGACCAGGATGCCCCAGGCCAGCCCGAGCAGGTGGATGAAGATGAGTTTGGGCCAGCGCCAGGCGACGAACCCGCCGAAGCCGATGAGCAGCAAGGCCAGGATGTGCACCACGACGGTCACGTCGGCCAGGAACTTCGCCATCGCACCCCCTCCACCGATCCCCCTACCAGCGACTTTACTCCGCCGGCCAGGGCCGTTCCCCCTTATGGATGCCCATCCGTGTGATGTTTAACCCAGCGGAGCAACCTGTTCACCTCCGCGGTGACGGAGGGGTTACACCGGGTGGGAATTCCGGCGGCCGCTTCGCGGGGTACTGCGTCGGCTCCTCGTGCGGGTACTGGTCGGGCGCGCCGTCCGGTTTCTTCCGGTTCGGATCGGCTGGTCGCTGCGGTTCCGGCGGCTCCTCCATGCCCCGACGGTACGCCCGGCCCGCGCTCCCGGCAGCCGGATTTCGCTCGACGCGATCACCGGCGGGCGGGGCGGCCCGTTCGCAGCTATGGACACAAAGGACGGCCCACCGTCACTGTGACGTGGGTCTCGCGAACGCCGCGCCGTCGAGATCGGTGACCACCAGGTGCAGCCGCGCGTCCGCCCACGCCGTGCCCGCCAGCACCGGGCGCACGGCGGCGGCCGCCCGGTCCAGCAGCGGCGGGATCGGCAGCCGGGTCGCGATCAGGCGGATCCGGACGACGTCCGGGCTCAGCTCCACCGCCATGCCGTCCCAGTCCACCGGCAGCCACGAGGTTTCCGGGGCGACCGGCGTCGCCGGGCGCAGGCCGTCCACCCGGCCGAGGGCGCCGACGATCTTCTCGACGGCTTCTCCCGCGTTCACCGGGTTTCCGGCTCTATGTCCATGATGGACACCGACACTTCGTCGACGACCAGGCCGGTCTGCTCGGCCACGAACCGCGTCACCGCGCGCTGGACCGCCCGGCCCACCGCGGCGGCCTGGTCGGCCGCCGCCGTGACGAGGTCGATGTGCACGCTCACCCGGCCGTCCGCGGTGCGGACCCGGACGCCGTCCGCCGGCGCCGGGTCGAGGCCCTTCCACCGCTGCCGGGCCGCACGCGTCCACGCCGTCACCAGGCCGCGCAGGCCCGGCTCGAGCCGCACCACCCCCGGCGTAGCGATCGCCGCCCGCGCCGCCACGCTGGCGATCACCGGGTCGGCGATGACGTAGTCGGCGCTCTCCACGCTCATCCCCCCGGCTCCCCGTAAACGTCGTCCACAAACACGTCGAGCTTCACCAGCGTCAGGCCCACCCGGGCCGCGGCCGCCGCCGTCACCCGCTCCCGCACCTTCGCCAGCGCCTCGCCGCCCGCGGCGGTGCGCAGGCTCACCGCGAGGGTCAGGTCCACCTCGATCCCGCCGTCGACGGTCCGGACCCGGCAGCGCCGCGCCCGGACGCCGTCGACGGTGTCGGCCGCGTACCGCAGCACCGCCGCCACCGCCTGCTCGCTGACCTCGACGAACCCGGGTTCCGGGGTCGGCAGCGGCACCATCGAGCCGCGCCGCACCTCGGCGCGCACCGCCGACATGATCCGCGCGAACAGGTCCGGCGACGGCACGTCTTCCTCGGCCGCCAGCTCCGAAGTGGCCTCGCGCAACGCCAGCAGGCTCTCGCGCGCGGCCCGGCAGTGCGGGCAGGTCAGTTCGTGTTCGTCGGCCAGCCCGGCGCCGACCGCGTCGAGCCGTTCCCAGACCTGCTCCACATCGCGTTCGCAGGGCAGCTCGTAGTCCGTCATCGCCATGGCTTCATCACCTCCGCCAGCTGGGCCCGGGCGCGGGCGATCCGGCCGCGGACCGCGGTCGCGTTCGCGCCGACGATTTCGCCGATCTCTCCGTAGGACCGGCCGTGCACTTCGCGCAGCAGCCAGCACGCCCGCTGCTCGGGGGTCAGCTGCGCCAGCGCCGCGGTCAACGCCGCGAGCTGGCTGCGCACCTGGACCGCCCGCTCCGGCTGCAGGTCGGTTCGCGGCGACTCGGCCGTGTCGAGGTCGACGTCGGCCTGGGGCCTGCGCGCGCGGATCGCGTTGAGGCAGCGGTTCGTCGTGGCCCGGTAGAGCCAGCCGACGAACGCGGCGTCCTCGCCGAGCTGGCCGAGCTTGCGCCAGGCGTTGAGGAACACCTCCTGCACGACGTCTTCGGCGTCGCCGCGGTGGGCGAGCATCTTGACGGCGAGCCGGAACATCGGCCCCTGGTAGCGGAGCACGAGCTGCTCGTACGCCCGCACGTCGCCGTCGCGCGCCCGGCCGACGAGGGTCACGTCGTCCAGCGGCGTAGTCGTCGTCACGGCACCTCCTCACGAGGAGGACACCGGCGGGCGGAAATCGTCACGCACCGATTCTGGGTGACGACGGTCACCGGGGCGAATCCGCGGGATCCGCTCCGATGGCGGTCAGTCCAGGCCGAGGTCGTCCTTGCCGAGGACGTACCGGTACTCCAGGCCTTCCTTCTCGATCGCCTCGCGCGCGCCGGTGTCGCGGTCGACGACCGTCACGACGCCGACGACGTCCGCGCCCGCTTCGCGCAGCGCCTCGACCGCCGTGAGCACGCTGCCGCCGGTCGTGGACGTGTCCTCGACCGCCAGGACGCGCTGGCCGCGGACCTCCATGCCCTCGATGCGCCGCTGCATGCCGTGTTCCTTGACCGACTTCCGGACCACGAACGCGTCCAGCACGACCCCGTCGTTGGCCGCGGAGTGCAGCATCGCCAGCGCGACCGGGTCGGCGCCGAGGGTCAGGCCGCCGGCCGCCACGTAGTCCCAGTCCGCCGTGAGCTGGCGCAGGAGCTTGCCGATCAGCGGCGCGGCCGCGTGGTGCAGCGTCGCCCGCCGGAGGTCGATGTAGTAGTCGGCTTCCTTGCCGGACGCCAGGGTCACTTTTCCGTGCACCACGGAAAGATCGGTGACCAGCCTGGCCAGTTCGAGTTTCGCCGCTTGATCCAACCCGGGGTTCGCCACGGCCGTGAGTCTGACACACGGCCGGGCTCACTCACCGACGGATGTGGCGTCGACCGCACGCCCGCGCGTCGCGGCCCAGGCCGGGACCAGGATCGCCACGAGCGAGAGCACCACGGCGATCGCGAGCACGGCCAGGTAGATCGTCACCGGACCCGACGGCAGCGGCGACCCGGTGACCACCAGGCAGAACGGCACGATCGCGCCGGCCGCGGTCAGCGTCCCGAGCAGCACCGCGATGGTGGCGATCAGGCCGCCTTCGACACCCGCCATGCGCAGCACCTGACCGCGGGTGAAGCCGCTCAGCCGCTGGACCCCGAACTCGCGGCGCCGCCGCGCGGTGGCCGTCACCAGCGTGTTCACCACGGAGATGATCGTGTACGCGAGGATCATCCCGACGAGCAGGTAGTTGACCCAGGCGCCGACCTCGTTGCCCTTCGCGTGCGCCGCGATGAGCGCCTCCCGGTCACCGACGGCCACCGGCAGCCCGGCGGTCGCCTCGCGGAGGCGGGCCGTCAGCGTCGCCGGGTCGACGCCGGGAGCGGCGCGGACCAGCAGCTGCGGGGCGAGCCCGAGCGTCGTGTGCGGGGCCAGCAGCCCGGCGGGCAGCACGAGCCGTTCGAAGCCGGGGCGCTGGTTCACGACGGCGGTCACGCGGACGTCCACCGGGGTGCCGTCGCCGAGCTTCAGCGAAAGCGTGTCGCCGACGTGGTGGCCGAGGGTCGCCGGCACCTCGACGGCGTTCCCGGTCAGTTCGCTGACGCCCAGCGCGGGCCGGCCGTCGTCGTTCTGGCCGGAGTCGAACGGCTTCTGCACGAACACCGTGCTCGTCACGTACTCCGACGCGCCGGCGACGCCCGGCACCGCACGCACCCGGTCCAGGACCGCCGGGTCGAGCCCGCCCGGCGCGCCCACGACGGCGTCCGCGCGCAGGTCTTCGGTGAAGGCCTGGTTCGAGGCCGCTTCCTGGGTCGTCTGCAGGTAGATGTTGGCGGTCGCGATGCCGACCGCGAGCATGATCGGGGTGACCGCGCCGGCCGCCCGCACCGCGCCGACGCGGGTGTTGCGCAGCGCGACCCGGCCGTTGACGCCGGTCAGCGCCTCCACCGGCCAGCGCAGCAGGGTCGCCACCAGCTTCGTGACGCCGGGGCTGATCGCCGCGAGGCCGAACGCCCACAGCATCACCGCCGGGCCGGCCGTGCTGGCCGCGACCGGGCCGGTCATCACGGCGACCGTCACGATCGCCAGCGCGGTCCCGCCGCCGAAGCACAGGATCGCGGTGATCAGCCGGATCGGCGTCAGCCAGCGCCGTTCGACGGCGGCCTCGGCGAGCGCCCTCGGTCGGCCGCACCCGCGAAGCGCGCCGGCCCGCCACGAAGGACGCGGCCAGTACGGCCAGCAGCGATGCGCCCGCGGCGACCGTCGCCGGCACCCAGCCCTGCTCGTACTGCAGGACGTCGGGCACGACGTGGTGGCCGGTGAGCTGCCCGAACAGCCCGTTGCCGAGCACCGGGCCGAGCACCACGGCGACGCCGACGGCGAGCAGCCCGACGACGAACGCCTCGCCCAGCACCATCCGCCGCAGCTGGCGGGGGGTCGTCCCGACCGCCCGCAGGAGCGCGAGTTCGCGCTGGCGCTGCTGCGTCGACAGCGTGAGCGTGCCGGCCACGACGAACACCATGACCAGCGCCGACAGCCCGCCGGACACGGCGGAGAGCACGATCAGGTTCTCACCGCTCTTGCCGGTCTCCGGGAACTCCAGGGCACCGCGGTCGACGCCGGTCGTCACCACACCGGCGTCCCCGACGGCCGCCGACACCGCGGCGACGTCGCCGCCGAAGACCCCAAGGGTGTCGAAGCGGCCCGGGTGCCCGGAGAGCAGGTCCGCGTCCGAAGGCGCGAAGAACAGCGCGGCGTCGCGCATGACCTGCGGCGCCTCGGCGATCCCGGAGATCCGGTACGGGCTGACGCGGCCGTGCGCGGCGACCGGCACCGTGTCCCCGACGGCGAGCCCGAGCCCGGCGTCGACGACGACTTCGCCCGGCTTCGGCGCCTGTCCCCTCAGCGTGTACGGCGTCAGGACGGCGGAGTCCCACGCGTGGCCGAGCACGCTCGTCGCGCCGACCTGCGCGGGGAAGGTGACCTCGCCGACCACGTTCGTCACGCCCGGAACCGCGCGCAGGCGGTCCGCGAGCGCCGCGTCCAGCCGGACGCGCTCGGGCAGGCTCGCGGTCTCGGACTTGTGCTTGTCCTCGGGATCGAGGGTCGCCGGGTCCTCACGCGGCAGCTGGAACGTCTGGTGCCCGCCGACGACGATCGGCGCCGCGGCCAGCCGCTGCACCGGCGTCTCGGCCCGGATGCCGGTCTCCATCAGGCCACCGCACGCCGAGATGACGAGCGCGCCGAAGAACACGGCGACGAACGTCGCCAGGAAGCCGCCCTTGCGCAGGCGGAGGGTCCGCAACGCCAGCTTGATCATCACGCCGCCACCCGGCCCCATTCGCCGAGGTGGGTCATCCGCTCGGCGACGGCTTCCGCGGTCGGCCGGGCCAGCCGACCGGCGATCCGGCCGTCGGCCAGGAAGACGACCTCGTCGGCGTGGGACGCGGCGACCGGGTCGTGCGTCACCATGATCACCGTCTGGCCCGACGAGCGGACGGAGTCGCGCAGCAGGCCGAGCACCTCGGCGGCGGTGCGCGTGTCGAGGGCGCCGGTCGGCTCGTCGGCGAAGAGCACGGCGGGGTCGGTGACCAGGGCACGGGCGATCGCGACGCGCTGCTGCTGGCCACCGGAGAGCTGGCCGGGCAGGTGCTTGCGGCGTCCGTCGAGCCCGACGTGCGCCAGGATCCGTTCCACCAGCCGCTTGTCCGCGCGCTTCCCGGCCAGCTGCAGCGGCAGCACCACGTTCTGCTCGACCGTCAGGGCCGGGAGCAGGTTGAACGCCTGGAAGACGAAGCCGACGCGGTCGCGCCGCAGCTTCGTCAGGTACGTCTCGTTCTTGCCGTCGAGGTCCTGGCCGTCGAGCACGACCCGGCCGGACGTGGGCCGGTCGAGGCCGGCCGCGCAGTGCAGGAAGGTGCTCTTGCCGGACCCGGACGGGCCCATCACCGCGGTGAAGCCGCCGCGCGGGAACGCGATCGAAATCCCGTCCAGCGCGACCACGCCGTCGCCGTACTCCTTGCGCACGGCCTCCAGCCGGACCGCGTCGGCTGCCTCGTGCCACCCAGTTGTCATGGGGAAAACGCTATTGAGCCCGCCCCCGGACCACCCTGGTGCGCACGCGCGTCTTCGGGGTAGGGACAGCCCTACCGGGGCACTTCCACGTGAAAGCGCCCCGGGGGCGTCAGGTGCGGCCCTTGCCGCCGAAGCCGCCGCTGATCCGGCGCAGCACCGCGCGCGGCAGCAGGCCGCCGATCGCGACGACGGCCTTGTACTGCAGGCTCGGCACGGAGATCACCTTGCCGCGGCGCAGGTCCGCGAGCGCCTCGCTGACCACCTGTTCGACACCCAACCAGGCGATTTTCGGACCCGGTTTGCCGATGCCGGCCCGCTGGTGGAACTCCGTCGCCGTGAAGCCGGGGCAAAGGGCCATCATCCGGACACCCTTCGGCAGCGACGCGGCGATCCCTTCGGTGAACGAAGTGACCCAGTTCTTGCTGGCCGTGTACGTCGAGCCGCGGCCGCTGAAGAAGCCCGCGACGCTGCTGACCTGGATGATTTCGCCGTGACCGCGCTCGATCATGCCGGGCAGCGCGGCCCGGGTGAGCCGCAGGACCGCCGTGACGTTGACGTCGAGCTGGCGCTGCAGCGCGTCCGGCGGGATGGTCCAGAAGTCCCCGTTCAGCCCGAAGCCGGCGTTGTTCACCAGGAGGTCCACCGGCCGGGCGGCGAGCCGCTCCTCGACGGCCGCCCGTCCGTCCACTTCGGACAAGTCGGCGGGCAGCACCTCGACCGCCACCCCGTGCTCTTCCCGCAGCTCAGCGGCGTAGGACTCGAGCCGCGCGACGTCCCTGGCGACGAGCACCAGGTCGTGCTTTTCGGCGGCGAGCGTGCGCGCGAACTGCGCGCCGATGCCGGCGGTGGCGCCGGTTATGAGGGCGGTGGTGGTCATGTGGGTGAACATACTCGCTGGTCACGGGCGGACGTGCGTTCGATTCGGCGGGGAAGTATCGTCCGCCGCATGGGTAAGCACACCAGGCGCAAAAGCGGCTACCTGCCCAAAGTCGCCGTGGGCGCGGCGCCCGTCGCGCTGCTCTTGGCGGCTCCCGCCACGGCGCTGGCGATCCCCGCCCAGACCCCGGCCGAGCTGACCCTGCCGCTCGACCACCGCGACGACAGCACGTTCGGGCGGGACGTCTCCACGTCGGGCGAGGACGGCTCGTCGGTGGTGCGCGGGACGGTGCTCGCGACGCGCCACGACTTCCTCGCGAAGGACATCGCCGGCGCGGTGCTCACCAGCGACTTCACCGAGCACGCGGTGACCCACCGCGAAGCGTGGCAGACGGAGACGTCGGCCGCATCGCGGGAGTTCGACTCGCTCGGCCGCACCGGCCGGCACACCCTCCGCATCGGCGAAGTCCGCGCGGTGACGGCGAACGACCAGCGCCTCGGTCAGGGCGCGGGCCACAACGTGTCCTTCTCGCCCCTCGGCGGCTACACCGAGCGCCGGGCCGGCCTGGGCGAAGGCACCAGCCACGGGGTCTGGCTGCCCGCGGGCGCCGACGTGCTGAGCCAAAACGACGAACAGCTCGACACGGGCCTGCAGGGCAGCTTCGCCGGCGACCTCCAGAGCGGGCTGTCGGCCCGCCGGTCGTCCGGCCAGGCGGTCGACCTCGGCGTCCTGGGCGGCGTCGGCGCGACGTCCGAGCAGTACGCGACCGGCCGGCTCGCCGGTGTCCTCGACCTGGACCAGAAGCACGAAGCAGGCGGCCAGCTGGGCCCGGTCTGGGGCCTGGTGAAAACGAGCCAGTCCCTCGACCCGGAAAGCCCGGCCGGCTCGATCCGCGGCGACCTCGGCGTGGACCGCGTGGTTGCCGCCGAAGGCGGCGTGACCTCGGTACGCGGCCGGCTCGACCGGTCGGCGGCGCTGAGCGCGTTCGACCGGCCGGTGCTCGGCTTCTAGCTCTCGCTCGGCTTCGGTTCCGCGTCCGCGGGCGGCTGCTGCACCGGCGTGCCCGCCGCCGGGGCGACCGGGGCGGCCGGAGCCGTGGCCGTGGCCTCCGACGGCACCGGGGCGCTCGCCTGGTGGCGGCCCGCGTCGTAGTCCTCGTCGAACGGGTCGACGATGTCCGCGATCTCGCCCAGGTCGCGCAGCAGGCGCTCGAGCCGGGACGGCCCGGCGGTCGGGACCACGCTGGCCAGCACCCATTCGTTCTCCAGCCAGGCCACGCCGACGTCGCCGCCGAGCTGGTCCGCCGCGTCGACGAGCTCTTGCGTGATCACCACGCGGGCGCCTTCCGCGTCGTCCGCGAACGCGTAACGCGCGCCGATCGGGCCGAGCATCTCAGGCATGTCCGCGCGCTGGAACGGGACGCTGGACAGCCACATCTCGATCGGGATGCGGTGCTTCTTGTTGCAGCGCACCGCGACGACGACGGCGGGGATCTGGCCCTCGGTCTCGATGTCGAAGATGAACACCGGGCGGCGGCCGTCGGAGGTGAAGGTGGACCCCGCGACGACGTTCACGGCCGCGTCCGCGCCGAAGTAGCCGATCGCGCCGTTGGACCACTGCTGCGGCAGCCGTTCGTCCTCCTCGACGAACTGCCAGCCGCGCAACTGCGCCCAGCGCATCCGCTCGCGGTTGCGCGAGCCCTCCTTCGCCCGGTCGGCCGCGAGCAGCCCCAGCCCCGCCACCAGGGCGACGGCCGCGATGACGAACCAGATCCACGCCGGAATACCCACGACGGCCAGGGTATCGCCTGTTACGCCGGAGGGATGATCGCCGGTCCCCGTGTCGCCGGGCCCATTCGGAGCATTTTCCGGCGCCGCCGGGTCGACAAATCGCCACGAGCCACTGTGGACAGCCGTGAAGGCCACCTCCGGAGAGGTGGCCTTCACGAACGGTCAGACGCGGGTGACGGTCAGCGAGTCACCGGCTTCGAGCTCCGGGCTGTCGACGCGCACGGTGTCGCCGTCCCGGATCTCACCCGACAGCAGCTCCTTCGCCAGCTTGTCGCCGATCGCCGACTGGACCAGCCGCCGCAGCGGCCGGGCGCCGTAGATCGGGTCGAAGCCGTTGAGCGCGAGCCACTCGCGGGCGCCGTCGGTGACGTCCAGGTGCAGCCGCCGCTGGGCCAGCCGCTTGGCGAGCCGGGCCACCTGGATGTCCACAATGGACGTCAGCTGCTCGGTGCCGAGCGAGTGGAACACGACGATGTCGTCGAGCCGGTTGAGGAACTCCGGCTTGAACTGCCGCTGCACCACGTCCAGGACGGCGTCCCGCCGCTGGCGCTCGTCGAGCCCCGGGTCAGCGATGGCCTGCGAACCGAGGTTCGAGGTCAGGATGAGGATGGTGTTCCGGAAGTCCACCGTCCGGCCCTGCCCGTCGGTCAGCCGCCCGTCGTCGAGGACCTGCAGGAGCACGTCGAAGACGTCCGGGTGGGCCTTCTCGACCTCGTCGAGCAGCACCACCGAGTACGGGCGGCGCCGGACGGCCTCGGTCAGCTGGCCGCCCTGGTCGTAGCCGACGTACCCCGGCGGGGCACCGACCAGGCGCGCCACCGAGTGCTTCTCGGCGTACTCGCTCATGTCGATGCGCTGCATCGCGCGCTCGTCGTCGAACAGGAACTCCGCCAGCGCCTTCGCCAGCTCGGTCTTGCCGACGCCGGTCGGGCCGAGGAACAGGAACGAGCCGGTCGGCCGGTCGGGGTCGGCGACGCCGGCCCGGCTGCGGCGCACCGCGTCCGCGACGACCTGCACGGCCTCGGCCTGCCCGATGACCCGCCGGGTCAGCTCCTCCTCCATCCGGAGCAGCTTGCCGGTCTCGCCCTCCAGCAGCCGTCCCGCCGGGATGCCGGTCCACGCGCTCACGACGTCCGCGACGTCGTCGGCGCCGACCTCCTCCTTGAGCATGACGTTCTGCTGGCTGGCCTCGCTCGCCGCGGTGGCCGCTTCGAACTCCTTCTCCAGCGCCGGGATCCGGCCGTAGCGCAGCTCGGCGGCCTTGCCGAGGTCGCCGTCACGCTCGGCGCGCTCGGACTCGCCGCGCAGCTGTTCGAGCTGCTCCTTGAGCTCGCGGACACGCTCGATCGAGCCCTTCTCGTTCTGCCAGCGGGCGGTCAGGGCCGTCAGCGTCTCGCGCTTTTCGGCCAGTTCGGCACGCAGGTTGTTGAGACGCTCCTTCGAAGCGGCGTCGCTCTCCTTCGCGAGCGCCATCTCCTCGATCTCGAGCCGGCGCACGGCCCGCTCGACCTCGTCGATCTCCACCGGCCGCGAGTCGATCTCCATGCGCAGCTTCGACGCGGCCTCGTCGACCAGGTCGATCGCCTTGTCCGGGAGGAAGCGCGCGGTGATGTAGCGGTCCGACAGCGTCGCGGCGGCGACCAGCGCGGCGTCCGTGATCCGGACACCGTGGTGCACCTCGTAGCGCTCCTTCAGCCCGCGCAGGATCGCGATCGTGTCCTCCGGCGACGGCTCGCCGACGAGCACCTGCTGGAAGCGCCGCTCCAGGGCGGCGTCCTTCTCGATGTGCTGGCGGTACTCGTCGAGCGTGGTCGCGCCGACCATCCGCAGCTCGCCGCGGGCGAGCATCGGCTTGATCATGTTGCCCGCGTCCATCGCGCCTTCGCCGGTCGCGCCGGCGCCGACGATGGTGTGCAGCTCGTCGATGAAGGTGATGACCTGGCCCGCGGAGTCGGTGATCTCCTTGAGCACGGCCTTCAGCCGCTCTTCGAACTCGCCGCGGTACTTCGCGCCGGCCACCATCGACCCGAGGTCGAGGGCGACGACGCGCTTCCCGCGCAGCGACTCGGGCACGTCACCGGCGACGATGCGCTGGGCAAGGCCCTCGACGATGGCCGTCTTGCCGACGCCCGGCTCGCCGATCAGGACCGGGTTGTTCTTCGTGCGCCGCGACAGCACCTGCACGACGCGGCGGATCTCGGTGTCGCGGCCGATGACCGGGTCGAGCTCGCCGGCGCGGGCGCGCTCGGTGAGGTCGACGCCGTACTTCTCCAGCGCCTTGAACGTGCTCTCGGGGTCCGCGCTGGTGATCCGGGCCGAGCCGCGGACCTTGGCGAACGCCTCCTGCAGCGCGTCCGGCGTCGCGCCGTGGCGCTTGAGCAGGTCGGCGACCTGCCCGCCCTCGGTCGCGAGCCCGACGAGCAGGTGCTCGGTCGAGACGTACTCGTCGCCCAGCTCGGTGGCGAGCTTCTGGGCGCGCGTCAGCGACTTGACCGCGTACGTGTCGAACTGCGGGCTCGACACCGTGGCGCCGGTCGCGGACGGCAGCGCCGCGATGAGCGGCTCGAGCTCCTTGTGCACCACCTCCGGGTCGGCCCCGACCGCGGTCAGCAGCGGTGCGGTCAGCCCCTCACCCTGCGCCAGCAGGGCGCCCAGCAGGTGGGCGGCCGACACGTGCGGGTTGCCGGCCATGGTGGCCGCCTGCGCCGCGGACGAGATCGCCTGCTGGGTCTTCGTGGTCGGGTTGAAAGCGTCCATCCCTCACCTCATGCTCGGTACACCAAAAGTCCAGGTGACAGGTCTGACCGAGACCCGTCACCATCTCTAACGCACGAAAACTTGAGTCTGTTCCGCTCAACTCTGTCCGGGCGCGACCGCGCTGGCCGGCAACCGCGAACCGAGCGGCCCGAGCCCGGCCACGGCGACGCCGGCGCAGGCTCCCACCAGCACCCAGGGTAACCAGTCGGCGACCGAGAACAAGGCCACCACCGCGGGCGCGATCACCTGCGCCACGGTGAACGCGTACTGGTAGGCAGCCAGATAACGGCCGCGGGCCACCGGAGGTGCCGCGGCTTCGGCGAGCGCCCCCGATCGGGGCCCGAAGACCAGGTCGCCGGCGGCGAACACCAGCGTCGAACCGAGCAGGTACGCCACCTGCCAGCCGTCGGGCACGAGCAGCACGCCCAGGCTGACCAGGCACCACGCGGAGAACAACGCCGAACCGACGCGCATCGCCGCGATCCGCGTCAACCGGGCGGTGAGCCGCAGCGCGAGCGTGCCGCCGACGCTGGTCAGCACGGTCAGCAACGCGAGGATCGCGCCCGGCAGCCAGGCCGGGCCGTGCAGCCGGTCGAGCACGAACACCGGCGTGCCGATCAGGAAGAAGTCCAGCGAAAGCCCGAAGAGCCCGCTGAACAGGATCAGGGCGAGGTACGGCCGGTCGCGCAGCACCCGGACCGACCGTTCGCGGACGGGCCGGCACGGCCGCACGAGCCGGACGAAGAAGACGAGGATCAACGCGGCCAGGAAGAACGTCAGTGCGTCCACGACGAGCGCGATGCGGTACCCGCCGTCCCCGAGCCACGTCAGCAGCGCCCCCGCCGTCAGGCCGCCCAATCCGAAGCAGGCGGCCCGCACCATCCCCGCTTCGGCGAACGGCCGGTCCTTCGGGCCGTCGCCGGCGACGTCGGCGATGAGCACGAACAGGGAGCTGTAGAACAGCTGCTGCCCGGCGGACAGCAGGACGGCGGCGGCCACCACCGCGCCCGCGCCCCCGGCGAGCAGGTACCCCGCGGCGCCCGCGGCCTGCAGCAGCTGGGCGCCGACGACCACGGTGCGTGGTCCGACGCGGTCGACGAGCCGGCCCGCGAGCGGCGGCACGACGAGCCCGCCGACGGCGCCCAGCGTGACGGCGGTGCCGGCCACGGCCAGCGGCACCCCGAGCACCTGCGTCACGTAGACCAGCGCCAACGGGAGGAACAGACCTGAGCCGAAGTTGTCGATCCCCAGCGCGCACAGCAGTGCGACCCGGTCACGCGTCACCCCACCGACGTTAACCCCGGCCAACGCCGCTAAGTCAGGACCGAACGGACACTTTCCGCAGCGCGAAGTAACACTTCCGGTGGGCCTGGACGCCCCGGTGTCACTTGTTCGTGTCAGCCAGGCAGGCGTCGCTGCCCAGGACGCGGCGGAGCGCGGTGTTCATCTCCGCCAGCCGCGCGGTGAGGTCGGAGACGCGCTCGTCGTCCCAGTCGCCGAGCGCCTTCTCCATGAACTCAATGTAGTTGGCCCGCCAGCGGGCGAGCTCGGCCCGGCCCTTCTCGGACACGCTGACCAGGGACGCCCGGCCGTCTTCGGGCGCGGGGCGGCGGTCGACCAGCCCGGCCGCGGAGAGCTGGGTGATCTGCCTGCTGACGACGGAAAGGTCGACGAACCGGCGCTTGGCCAGCTCGGACGGCCGCGTCTCGCCGTTCTTCGCCAGGTCGGACAGCAGCATCGCGGCCGCCGGGTGCAGCCCGGGCTCGCTCTGCCAGGCCTGCATGATCCAGGCGTGCTGCAGCTGGGAAGCGGTTTTCAGCTCGCGCATGAGCTCGACGCGGACGTCGTCGTCGATGTTGTCGAAGCCCATAAGCACCTCTCTTAGTTGTGCCATACAAGCATATTGCGGGACACTTGCTCTCGACAACCATCTCGCCGGTGAGGTCCCCCACGCCCGAGCCGGCCGAATACACCCGGTCGGAGCAACAATGCGGGCAAAAGGGCGGTCGGCGGATACCCTGCGGACGGGCCGTGCGCGCAGCACATTCCGGTGACGTTGAGTGACGAGGTGGCAGCAGTGGCGAAGGACCCAGGAGGCGGTCCCCGACCCGTGAACAACCGCTCATGACAGCCGATTCCGTCAGCCCGCTCCCCAGGTCTTCGGCCCCGCGCGAAGCCCCCGCGGCCGTGACCGCGATGGTCCGGCTCATCCGGGACAGCTGGGCCAGGTCCGAGCCGTACATCGCGGAGATCTCGCAGTTCTTCTACGGGATGCTGTTCACCCTCGCCCCGACCACGCGCGACTTCTTCCCGATCAACATGGAGATCCAGCGCGGCAGGCTGGTGCGCGCGCTGGTGCACATCGTGCAGATGGTCGACCGGCCCGACGACCTGGCGCCGTTCCTGCGCCAGCTGGGCCGCGACCACCGCAAGTTCGGCGTGGTGCCCCGGCACTACGAAGCCGTCGGGACCGCGCTGCTGGCGTCGCTCAAGAACCACCTGGGCCCGGCGTGGACGCCCGAGGTCGAACGGGCGTGGGCGGAGGCGTTCACCATCGCCGCGCGGGCCATGCAGGACGCCGCCGCGTCGGACACGAACCCGCCGTCGTGGTCGGCCACCGTGGTCGAGCACCGGCGGCTCACCTGGGACCTCGCGCTGGTCCGGCTCGTGCCCGACCAGCCCGTGCCGTACCACCCCGGCCAGTACGTGAGCGTCGAAGTGCCACAACGGCCGCGGCTGTGGCGGTACCTTTCGCCGGCGAACGCGCCGCGCGAGGACGGCGGCATCGAATTCCACGTCCGGGCGATCGACGGCGGCTGGGTGTCGCGCGCCATCGTCAGCCACACCCAGCCCGGGGACGTCTGGCGGCTCGGGCCGCCGCTGGGCCGGATGACGGTCGACCGGGAAGCGTCGCGGGGCGTGCTGATGGTCGCCGGCGGCACGGGTGTCGCGCCGCTGCGGGCCATCCTCGACCACCTCGCGCTGTGGGGCGAGAACCCGAAGACCCACCTGTTCTACGGCGGCCCGGCGCGCGAAGACCTGTACGACCTCGAAGAACTGCGCGCGCTCGCCGCGACGAACCCGTGGCTGAGCGTGACGCCGGTGGTCGAGCGCGGCGGCGAGGTCCCGGGGTTCGAGCAGGGGACGCTGGCCGAGGCCGTCACGCGGTACGGCTCCTGGCCCGGCCACGACATCCTCGTGTCCGGCTCACCGGCGATGATCCGCGCAACGGTGTCGCGGATGCTGGTCGCGGGCAGCGCGCTGGACCAGATCCAGTACGACCCGTTCACGATCGACTAGCGCGCCGGTCGTTCCGGCGGCGCTTTTTGTTACGTTCGAAGAATCAGTAACGGGTAACGGATCAATCCGGCGGCGTGATCATTTTTACGCTATGCCAGGCGGGGTTGACCGCGCGTGGCCGAATTGCTCCGTTCGAGCGGGAACGCGCGGAATCACGCGCATCTGCACGGGAATTCGCCTACAGTCGGGAACCCTCGGGGGCGGCACCGCCACAGCGACGCCGCACGCACGGCGCGAAAATCTTTGCCCTACTGGAGAAATACCGTTCCCGATGAGTGCTGAATCCGTGAGGATCTCCACCGTGCCCGAGACACTTCCCGTTTCGGCTGTGGCAGGTCGAGAGATGGCCCGGTTGATTCGTGCGAGTTTTGCGGAGGTCGAACCGAAAGCAGACGAACTGGCACAGTACTTCTACGGCGCGTTGTTCGTGGTCGCCCCCGATTGCCGGGAGCTGTTCCCGGTCACCATGACGACGCAGCGGAGCAGGCTGCTGCGTGCACTGGTGTACGTGGTGCAAATGGTCGACCGGCCCGACGAGCTGGCCACCTTCCTCGGGCAGCTGGGCCGCGACCACCGGAAGTTCGCCGTTCTTCCCCGCCACTACGACGCCGTCGGCGTCGCGCTGATCGCCGCGCTGAAACGGTTCCTCAAGGAGAACTGGACCGCCGAAGTCGAAGCCGCGTGGACGTCGGCCTTCGGGCTCATCGCCAAGACGATGCGCGAGGCCGCCCAAGCGGAGACGGGGCCGGCGGCGTGGTCGGCGACCGTGCTCGAGCACCGGAAGCTCAGCCGTGACGTCGCGCTGGTGAAGGTGCGCACCGAGGGCCTCCTGCCCTACCGCGCCGGCGGGTACGTCAGCGTGGAAGTGCCGCAGCGGCCCCGGTTCTGGCGGTACCTGTCCCCGGCGAACGCGCCGCGCGGCGACGGGCAGCTCACCTTCCACGTGCGCGCGGTGCCCGGCGGCTGGGTCAGCGGAAGCATCGTCAACCACACGAAGCCGGGCGACGTCTGGCGGCTCGGGCCGTCGATGGGCGTGCTGAACGTGCTTCCGAGTTCGGCGAAGCGGCGGCTGCTGATGGTCGGCGGCGGCACCGGGATCACGCCGCTGCTGGCGATCCTCGACGACCTTTCGCACTGGAAGCGGAACCCGCCCGTGCACCTGTTCTTCGGCGGCAAGCGACCGGAGGACCTGTACGCGCTGGAGGAGCTGCGCAGGATGGCCGCGACGGCGAAGTGGCTGACGGTCACCCCGGTCACCGAGGAGGGCGCGCTGGCCGGCGGCGACCGCGGGACGCTCGCCCACGCCGTCACGCAGCGCGGCTCGTGGCAGAACCACGACGTCCTCGTTTCCGGTTCACCGGCGATGATCCAGGCGACCGTCGCCCAGCTGCTGGCCAAGGGGATCGAGCTGGCGCGAATTTCCTACGACCCGTTCACCCTGGACTGAGATTTGTCCGGAATGCGCTGAGGAACTCTCAGCGTCGAACGCGGAACCGGCAGCGGCTCGCTATCTTTGCCGATATGGAGATGACTATTCCGGTTTCGGACGGCACCATCGACGGCTACCTGGCGGAACCCGGCGGCGCCGGGCCGCACCCGGGCGTGGTGCTCGTCCACGACGTTTTCGGGCTGAGCCAGGACGTGAAGAACATCACCGACCGCTTCGCCCGTGAGGGATACCTCGCGCTCAGCCCGGACCTGTATGCGCGCGGCGGGATGTTCCGCTGCGTGCGGCGGGTGTTCTCGGACATGTTCGCCAACCGCGGCCGGGCGTTCGACGACATCGAGGCGTCCCGCGCGCTCCTCGCCGCGCGGCCGGACTGCTCGGGCCGGATCGGCATCGCCGGGTTCTGCATGGGCGGCGGCTTCGCGCTCGTCGCGGCTTCACGCGGGTTCGAGGCGTCCGCGCCGTACTACGGGCGGCTGCCGAAGAACCTGTCGGTGCTCGACGACGCCTGCCCGGTCGTCGCCAGCTTCGGCAAGAAGGACTTCGGGCTGCGCGGCGCCGCGGCCGAGCTCGAGACGGCGCTCACCGAGCGCGGCATCCCGCACGACGTCAAGGAGTACCCGGACGCCAGCCACGGTTTCGCCAACCGGATCGACACGGTCGCACCGGTGAACCTGCTGCTCAAGGTGGTCGGCTTCACCTACCACGAGGCATCGGCCGAGGACGCGTGGCGCCGGGTGACGGCGTTCTTCGGCGAACACCTGCAGCAGCCGGCCCCACCTTCGCACTGAGCCGAGCGGAGCAGCGGATTCGTCGAACGGCGGTAGTTCGTTGACCGTTGTGCCCGAATCAACTTATGGTCTAGACCACATCTCCCCCGGATGTGCTCGTTCGTCCTTCCTGGCGGAACGACGCTGTTCCCCTTCGAGGAGCCGAAATGACCCTGAAGCGCAAGCTCTTCGCGGCCGCGGCCGGTGCGTTGCTCGCACCGGTGCTGGTCGTCGTCCTCCCCGCCACCAGCGCCAGTGCCCACGGTTACGTATCGGACCCGCCCAGCCGGCAGGCCAACTGCGCGGCCGGGAAGGTGCCCAACTGCGGCGAAATCATCTACGAACCCCAGAGCGTCGAAGGCCCGAAGGGGCTGCGCAGCTGCAACGGCGGACTGTCCCAGTTCGCCGAGCTGAACGACGAGTCGAAGCCGTGGCCCGCGAAGTCGGTGGGCACCACGGTGACGTTCAACTGGGTCTTCACCGCCCGGCACTCGACGTCGAGCTACGAGTACTACGTCGGCAACACGCGCGTCGCGCTGTTCAACGGCAACAACCAGCAGCCGCCGTCGACGCTGTCGCACACGGTGAACCTGGCCGGCTACTCGGGCCGGATCAAGGTGCTGGCCATCTGGAACATCTCGGACACGGCCAACGCGTTCTACAGCTGCATCGACCTGCAGGTCGGCGGAGGCGGCACCACCACGCCGCCGACCACGACGACCCCGCCGAGCACCACCACGCCGCCGCCGAGCACGACGACCCCGCCGCCCAGCACGACGACCACCCCGCCGTCCAGCGGAACGTGGTCGGCGGGCACGGCGTACAAAGCGGGCGACGTCGTGACGTACAACGGCGTGAGCTACCGCTGCCTCCAGCCGCACACGGCGATCGCGGGCTGGGAGCCGCCGAACACGCCGGCGCTGTGGCAGCGCCAGTGAGAGTGGTCTTGGCCGTCGTCGCGCTGCTGCTGACCGGCTGCGCGGCGACGGCCGCTCCACCGCAGTACAACGCGGCCGACGTGATGTTCCTGCAGATGCTGATCCCCCAGAACGAGCAGGGGATCGAGATCGTCCGCCTGGCTTCGGACCGCCCGGTGCCGGCGTCGCTGAAAGAGCTGGCGAAGGCGATCGAGCTGACGCAGCAGACGGAGGTCGCGGACATGCGGCGCTGGCTCCACGACTGGGACCAGCCCGAGACGATGGACATGAACCCCCAGGCCCACGCGGGCCACGGCGGCATGAAGATGACCTCGCCGGACCTGGTGGGAGCGTTGCGGGCGGTCCCGGACGGCGAGTTCACCCGCCGGTTCCTGGACGTCCTGACGGGCCAGCAGCAGGGAGCCGTCGAGCTGGCCCAGACCGAGAACGGCACGGCAGGCGGGGTCAACGGGCAGGCCCGTGATCTGGCCCGCCGGGTGATCGAGTCCCGGACGGCCGAGGTCAAGCAGTTGCTGAACACGAAGACGTAACCCCGCGGCGCGGCCGCGAGCAGCCGGGGAGGGACTGCTCGCGGCCCCACTAACGAGAGCAGGGCCTCCCCGGTCACCCGGGGAGGCCCTGCTTCGCTCAGCTGGTCAGCGGCGCTTGGGGCGCCAGACCACCAACGCCGTCTGCTGGTTGAGCGGCACCAGGTCCCGGCGGTAGGACGCGTGCGCCGCGGCCGCCGCCTGCTCCGCCGCCACGTACGCCGCGGTCAGTTCCTCCGTCAGCTCGGTGATCCGGGCCCGGAGGGCGTCGACCTGGTTCTCCAGCTCGATGATGCGCTTGATGCCCGCGAGGTTCACGCCGTCCTCTTGCGACAGGCGCTGGACCTCGCGCAGCAGCGCGATGTCCCGCATCGAGTAGCGCCGCCCGCCGCCGGGGGTGCGGCCCGGTGAGACCAGGCCCTGCCGGTCGTACGTGCGCAACGTCTGCGCGTGCATCCCGGCGAGCTGGGCCGCCACCGAGATGACGAACACCGGGGTTTCCTCGTCCCCTTCCTGGGGGATCCCGCCGAACACCACTCTCACCTACCTTGCAGCAGCTCGGTGATCTCGGGCCGGGGGTCGTGCCCGGCCATCGCCTCGGCGTACGCCTGCAGTGCTTCGCGCGCCTTGTCGTCCAGTTTGGCGGGAATCGCCGCCTGGAGGGTGACGAGCAGGTCACCTTGTGCACCGTCGCGCTTGGCGATGCCCTTGCCGCGCACGCGCAGCACCCGTCCGCTCGCGGTACCCGGCGGCACCTTGAGCGAGACCTTGCCTTCCAGCGTCGGCACCGTGATCGTGGTGCCGAGCGCCAGCTCCGTGAAGTCCACCGGCACGGTGATCGTCAGGTCGAGGCCCTTGCGCCCGAACAGCGCGTGCGGAGCCACGTGCACCCGGACGTACAGGTCGCCCGCCTGCGCGCCGCCCCGGCCCGGTTCGCCCTGGCCGGCCAGCCGGATCCGCTGGTCGTCGTCGACGCCCGGCGGGATCCGGACGGTCAGCGTGCGGGTCCGCGTGCTGATGCCTTCGCCGCCGCACTCCGGGCACGGGTCGTCGATGATCTGCCCGCGGCCGCGGCAGTCGCGGCACGGCTCCGAGAACGCGAAGGCGCCCTGGCTGCGGCTGACCAGCCCCGAACCGGAACAGGTCGGGCAGGTCCGCGGCGACGTCCCCGGCCGCGCGCCGTTGCCGCCGCACGTCGCACAGGTCGCCGGGCTCGACAGCCGCAGCGGCAGGGTCGCGCCCTTGACCGCCTCGGTGAAGTCGATCCGGACGTCCGTTTCGACGTCGGCACCGCGCTGCGGCCGGTTCGCCGCCGCACCCGCCGACGTCCGGCCGCGGCCGAAGAGCCCGCCGAGGATGTCGCCGAGCCCGCCGAAACCGCCCTGCTGACCGGCGCCGGCCTGGCTGAAGATGTCGCCCATGTCGAAGCTGCCGGTGCCGCTTCCGCCGCCGGGGAAGTTGAATCCGCCCGCGCCGCCGAACAGCCGCCGCGCCTCGTCGTACTCCTTGCGCTTGCTCGCGTCGGAGAGCACGCCGTAGGCCTCGGAGACCGCCTTGAACTTCTGCTCCGCCTCCGCGTTGCCGGCGTTCGCGTCCGGGTGGTTCTCCTTGGCCAGCTTCCGGTAGGCCTTCTTGATCTCGTCCGCGGTGGCGTCGGAGGAGACGCCCAGCTCACGGTAGAAGTCCTTACCGATCCATTCCCGTGCGCTCATCGGGCGTCTCCTCCTCCCACTTGGTTCCTCTTCTTACTGCTGCTGTTCATCGACTCCGCCGCCGAGTGGCAGCTCGCCACCGACGGACGGGTCCCCCGGGGCCGCTCCGGGCTCGTGGTCGGTCACGCCGACCAGCGCCGCCCGCAGTACGCGGTCCCCGAAGCGGTACCCGCGGCGCATGACCACGGTGACCGTCGGGCCCGCCACGTCCGGCGAGGTGTTGTGCTGCACGGCCTCGTGCACGCTCGGGTCGAAGGGCTCGCCTTCGGCACCGAACGACTCGAGGCCCGCGCGCTGCAGACCGCTGATCAGCTTGTCGCCGACGGCCTTGAACGCGCCGGTGAGGTCGCCGTGCTGCTCGGCCCGCTCGAGGTCGTCGAGCAGGGGCAGCAGGTCGTTCACCACGGTCGCCTTGGCGCCGATCACGACCGCTTCGCGGTCACGCTCGACGCGCTTGCGGTAGTTGGCGTACTCGGCCTGCAGGCGCTGGAGGTCGGCGGTGCGCTCGGCCAGCTCCTTCTCCACGCCGGAGACGACCGACACCGCGTCGTCCACAATGGACTCGCCCAGCGAGGGGCCCGCGTGCTCCACGGGCGCCTCATCGGGTTCCGGCGCGGCGTGGGCCGGACCGGGCGGGCGGACCTGCCCGGTCTGGGGGTCCACCCGGCGACGGTCCCGCACGACCACCGGCTCCTCGGGCCCGCGGCCGGAGTTCTCGGATTCGTCGTAGCTGTGGGTCACTTCTTCTCGTCCTCTTCGACGATCTCGGCGTCCACCACGTCATCGGCCTTGGCCTGGCCGCCGGCCGCACCGGCGTCCCCGGCCGCACCCGCACCCGCGCCACCGGCCGCACCGGCCGCCGCGTCGGCGTTCGCGTTGGCGTACAGGGCGGTGCCCAGCTCCTGCGAAGCGGCGTTCAGCTTCTCGATCGCCTCGCGGATCTTGGTCGAGTCCGTGCCCTTCAGCGACTCGTTGGCCTCGTCGATCGCCGACTTGACCTTGCTCTTGAGGTCCTCGGGCAGCTTGTCGTCGTTGTCCTTGACGAACTTCTCGGTCTGGTAGACCAGCGTCTCCGCCTGGTTGCGGGTCTCCGCTTCCTCGCGGCGCTTCTTGTCTTCCTCGGCGTGGGCCTCGGCGTCCTTGACCATGCGCTCGATGTCGTCCTTCGGCAGCGCGGAGCCACCGGTGATCGTCATCGACTGCTCCTTGTTCGTGCCCAGGTCCTTCGCGGTCACGTGCACGATGCCGTTGGCGTCGATGTCGAAGGTGACCTCGATCTGCGGCACGCCACGCGGGGCCGGCGGGAGACCGGTCAGCTCGAACATGCCGAGCTTCTTGTTGTGCGCGGCGATCTCGCGCTCACCCTGGAACACCTGGATCTGCACCGACGGCTGGTTGTCGTCCGCGGTGGAGAAGATCTCCGAACGCTTGGTCGGGATCGTGGTGTTGCGCTCGATGAGCTTGGTGAAGACGCCACCCTTGGTCTCGATGCCGAGCGACAGCGGCGTGACGTCCAGCAGCAGGACGTCCTTGACCTCGCCCTTCAGCACACCGGCCTGCAGCGCCGCACCGACGGCGACGACCTCGTCCGGGTTCACGCCCTTGTTCGGCTCACGGCCGCCGGTCAGCTCCTTGACCAGGTCCGACACGGCCGGCATGCGGGTGGAACCACCGACGAGCACGACGTGGTCGATGTCGCCGACGGCGATGCCCGCGTCCCGGATCACGTTGTTGAACGGGTTCCGGGTGCGCTCGAGCAGGTCCGCGGTGATCTTCTGGAACTCGGCGCGCGAGAGCGTCTCGTCGAGGAACAGCGGGTTCTTGTCCGCGTCCACGGTGATGTACGGCAGGTTGATGCTGGCCGAGTTCGAGCTGGACAGCTCGATCTTCGCCTTCTCCGCCGCCTCGCGGATGCGCTGCAACGCCATCTTGTCCTTGGTCAGGTCGATGCCGTTCGTGGCCTTGAACTTGTCGACCAGCCACTTGACGATGCGCTCGTCCCAGTCGTCACCACCGAGGTGGTTGTCACCGGAGGTCGCGCGGACCTCGACGACGCCCTCGCCGATCTCCAGCAGCGAGACGTCGAAGGTGCCACCACCGAGGTCGAAGACCAGGATGGTCTGCTCCTTCTCGCCCTTGTCCAGGCCGTACGCCAGCGCGGCGGCGGTCGGCTCGTTGACGATGCGGAGCACGTTCAGGCCGGCGATCTGGCCGGCTTCCTTGGTGGCCTGCCGCTGGGCGTCCTCGAAGTACGCCGGGACGGTGATGACCGCGTCGGTGATCGTCTCACCCAGGTACGCCTCGGCGTCGCGCTTCAGCTTCATCAGCACGCGCGCGCTGATTTCCTGGGAGGTGTAGTTCTTCCCGTCGATCTCGGTCTTCCAGTCGGTGCCGATGTGCCGCTTCACGGACCGGATCGTCCGGTCGACGTTCGTGACGGCCTGGTTCTTCGCCGGCTGGCCGGTCAGCACTTCACCGTTCTTGGCGAAGGCGACGATCGAAGGGGTGGTCCGGGAGCCTTCCGAGTTGGCGATGACCGTCGGCTCGCCGCCCTCAAGGACGGCGACGACCGAGTTGGTCGTGCCGAGGTCGATGCCGACCGCTCGCGCCATGGTGCTTCCTCCTGTGTACGGCTGCTATGTTCGTGACCTGCAGGTTCGTTCCCGCCTTGAGCGAGGCCCTGTCAAGTTCTATCCGGCCTTCGCGCACTCCGTCAAGCCGGACTTGAGTCGACTGCGCTCAACCTCTGTACCCAGCCTAACGAGGCGATCCGGGTTCTTGTTCCCGGGTCCGGCGGTCGATCGTGCCCGAATGGGGTGTGACGGCGCTCACTGGCGCCCAGACCGAGCCGCGCGCCGGGTTCCGCCCCGCGTCGGCCCCAAGCCGCAGTAGCAAGAAGAAGTCAGGCCGCGCGGACCGTGACGCTGCCGCTCTCGGTCGTCAGGTCCAGCAGGTGCTGGGCCGAGCCGTCGGTCGGCACGCCGATGTCGCGGTGCCCGCTGTCGCTGCCGCCCTGGACGCGGTACGGCCCGCCCGGCACCTTCAGGTCGATGCTGCCGCTTTCGGCGTGCACCTTCACGTCGTTCGCCTGCGCCAGCGTGAAGTCGACGCTGCCGCTGGCGGAAGTCACGTCGACCGGGCCGTGCACCCCGTCGCCGGTGATGCTGCCGGAACCGCTCTGCAGCTGGACCGCGCCGACGTTGGCCAGGTCGATCGAACCGCTGTCCATGAACAGCTTCACCGCACCGGCGACGTCTTCGACGCGCGCGTGCCCGGAATCGACGTGGACGTCCACGCTCGACGTCCCGGCGACGTCCAGCCCGCCGGAGTCGATGTTCCCCGTGACCGGCACGCCCGCGGGCACGACGACCTCGAAGTCGACCGTGCAGTTCGTGCCGCACGACCCGAGCACCAGCTGGTCGCCCTCGACGCGGTAGAAGGACCCCTCCGGCTTGCTGCGCCAGTGGTAGCCGATCTCCTGGTGCACCGTCGACGGCCCCGAGCCGGCGCGGATCTTCACCGACCCCGAGTCGGCCTCCAGCTTCACGCTGCGGATGGTCTGCGAGAGGGTGTCGGTGGTCTTGAAGTCCGCACCCCAGCCCCACCCGAGCGCGGTCGCCAGGCCGACGCCGATCAGGACGATGCCTCCCAGAGCCAGAAGCGGGCGCGCCATGCTCGTTGGTCCCCTCAGTGTGGTTTTCCCCTGCGTGAGAGACGTTATGGCCGGGTGCACGAGCGGTACATGGGGGTAACCCCCCGAAAGACCCTGAGATCCCGCCCTGAGACGCGCGGGCGGGATCCGGGGCCTAGCCTGGCGAAGTCTCCAGTTCCATGATCAGGAGGATCCATGCCGCAAGCACCCGGCCCGTACGAATCCCTGCCCGACGTGCCGTCCTTCACCCTCCGCAGCGACGACGTCGCCGATGGCGAAACCCTGGCCACGCCCCACTTGTCCGGCATCTTCGGCGCCGGCGGCGAGGACCGGTCGCCGCACCTGGCGTGGGACGGCTTCCCGGCGGAGACGAAGAGCTTCGCGATCACCTGCTACGACCCGGACGCCCCGACCGGCAGCGGGTTCTGGCACTGGGCGGTGTTCAACGTCCCGGTTTCGGTGACCGAGCTGGCGTCCGGCGCGGGAGACGGCTCCGGCCTCCCCGAAGGCGCGGTGACGCTGAAGGGCGACGGCGGGGTCAAGCAGTTCCTCGGCGCGGCGCCCCCGCCCGGGCACGGACCGCACCGCTACTACTTCGCGGTGCACGCCCTCGACGTCGACCGGCTCGACGTGCCGGAGGACGCGACGCCGGCGTTCCTCGGCTTCAACATGTTCGGGCACACGCTCGCCCGCGCGGTGCTCACGCCGGTGTACGAGAACAAGGGCTGAATTTCCTTCAGGGCCCGGCGCTGTTGCCGATCGGCAACGGAGCCGGGCCCGTTTTTGTCGGACCCCGCTGACACACTGCGCTCATGCCACCACCGATAGCGACACCCCGGTCGAGAGCGCTGGGGTTCGGACTGCGGAAAGCGCGGAAGGCGCGGGGGTACGGGCTGCGGGAGCTGGCCCGCGCCACCGGCTTGCACCCGGCCGAACTGTCCAATTGGGAGCTGGGCCTGCGGGTGCCGCGGATCGAGGACGTCGCGGTCCTGCTCGGTCAGCTCCGGGTGCCCGCCGTGGAGCGCGCCCGCCTGTTCGAGCTGGTCCGCACCGCCCGCGAGCCGAACTGGGCCGAGAAGGAGATGCCGGACGCGCCGGCGATCCTGACGACGCTGGCCGAGTACGAGCGCACCGCGGCCGCGATCTTCAGCTGGCAGCCGATGCTGGTGCACGGCCTGCTGCAGACGCCTGACTACGCCCGAGCGATCCTGGCGCGCGGTGGCACCCCGGCGCAGCTGATCGAACAGCGGCTGAAGGTGCGGATGATCCGCCAGTCAGCGCTGCACGAACACCGCGCGCCCGAGTGCTCGTTCGTGCTCGGGGAGACGGCGCTCCGGCAGGAGATCGGCGGCACGGAGACGCTGCTCGACCAGCTTCGTCACCTTCTCGACCTGCCGCGCCGGTTCGAGGTGCGGGTGGTGCCGTCCGGCGGCGACTACCACCCGGGGCTCAACGGCTCGTTCAGCGTCTTCGAGTACTCGGACCTGCCCGCCATCGTCTTCCTGGACCAGTACCGCGGGAGCGCCTACATCTACGATGAGAATCAGGTGGCGGACTACAAGTCCGCCGCGCAGACCATGGCATCCCTGGCGCTGAGCACGGCGGAATCGCGCGTCTTCGTCGAGGGGGTGATCGCCGACTTGGAGGCCTGACGTGCACAACTGGCGGAAGTCCAGCTACAGCGGCCCCGAGGCCGAGTGCGTCGAAGTCGCGCTGGCCCAGGTGGTGCGGATCCGCGACACGAAGGACCGCCCGGGCGGCACCCTCGAAATCACCACCCGATCGTGGGACGCCCTCCTCACCGACCTGCGTTAGCCGACGAAGTTCCCCGCGTTGGGCCCTTCGCGCTCCAGGTAGTGGCCCTTGGTGTGCTCGGCGAAGCCGAACTGCCGGTACAGCCCGTGCGCGTCGGCGGTGTGGAGCATCCAGCGGAACTGCGCGCCGGGACCGTTGTCGATCATCTCGCGCACGATCTCCTGGCCGAGGCCGGTCCCGCGCGCGGAGTCGACGACGAAGACGTCGGCGAGGTAGGCCGAGGAGACGCCGTCGGAGAACGCGCGGGCGAACCCGACCTGCTCGCCACCGCGGTAGGCCCCGATGACCCGCCACGAACCGGCGACCGCGGCTTCGACCTGCGCACGCGTGCGCCAGCGGCCCCAGTAGGCCTCGGTGGAGAGGAACTTCCACACCACGTCGAGGTCCAGCCGCGCGCGGTCGTCGTCGAGTTCGAAGTCGCCATAGCTCCGCATGACCGAAAAGTAGCAGCGGCGCGGAGCGCCTCCGTTGAGGGCGGCGGTGGGGAGGAAGGCGGAGTAACCGAGCCGTCAACGCGGTTTCAGCAGGTAGTCCACCACGGGCCGCAGCTCCTCGGCCGACGGCGGCTCGTCGTCGATCAGGCCCTGGATGAGCAGCCCGTCGATGCCCGCGAGGAAGACCCGGAAGGCCACTTCGTCGTCGTGGCGGACCATCGACGTCAGGACGTCCAGCCAGCGCCGGGCGGCCGGCCGCAGCTCCGGCTTGCGCGCGGCCAGCAGGTACAGCTCGTACTCCGCCATCGTGCGCCCGCGCCGCGGCCCGAGCGCCTCGGCGAGCAAGCCCGCGACCTCCTCGGCCCCGCGTGACCCGCGGGAGCGGGCGCGGTCGATCATCCAGTAGACCTCGGTCGCCATGTCGCGGGCGCACGAGATGAGGGTCGCGACCAGCAGGTCGTCCAGCGACGAGAAGTGGTAGGTCGTGGACGTCGTCGGCACGCCGGCCTCGGCCGCGACGGTCCGGTGGGTGACGCCGGCGACGCCGTCGCGCTCGATGATCCGCAGCGTGGCCTCGATGAGTTCGGCGCGCCGCTTCTCGCCGCGCGCCTTCCGGCCGTCGACTTGGAGCTTCACCATAGGGTGAAAACTACCTGAACGATCGTCCCGAAACAAAGAGCGACGTACACCACATCGGTGGGACTTAAGGCCACTCAACGGGTTACTCATCGGTAGTAAGCATTAGTCTGCCGGCTACCACCACGAATCATCCGGACGAAAGGCACCCGAACGATGGGCGCTCTACAACTGACGCTGGGCGGCATCTCCGTCGTCCTCGGCGTCGTCGCCTGGGGGATGTTCGCCGCGACGATCGCGCGTTTCGTGCGAGTCATCCGTCTCGGGCAGCCCGACTCGACTCGCAACGGCCCGTTCTGGCCGCGCATGAAGACGCTGGTCAAGGAGTTCGCCGCGCACACGCGGATGAACCGCAAGCGCAGCGTCGGGCCCGCGCACTGGCTGGTGATGTGGGGCTTCCTGCTCGGGTCGCTCGCCCTGTTCGAGGCCTACGGCGAGGTCTTCGTCCCGACGTGGGGCTGGCCGTACCTCGACGACTTCCCGCCGTTCCAGCTGCTCATGGAGCTGCTCGGGCTCGGCACGATCGTCGGCGTCCTGGTGCTGATGGCGATCCGGCAGCGCAACCACCCGCGCCGCGCCGACCGCCAGTCGCGCTTCGCGGGCTCGAACTTCAAGTGGGCGTACTTCGTCGAGGCCGTCGTCCTGATCGAGGGCATCGGCATCATCGGCGTCCGCGCCGCGAAGTCCGCGCTGAACACGCACGAGGGGCCGCTGTGGGCGTCCTTCGTCTCGAACCCGATCGGCCAGCTGCTGCCGGCCAGCCCGAACCTGGTGACGGTCTTCGCGTTCGTCAAGCTGATGAGCGCCACGGTCTGGCTGATCGTCGTCGCGCGCACCATGACCATGGGCATCGCGTGGCACCGGTTCAGCGCGTTCTTCAACATCTACTTCAAGCGCGAGGACGACGGCGGCGTCGCCCTCGGCGCGCTCAAGCCGATGATGAGCGGCGGCAAGGTCCTCGACCTCGAGGAAGCCGACCCGGACGAGGACACCTTCGGCGTCGGCAAGATCGAGGACTTCAGCTGGAAGGGCTGGCTGGACTTCTCGACGTGCACCGAATGCGGCCGCTGCCAGGAGCAGTGCCCGGCGTGGAACACCGGCAAGCCGCTGTCGCCGAAGCTGGTCATCACGCAGCTGCGCGACCACGCCTACGCGAAGGCGCCGTACCTGATGGCCGGCGGCAAGCGCGACATGGCGGGCGATGAGATCGGCCTGTCCGGGGACAACATGTACGCCGGGATCGACGTCCTGGCGATCGCGGAGTCGCAGAAGGCACTGGTGGGCGACGACGGCGGCGTCATCGACCCCGACGTCTTGTGGTCCTGCACCAGCTGCGGCGCCTGCGTCGAGCAGTGCCCGGTCGACATCGAGCACGTCGACCACATCGTCGACATGCGCCGCTACCAGGTGATGATCGAGTCGTCGTTCCCGAGCGAGCTGAACGGCATGTTCAAGAACCTGGAGAACAAGGGCAACCCGTGGGGCCAGAACGCCAAGGACCGGCTGGCCTGGACCGAGGACCTCGACTTCGAGGTGCCGGTGTTCGACGGCGACATGGGCGACGCCGAGTACCTGTTCTGGGTCGGCTGCGCCGGCGCGTTCGAGGACCGGGCGAAGAAGACGACCCGGGCGGTCGCCGAGCTGCTGCACATGGCCGACGTCAAGTACAAGGTGCTGGGCTCGGAGGAGTCCTGCACCGGTGACCCGGCCCGCCGCGCCGGCAACGAGTTCCTGTTCCAGATGCTGGCCCAGCAGAACGTCGAGGTGCTGAACTCGGTGTTCGAAGGGCGTGAGCGCAAGGCCCGCAAGGTCGTCGTGACCTGCGCGCACTGCTTCAACACCCTCGCCAACGAGTACCCGGAGCTGGGCGGCCAGTTCGACGTCGTGCACCACACGCAGCTGCTGAACCGCCTGGTGCGCGAGAAGCAGCTGGTGCCGGTGGCGCCGGTCGCCGAGGACGTCACCTACCACGACCCGTGCTACCTCGGCCGCCACAACAAGGTGTACGAGGCGCCGCGCGAGCTGGTCGGCGCGACCGGCGCGCGGCTGCGCGAGATGCCGCGGCACGGCGACAAGTCGATGTGCTGCGGCGCCGGCGGCGCGCGGATGTGGATGGAAGAGAAGATCGGCAAGCGGATCAACGTCGAGCGCGTCGACGAGGCGCTCGGCACCGCGCCGTCGAAGATCGCCACCGGCTGCCCGTTCTGCAAGGTGATGCTGAACGACGGCCTCACCGCCCGCCAGAGCGACGGTGCCGCGAGCGAGAAGGTCGAGATCGTCGACGTCGCGCAGATGCTGCTGGAGTCGGTCAAGCGCAAGCCGGAACCGAAGCCGATCGCGCTCGGAGCGCCGTCACTCGCGCAGGAGTGACACGTTTTCACAGAACGCACGGCCCCGGTCAGCACCGCTGACCGGGGCCGTTTTCGTGATCGCGAAGATTGGTGGTCTCGTAGCCATTCCACTACCCGTTGTCACAACTTTGTCCTGTCCAACATGCTCGCTAGCTGGGGATTCGTCGCGGTAATCGTTTTCTTGAAAGATGTTCATGATAATCACCGAAATGGCCCATCAGGTTGGGGAGAAACACCGGCCTGAACCATGGACAAGCGGCGTATCCTGGCCTTTCCTCGCCGCCGCCGTTGCCAGCGAGGGCACTATTGTCGATCACGGAATCAGGGGGCGGCACGGATGGCCGAGGACCGGCGGACCACCACGACCGGCCGACACGCTCTCCACCCCATACCCGACGACAGGCCCGCCGCGGACTACGTCCCCATCCAGCGCACGCTCGTGCGCCCGTACGTCCTCACGCGCGGCCGGACGCAGTCGAAGCGGCACCTCGCGATCGAAGCGATGGTTTCGACGCGGGCCGGCGCGCACTGGGACGGCGCCCGGGTCACCGGTGAGTTCCGCTCGGTGCACTCACTGTGCCTGCACCCGCGTTCGGTCGCCGAAGTCGCGGCCACGCTGAGCGTGCCGCTCGGCGTCGCACGCGTCCTGCTGGACGACATGGCCGAACAGGGGCTGGTCACCATCCACGACAGCCGGACCGGCGCCGACGGCCGTCCCGCGATGGCGCTCATGGAACGCGTTCTGCACGGCCTGCGCCGCCTCTGAGCATTACGCTCAGCAGGGTGAGCGAGGAATCCGGCAAGTCCGGCGGCGAAAGCACCCTGACCGTCCTGCTCGCCGGCGGGGTGAACCTGGCGATCGCGGTGATGAAGCTGATCGCGGGCATCATCACCGGCTCGGGCGCGATGCTGTCCGAAGCGGCGCACTCGGTGGCCGACACGATCACCGAGGTCCTGCTGCTGACCGCGCTGAAGCGCTCGGCGCGCCCGGCCGACCGCGTGCACCCCTTCGGCTACGGCAAGGAGCGCTACTTCTGGTCGCTGCTCGCCGCCGTCTCGATCTTCGCCTCGGGCGCGATGTTCGCGCTCTACGAAGGCGTCTCGACGCTGTTCGGGCACGGGGAAGCGCAAAGCACGTCGCTGCTCAGCTACATCGTCCTGGCGGTGGCGTTCGTGCTCGAAGGCACGTCCTGGGTGCAGGCCGTGCGCCAGGTCGTCCGCGAGTCGAAGGCCGAGAACCAGTCGCTGGCGACGTACTTGCGGCTGATCGACGACCCGACGCCGAAGACGGTCCTGTTCGAGGACTCGGCAGCGCTGATCGGCCTGCTCCTGGCGTTCGGCGGCATCGGGCTGCACCAGCTCACCGGTTCGGAGATCTGGGACGGCATCGCGTCGATCGCCATCGGCCTGCTGCTCGCCTGCGTCGCCTACCTGCTCGGGCGGACCAACCGCGGCCTGCTCGTCGGGCGGCAGGCCCACCCGCGGCTGGTGCGCGAGATCCGCGAGCACCTCGTCGGCGCGCCGGAGATCGAGGCCGTCGTCGACCTGCAGACCATGCTTATGGGCACCGACCAGGTGCTGGTCTGCACCCGCGTCGACTTCGACGACTCGCTCGGCGCCGCCGACCTCGAGCGCGCCTGCGTGCGGCTCGCGTCCGAGCTGGCCGAGACGTTCCACGACGTCACCGAGGTGTTCATCGAGCCGGTGCCGCGCTCCGATCCGGAGCTGCGGGCGACGGTGCTCGCGCGGTACGGCGACATCGCCGAGCGCTGGAGCAGCGTCCGGCCGCCTCAGTAGCCGAAGTCCTGGACCCAGTACCAGCCCGCGGTGGTGACGCCGACGCCGAGCTTCTTGAGCGAGCAGTTCAGGATGTTGGCGCGGTGGCCCTCGGAATTCATCCAGGCGTCCATCACCTGCGCGGCGGACGTCTGCCCCTTCGCGATGTTCTCCGCGCCCGGCTTCGGGTAGCCGGCCTGCTTGATGCGCTGGTCGAACGTGGTGCCGTCCGGGCTGGTGTGCGAGAAGAAGTTCCCGGCCGACATCTGGTCGCTGTAGTCCTGCGCGGCCTTGGTGAGGTGCGATTCCTCGGTCAGCGGGTCACAGCCGGCCTTCGCGCGCTCGTCGTTGACGAGCGAGAGGACCTGCGCCGCGGTGGAGGTCGCAACGCGGGCCGCGGCCTTGGTGGTCGGCGGCGGGGCCGCGGACGTCGTCGGCGGCGGGGCCGTGGAGGTCTCGGTCGGCGTGGGCGTCGCGCTGGACGTCGTCGCCGGGGCGGCGGCCGAGGTCGTGGGAGCGGCGGGCTGACCGGGGGTGGTGGTCTGGACCTTGCCACCGGCGAGATCGGTTCCGCTGCCGGCCCCGGCACCGGCGGGCGCGTTCGGCAGGACCAGCGCCGCGGCGCCGAGCTCGGCGGTGTTTCCTTCCGCGGTGGCCATCCAGGTGCCTGCGGCGGCGGAGAAAACGCCGAGCAGCACACTGAGTGACACCATCACCACGCGAGCACGTTCACCAATGGGGGACACGGCGCAGGAACGTATCACGGGACAATTACGACGAGAACCCTACGAACGCACTGGTCACATTTCCCGTCGGCGACAGGTAAGTAATTCCGGGCAATCGGCCGCTGCCCCGTTACTCCATTCAGCCTATTTAAGCAAAGGTCCTTTCCGGGCCGTGACGTGTCCACAACGGACAGTGCGGTCAGTGCGCGGCGGCGGTCAGCTTCGCCGTCGATTCGTGGGTGAGGACAGTCGCCCCCTGAACGAACCCGATGATCGCCCGCAGCTCGTCTTCGGTGTAGCGGTCGCAGAGTTCGTGCATGCCCTTGATCAGGTGGTCCCACAGGTGCGCGCCGCTCGCGAGGGACTGCACGTCCAGGGCGATGAGGACCTTGCGCCGGTCTTCGGGGTGCCGCTCGCGGTTGACGATGCCCTTGCGCTCCAGCCGGTCGATCATCGCCGTCACCGACGCGGGTGCGAGACCCGACAGCCGCGCCAGGTCCTTCGGCGTCTGCGAGCCGAACCGCGCGAGGTAGTCCAGGACTTTGGTCTCCACCGCCGACAGCCCCCGTGTCTCGGCGATCGCGGTGTGGAACATGACCGTCTCCGTCGACAGCTCCCGCGACCTGAGCAGGACCTCTTCGACCAGTTTCGCGCGCTCGCTTGACACGCCGACCAGCCTAGCCCACTCTTTAGTTCGATAGAACGAATTACTTTCTAAGAGTTTCGAGGGGACGAACGACATGACACTGGCACTGATCATCGGGGGCGGCGTCGCGGGCACGATCACGGCCATCGCCCTGCACGAAGCCGGGCACGAGCCGGTGGTGTTCGAGGCTTACGACCGCGACGCCGAGGGCGTCGGCGCGTTCCTCACGCTGGCGGTCAACGGCTTGGAGGCGCTGGACCCGCTGGGCCTCAAGGACGTGGTCCGCCGCCTGGGCTTCGACTCGCCGCGGATGTCCATCGGGCTCGGCAACGGCACCCGGCTGGCCGAACTCACCGGCGGCGCCCTCGCGAACGGCACGGTGAGCCGGACCGTCCTGCGCTCCGACCTCTACGTCGCGTTGCGCGACGAGGCCGAGCGGCGCGGCATCCGCATCGAGTTCGGGAAGCGCCTGATCGGCGCGAGCCAGACGGGCACGCACGTCAGAGCGGACTTCGCCAACGGCTCGCACACGGAGGGCGACCTGCTGATCGGCGCCGACGGTCTCCGCTCCCGCGTCCGCACGATCATCGACCCGGACGCGCCGGCACCGCGGTACGTCCCGCTGCTGAACACCGGCGGCTTCGCCGAAGGGCTGGACCTGCCGGACGAGCCGGGCGTGCTGAACATGGTCTTCGGCAAGCGCGTGTTCTTCTGCCACGTCGTCAGCGCGGACGGCCGTGTCTGGTGGTTCGCGAACCCGGCCCGCAAGACCGAGCCGACCGCGTCCGAGCTCGTCACGCTCGCCGGGGAGAAACTGCGCGCCGAGCTCCTGCACCTGGTGGCCCCCGACCGGACGCCGGCCACCGAGATCATCCGCGCGACGCGCGAGATCTACCCGGCCTGGCCGACGTACGACTTCCCGACGGTCCCGGTCTGGCACCGCGGCCGCATGGTGATCATCGGCGACGCGGCGCACGCGACGTCACCGGCGGCGGGCCAGGGCGCCTCGATGGCCATCGAAGACGCCGTCACGCTGGGCAAATGCCTGCGTGACGTGCCTGACCTCGAGCGCGCGCTGACGACGTACGAGCGTCTGCGCCGCGGGCGCGTGGAGGCCGTGGTCGCGGCCGGCAAGCGCAACGGCGAGCAGAAGGTGATCGGCCCGGTCGGGCGCGTCGTCCGTGACTTCTTCATCAAGCGGGCGTTCGCGAAGCCGTTCGAGGAGGACCCGAACGCCTTCATGTGGAACCACCGCATCGACTGGGACGAGAAGGTCAGCGTTTAGCGCCCGAGGCACTCTTCCCCGCCGAGGGCGAATCCACTACCGCCAGGTGTCGACGCGGTGGAAGTTCTTGTACGCCCGGCTCGGGGTCGGGCCGCGCTGCCCCTGGTAGCGGGACCCGGCTTCGGTGGAGCCGTACGGGTGCTCGGCCGAGCTGGAGAGCCGGAAGATGCAGAGCTGGCCGATCTTCATGCCGGGCCAGAGCGTGATCGGCAGGTTCGCGACGTTCGACAGTTCCAGGGTGATGTGCCCGGAGAAGCCGGGGTCGATGAACCCGGCGGTCGAGTGCGTGAGCAGCCCGAGCCGGCCGAGCGACGACTTCCCCTCGAGGCGGCCGGCCAGGTCGTCGGCGAGGGTGACGAGCTCGAACGTCGACCCGAGCACGAACTCGCCGGGGTGCAGCACGAAGGGCTCATCGCCCTCCTTCTCGACCAGGGAGGTGAGCTCGTCTTGCTGCAGCTGCGGGTCGATGTGGGTGTACTTGCTGTTGTCGAAGACGCGGAAGAACCGGTCGAGCCGGACATCGATGCTCGACGGCTGGACCATGCCGGCATCGAAGGGGTCGATGCCGAGCCGGCCGGCGTCGAGCTCTTTGCGGAGGTCACGGTCACTGAGCAGCACGGCCGAAGCCTATCCGGTGGGCTCAGGCGGCTCGCATGTGCTGCGCGTAGGTGGTATCGGGCGAGAAGATCTTCTCGAGCCGCTTGACGTACCCGCGCCGCCCGGCCTCACCGAGCCGTTCCTGCAGCGCGGTGGCGCCGGGGATGAACCGCCGCACGGTCTCGGCGGCGAAGTTGACCCCGGCGACGGCAACGATCGCGGCCTGCGCGACCGGGTCGTTCGGCAGCCCGAGGAAGTCGGCGTTGGTCTTCCCGAGCACGAGCCGGCTGATCGAAGAATGCACGGCGACGGAGACGTGCGAAAGCACCTTCCCGACGGCACCGCGCCCCTCACCGACGGCGGCGTTGGCCTCGATCAAGGCCTTGGCGAGGCGCTTCGAGTCGTCGTCCGGGATGAACTCGGTGGCGGCGAGCAGCCACAGCAGGCGCCAGGCGTCCTCCTCGGAGGTGGGCAGCAGCTCGTCGTCGACGCCCATGAGCCAGCCGATGTAGCGCCAGAGGTGCAGGATGTCGCCGCGTTCGCGCGCGGAGTACCGGAGGCCGAGCAGCTGCGTGCCGAAGACGTAGACGAGCGAGAAGAGCAGCAACGTCCCAGCGGTCTGCACCTGGTTGACCGGCCGATCCCAGGCGGCGTAGTCCCAGTCCTCCCGCCGGTTCATGGCGGCGCGGACGTGGGCGTGCACGAGCCGGATCCGCAGCGCGGCGGCGTACCCCTTCCCGCCGTGCTTGAGGGCACCGGGCGTGGTGACGTCGATCCACCAGGCGGCGGTTTCGACGAGCCGCCGCGTCGCCTTGTATTCGATCTCACCGGTCCCGACCAGCGATTTCGTGGCGCGCGAGGCGAGGTAGCCGCCCATCAGCGACATGTCGCCGAGCGGGAAGAGCCCGAGCAGCCCGGCCCGGGTGATGGCTTTCGCGCCGCGCTCGAGCCGCTCGTCATCGACCCAGTAGGGCTTGGCGTCGACCTGCTCGAAGAAGTCCTTGAGCGGCCCGCCGGCCTTGCTCCGGTCGTTGAGCGCCTCTTCGAAGAGGGCGCGGCCCTGCCCCTTGGGCTGCTGCGCCATCCAGGCGACGACGTCGTCCGCGAGCCTGTCCTGCACCTGCGCGAACTCCCGGATCCGGGCGAGCTGGCGCTCGTCACCGCGGATGTCACCCTCGATGAACAGCCGCTGGGCCAGCCGGAACCCGCCTTGCCGGAACAGCTCTGGCTCATCCACGACAGCTCACCTCCGCCAGTCGACAACAAGTGTTGTCACTTGAGGAGCAGGAGTCAAGGAGGAGGGTCCTGGACAAGGGGATCACGGTGCCGTGTATGCTTACAGCGCACTGCGGATGTAGTTCAATGGTAGAACATCAGCTTCCCAAGCTGAATACGCGGGTTCGATTCCCGTCATCCGCTCTCATAGAGAAGACCCCGACCGAGCCAACGCCGGTCGGGGTCTTCTAGTGAGCGCTCCTATCCAGACCGGACATCGAACAGGCGCTACGGTGAAGGACCGCCCATGACCGGAGGATCATGCCGTCTGCCGATCGCGCCCCCACCGCCGCCATAATCGGTAGTTTTCGCCAGTTCTACGAGCAGGTACTGGATGCGTGGCGAACCATCAGCACCAGCGGCATAACCGTTACCAGCCCTCTCGGCTCACGAATAACAACAGCAGGAATTCCCTTCGTTCGCTTCGAGAGCGATAACGAAGCGTTGGACGACGCTACGATCCAAACGCTGGCTCTCCATCGAATCCTGCGCGCCGACGTCGTTTATGTCGTCGCACCCTCCGGCTACGTCGGAAGAACAACCTGCTACGAAATCGGGCGGATAATTCAGGCCCGGAAAGCACTCTACTTCAGCGAGTTGCCGAACGATCTCCCCGTACGAGTGGGTCCAGACCGAGTCGCTACGCCATCGCAGCTGGCCGATCTGGTCCTACGCAGGGAGATTCAACCCCTCTACGTAGATGAACCCGGGCCCCACGCCGAATGGGAAAGGCGCCTCCTCACTGGCGATTACCTGGACACTTGACAGTTGGGCACACTGAGCTAACGATCGCGGTCGAACCGCAGCCGAGGTACCATCCTCGTAGGGAGGTGGTGCGATGGCCGGCGAAGGCGCGGAAGAATCAAGAAGCCGTCACCGTCCGAGCACCGAACAGACCGCGATACCTTACGTCTTAATCTCCTATGCACAGGAGGACGAAACCCACAACGAAGCGGTGCGGCATTTGGCGCAACTTCTTCGGAGCAACGGTGTCGAGGCAGAACTCGATCTTTACGCAGCGCGACACCGGCAAGACTGGGCAGCTTGGTACCAGCAGCAAATCACCAGGGCAGACTTCGTTCTTGTCATCGCGTCTCCCGAATACAAAGAACAAGCTGAAGGCCAGGGCCCACCAAGCCAAGGACGCAGCGTTTCCTGGGAATCTCTCCTGATTCGCGAGGATATCTATCGTGATCGTCAAGTCGCGTTGCGAAAGTATCTTCCAGTCGTCTTGCCGGGCCACTCGGTCGACGACCTACCAGCCTGGCTCAATCCGAGGACCGCGACTTCATACTCAGTCGAAGAGCTGAGCTACAACGGAGTAGTAGAACTTCTTCGAGTCATAACCGATCAGCCAGAAGACCAAGCGATCGACATTGGCGCGATCACTCCCAGATTGAGCCCACCTTCCATCACACCTCAAGAGCACAGGAAAACGCTGCAGAGGGCCATCCATGCGACCGAAGATCCCAGCCTGATAGCCCCACTTGCCGGAATATTCTTGCATTATTTTGATCCACATTTCCTTCATGAGGTCTCCGCAGGCAGGAACGTCGATCGAGTCGCTGCCGAAGCGACACGAGCTACCCAGCTGGCCGTCCTGGCGGCACAGACGGTGTACATACCGGCCGCAAGCTATCTGGAATCAGATTTGTGCACGAAAATCGTCGACAACTATCAACCACTGTTCGAGTTCGGGCAGATCGTCCTAGTGGGCAGCGAAGCAAACTTGATCGATTTCGCAACCATGAAGATGCTCCAGTACGAAGAAGGCGGGCAGCGCCATTCGAAGTACCGAGCAGCACTTGAACGACAAGAGGGAACTCCGCCCTTTCGAACACGACAAAGGTCAGCGACCGCCGATATACGTAGCGCCTGGTGGCACGGTCTCAACGATCTCGGGCGATTCACGGAGGGAATAGATCCCTCTCAGGTATCAGACCTCGAAGGGCGTTGGGCCGACGTACCTGCAGCGCTGACTGGACGAGCATTTACGCCAGAGTACGCCATATTGGCACTCTACGAAGCACCTCAGGTTTCAAGCGCGCAAGCAATCATAGCCAAACGCGCCGGCTCGTACATCAACCGCAACTACACGCAAAGCTACGTCGATGAACTACAGGTCGGCGTAGTGACCGACCTCAATTACTTGCACAGTCCACACGTGCCTTCGGCAGGCGTGGACTTGCCTTTCAAAGCTGCGGTTCGCGCACTAACAGAGGCTCGAGCCGCAGAGAAGGTGTTCAATGCTTCTTCGATCGAACTGGTCAATTTACGAGCGGACAGCCTGATCACCCGATCATTCATCAACACTCTCAGATAAGCGATTCACACCAATTCCGGTTGAAGTGCCGTCTGCCAGGTGTCGAGATCAACCGGGCGGGGCGCGGATACTTCCGCCAGCAATGGTTGAACGTCGCCATTGAGACAATGAACGCCCCACGCGCTGAGCTCTTCAAGATATGCGTCCGGCATCCCGTGCAAGAGGAACACCTTTCGATCGTCCGCGAAAGCGACGCTAATCTCGGCGAACGAGTTCGGACCGATGTAATTGGCCGCGTCAGGCCGATGCACATTAACGACAAGTATTGCGGCAGTATCTTCGCTGCGGATTTTATTCATATGGTCCCGCGACGCTTTCCTTTTGCGACTATTCCTGACCTCGGCGCTCGAGTCCGCGTGAAAGTTGTCCGGAGACGGGATGACAACCTGAACACCAGCGTCTTCGATCACTGAGGCTATCCGCGACATGAGATCGAGTGACTTCATCGATCCGCAGATGACCACGGTTCCACGCTGACGGCGACCACCGGCCACGTGTGAACCCCCTTCGGGTCCAGTACTCGGCAAAACAACCTCCTGCACCGTTCAGATCAAGATCAGCATATGAAATCCTGGCTCGACCCGCTCGGGGACATGGTGGCACGGGCGTCAATTGATACGTCAGTTGACACGCCGGGAGCCACACGGTCGTACCCGGGCTCGCAAATGCGCCACGTGCGCGGCCGGTAGGCCCGACTCCTGCGCACGCTCCAACGCTTCGAAGGCCGACGCCGAACCCAAGCGGTGCAACAACTCCGCCCGAGACGCGTGCCACCACGGGTAATCCTCCAGGCCGGTCAACGCGTCCACGAGCGCCAACCCCGCAGCAGGACCATCCCGTTCCGCCACCGCCGCCGCGCGGTTCAACCTGACCACCGGCGTGTCCGTGACCGTCAACAGCACGTCGTACCAGGAAATCACCGCGTTCCAGTTCGTCTCCGCGTACGAAGGCGCCAAGTCGTGGCATGCCGCGATCGCCGCCTGGACCACGTACGCGTTCGGGGTCGACGGCGTCCGGCGCAGCCCTTGGCCCACCAGCTCGACGCCCTCCTTGATCAGCGCGAAGTCCCATGACGAACGGTCCTGCGAAGCGAGCAACACCGGCGAGCCGTCCGGGCGGAACCGCGCCGCGCGGCGGGCGTCCTGGAGCAGCACCAACGCCAGCAGGCCCAACGCCGTCGGCTCGTCCGGCATCAGTGACACCAGCAGGCGCGCCAGCCGGACGCCCTCCGCGAGCAGCGAGAGCCGGCCCGTGTAGCCCTCGTTGAAGATCAAGTAGATCGTCGACGCCACGCCGGCCAAGCGAGCGGGCAGTTCGTCCGCCGAAGGCACGCGATAAGGGATGCAAGCCGTGGCGATCTTCTGCTTCGCCCGCGTCAGGCGCTTCGCCATCGTCGCTTCGGGGACCAGCAACCCCCGCGCCACGTCCGCGGTCGACAAACCGCCCAATGTCCGAAGCGCCAAAGCCACCTGCGCGTCCAGGGACAACGCCGGGTGGCAGCACGTGAACACCAGCCGCAGGAGGTCGTCGCGGACCGAGGGCGGGTCCGGGGACGGGTCGACCGCGGGCATCGCCACCGCCTCCTTCCCGAGCCGCTTCGCCTCGCGGCGGAGCACGTCCACCGCGCGGTGGCGGGCCGCGACCAGCAGCCAGCCACGGGGGTTGGCCGGGACGCCGTCGCGCGGCCACGTCTCCAGCGCGCGCACGACGGCGTCCTGGACCGCGTCCTCGGCCAGGTCGACGCTGCCGGTGACGCGGACCAGCGTGGCCAGTACCCGGGTGCCCTCGTCCCGGACCAGCCGCGCGACCGCGTCCCCGGCGCCGGTCACTGGCCGAAGTCGACGACCGGGCGGACCTCGATCGCGCCGTCCCAGGCGCCCGGGATCCGGGCCGCGACCTTGACCGCTTCGTCGAGGTCCGCGCATTCGAGCAGGTAGAAGCCGGTGAGCGCTTCCTTCGTCTCCGCGTACGGGCCGTCGCTGGTGACGACGTCGCCGCCCTTGCCGCCGGTGACGCGGACCGTCGTCGCGGTCGCCGTCGGGTACAGCGCCGCGCCGCCGCGGATCACCGCGGCCGCGCCCGCGCCGAACTCGTCGTAGTCCTTCATCATGTCCGTGGCCTCGGGCGTGGTCGGGTCGATGTCCGTGGCGTAGATGATCGCGGCGTACTTGGGCATGAGGTGCTCCTCGCGGGTCCTGACCGGCGCCGATCGCCTGTCTCACTGTAAGGACGAACGGGCGAAGCCGCGCCGGGACACTTGTCGCGGAGAAAGTCCGGCGGGCAGGGTGAGGGTCATGGGGGAGCCCGCGCTGTTCGGTCCGGACTTCGACCGCGACCCCGCACCTGCTCGAGTTCCCGACCGGCACCTGGGCGTGGCTGATCACCCGGTACGCCGACGCCGTCGCCGCGCTCAACCACGCTGACCTGGTCGAGAGCCCGTCCGCCGGCAACGTGGAGTGGCGCTCGAGCATTGACCTGCCGCTGGACCACCGGCCCTCGCTTGCCGCCGGCATGATCAACACCGACTGCACGAGCACACGCGGTTGCGCCGCGCCTGTGCCGGCGCGTTCGGCCCGCGCCGGCACAGAAGCTGCGCGAACGCGGCCAACACGTGACCGACGGGCTGCGCGACGCCCTCGAAGCGCGCGGGCACCGCAACCTGGTCACAGACCTCGCCTACCCCGCCGATCGCGATCACCTGCGACCTACTCGGCGTACCCGAGTCCAACCGCGACGACGTGACGGCTGCGAGGTCCGCGAAGCCACGGACGTGCTGGAACAACTGGTCACCGAGGTCGTCGAGGCCAAGCGCGACGCGCGGCACCGACCTGATCAGCGACCTCGTCGCGCAGGAGGCCACCGGCATGCTCTCCCCGGACGAAGACATTCCTGATCCTCATCGGCGGCCACGAGGTCACCGTGGGCCTGATTGCGACCTGCGGCGCAGCCGCGAAAGCGCGGACCGACCCCGCCCACCGCGCCGCCGTCATCGAGGAGACGCTCCGGCTGCACGCGCCGCTGCAGAACGCGACCTGGCGGTTCCCCACCGAGGACGTCGAGATCGGCGGCCGGCTCATGCGGCCAGGCGACCCGATCCTCGTCTCCGTGCTGGCCGCCGACCGCGATCCTGCGGTCTTCGCGAACCCGACGCCTTCCGGCCGGGACAGCGGACAGCGGAACGGCGGCACATCGCCTTCGGCGCGGGCCCGCACCTGTGCATCGGCGCGGCGCTGGCCCGGCTGCAGGCCGACGTCGCCTTCGAGACCCTGCTCCGCCGTCTGCCGACGGCCCGGCTCGCGGTCCCCGAAGACGAACTGACCTGGTGGCCGAGCCCGATCACGCGCGGGCTCTTCCACCTGCCGATCGAGGTTCAGCCCTCGACGAGCTCCCAATCCGACTCCGGCGTCTCGCGGTCGTACACCTGACCCGGCGCGGCCTTCAGGACCGTCCGCACGTCCGGGTACAGGTTCGCCACGTGCTCCAGCTCCAGGCCCTCGACCTCGAAGTCCTCCGCCTCGGGCACCTCGAAGCCGACGAACAGCCAGGTGCCGTCCTGCTCGCGCACGACCTGGCGGACCGCGCGCACCGGCTGCTGCGGCCCGGTCGGGATCTCGGTCAGGCCGGTGCTGACCTGGGCCTCGTCGTCCGGCGAGCCTTCGTACTTCCAGTTCGCCCGGCGCTGGGCGAGCAGCCGGACGTCCTCGTCTTCGTCGTCGGAGCCGGTCACCGACGACAGCAGCCACGTGCGGCGCTCGGGGTCCCAGTCGGCGGCCATCCCGGTCGGCAGGGCGGCCAGCGCGGCCAGCTGCGGCAGCAGTTCGACGGCCTCGCGCAGCGACATCTTGCCGAAGCTTTCGCGGTTGACCAGCACGTCGTCGGACAGCTCGGTGCCGTCGCTGATGAACCAGTCGTCCTCGTCGTCCAGCACGACGAAGCCCAGCGCGTCGGGGTCGTTCACCAGGGCCAGCGCGATGATGACCGGCCCTTCCGGGTCCTGGCGCAGCAGCCAATCGGTCGACATGCGCCATATCCCACCATCGGGCGACCTCGGGCCGCGAGCCGGGGGTCACCGCTCGATAAATTCATCGGACGTAGATATTGTCGGGTCATGGTGCTGCCCAAAGGACTCGCCCGCTTCAACCGCGTGGTGACGAACCGGATCAACAAGTACTTCGTGAACTGGGCGCCGGGCTTCGGCCTGCTCGTCCACAAAGGACGGAAGTCCGGCAAGGAGTACCGCACGCCGCTCAACGTCTTCCGCACCGACAACGGCTTCGTCGTCGCGCTCACCTACGGCCCGGACTCCGACTGGGTGAAGAACGTACTGGCCGCGGAGAGTTGCACCCTCATCACGCAGCGGAAAAATTACCGCGTGCACTCCCCGGAGCTCGCGCATGATGAGTCACGCGGAGCGATGCCGGCGCCCGTGCGCCAGTTCCTCGGCCTGCTGAACGTCCACGACTTCCTGCTGCTGAAGCGGGACTAGGGCCTGTATCGAAGTGGGTCAGAGCCATTCGTTGATGGCGGCGATGTGGATGATGGCTTCGTAGCGGGCGGCGAGTTTGTCATAGCGGGTGGCCACCCCGCGGTGGCGTTTGAGGCGGTTGA
>NZ_JAJPWN010000017.1:0-258303 GCF_046549135.1 Amycolatopsis sp. lyj-23 | reverse complement strand
CTACTACAACCACAACCGGCTGCACTCAACGGTCGGCCACCACACCCCAGCCGAAGCCCGAACCAGCTACCGTCAGGCCCTGGCTGCCTGAAAAACCCGTGTCCGCCTCACCGGGGCAACTCCACACGCGTGATGCCCCAGCCCGCACGCCAACCGACCGCCTGGGTACGCCAGCCGACCCTCCAGGCACGCAAGCCGACCGCCCAGGTCCGCGACCCGACCGCCCGAGGACGCAAGCCGACCCTCCGGGTACGCCATCCGACCCTCCGGGCACGCCAGCCGACCTTCCCGGTACGCAACCCGACCGCCCGAGTCCCTGACCCGGGGCACAAATGCGGCCACGCGCGACCGGCATCGAATACCCGGTCGCGCGTGGCCTTGTGGGTCCGGCCCCGGAAACGGGGGTCGAGCCGAAGTTGGTCTCGGCCGCGCTAGGCGGCCGAGCGTCTGCGCTACATCAGTTGGGCTGGACGGGCTGGCCGCCGAGCGTCACCTCGACCGTGCGGCCGTCGGCGAGCGTGAACGTCGCCTTCTCGTCCGGGGCCCGGGTGCGGACCGCCGCGACCAGCGTGTCGGCCGAGTCGATCGGGCGGTCGTCGATCTTGGTGACGACGTCGCCCGCCTTCAGGCCGGCCTTCTCCGCCGGGCTGCCCGCGGTGATGGCACCGAGCTCGGCGCCGCCCTGCTGGGCGTCCTTGACCTGGGCGCCGATGTAGGTCTGCACCGCCTGGCCGGTCTTGATGATCGTGTCCGCCGTGCGACGCGCCTGGTCGATCGGGATGGCGAAGCCGATGCCGACGTTGCCGCCCTCGGATCCGCCCTGGCCCTGGCCACCGGACGCCGACTGCGGGCTGTAGATCGCCGAGTTGATGCCGATGACCTGCCCGGCCATGTTCGCCAGCGGGCCACCGGAGTTGCCCGGGTTGATCGCCGCGTCGGTCTGGACCGCGTCCATCACCGTGGTCTGGTCGCCGCTGCTGCCGCCAGCGCGCACCGGCCTGTGCAGCGAGCTGACGATGCCCGAGGTGACCGTGCCGGCCAGCTCGAACGGCGAGCCGATGGCGACCACCGACTGGCCGACGCGCAGGTCGTCGGACCGGCCGAGCTCCACCGGGGTCAGGTTGCCGACACCGCTGACCTTCACGACCGCGATGTCGGTCGTCGGGTCGCGGCCGACGACCTTGGCGGCGGCCTTCTTGCCGTCCTGGAACACCGCGCGGATCTGGCCGCCGTTCGCGGCGACCTCGACGACGTGGTTGTTGGTCAGGATGTAGCCGTCGGTGCTGATGACGAACCCGGAGCCTTCGCCGGCCCCCTGCTGGCCGCTGACCTGCAGCTCGACGACGCTCGGCGACAGCTTCTGCGCGACGGACTCGACCGAGCCGGCGGGCGCGTTGCCCGTCTGCTGGGCCGGCTTCGGCGCGTCGAGTGCGTTGCTCGCCGGGCCGGACGACCCGGCGGTGAAGTACCCGACCGTCCCGCCCGCGATGCCGCCGACCAGCAGCGCGACCAGCGCGACGCCGGCGAGCAGCTTCCCGCCGGACCGCTTGGGCGCGGGCGGCGCGGGGGGCGTGGCCACGGGATAGCCGCCGGTGGCGGGCTGCCCGTACGGGTTCGGCGGCGGGTAGACGCTCTGCTGCGTCTGGCCGGACGGCAGCTGCGCGCCCTGGGCGGACCACGGGTTCGCGGGCTGCCCGCCGTACGCCGGATCGGCCCCGGTCACCGCGTGGTACGACGGCTCGGAGTACTGCGGCGCACCGCCGGACTCGGGCTGGGCCTGCTCACCGTACGGGTTCCCCGCCCAACCGCCCTGAGCCGGCTGCTGGCCGGTCTCGGGGTGCCTCGGCGCCGCGGGGTCGTGTGCGCTGGGGTCGTTCTCGGTCATGTCCTCACCTTGCGCGATGGTCCTGAGAGCTTCCTGAGCCGAACCTGTGCATCGGAGATGAGTATGGCCGTGATCAGCCCGCCGCGCGGAGCCGTTCGGCGATCTGCTCCGGCGTCGCGTCGTTGATCCACACCGCCATGCCCGACTCCGAGCCGGCCAGGTACTTCAGCTTGTCCTTCGCCCGCAGCACGGAGAACAGCTCCAGGTGCAGCCAGCCGAGTTCCCGGTCGCGGTGCACCGGCGCCTGGTGCCACCCCGCGATGTAGGGCAGCGGCCGGTCGTACAGCGCGTCGCAGCGGCGCAGGACGTCGAGGTAGACGGCGGCGAAGTCGTCGCGCTCGGCGTCGGTCAGCGCCGGGATGTCCGGCACCTGCCGGTGCGGCACCACGTGCACCTCGACCGGCCAGCGGGCGGCGGGCGGCACGTACGCCGTCCAGTGCTCGCCGGAGGCGACCACGCGCGCGCCGGACTTCTGCTCGGCGGCCAGCACGTCACCCAGCACCGGGCGGCCGTGTTCGGCCTGGTGGGCGCGGGCGACGTCGAGCATCCGCGCGGTCTTCGGCGTGACGAACGGGTAGCCGTAGATCTGCCCGTGCGGGTGCGACAGCGTGACGCCGATTTCCTCGCCGCGGTTCTCGAACGGGAAGACCTGCTCGACACCCGGCACCGCGGACAGCGCGGCCGTGCGGTCCGCCCAGGTGTCCACCACGGCCCGCACCTGCTCCGGGCTCAGCCGGGAGAACGCGCCGTCGTGGTCGCTGGTGAAGCAGACGACCTCGCAGCGGCCACGCCCGGGCCGCACCGGCACCAGCCCGGCACCATCCACAGTGGACGGCTCGCCGACGACGTCCTCGGCGAAGGACGGGAACCGGTTTTCGAAGACGACGACGTCGTAATCGCTTTCGGGGATCTCGCTCGGCTTGCCGGGCTTGCTCGGGCAGAGCGGGCACAGGTCGGCCGGCGGCTTGTACGTCCGCGTCTGCCGGTGCGCGGCCATCGCGACCCACTCGCCGGTCAGCGGGTCCAGCCGGATCTCCGACGCCGCCGAAACCGGCGGCAGGTCACGGGTGTCCTCGGCGACGCGCTCGGGCGCGCCGGGCTGGTCGAAATAGATGATCTCCCGGCCGTCGGCCAGGTGTCGTACGGTGCGCTTCACGCTTCTCGGGCCTCGTCCGTCTCCGCCGTCTCGGCGATCATGAGTTCTCCCGCCCGTTCGGCGAGAATTTCCTTGGCCTCGTCGGGGATCCCGTCATCGGTGACGACGACGTCGGCCTCGTCCAGGTCGGCGATCGTCGAGATCCCGACGGTGCCCCACTTGGTGTGGTCGGCGAGCACGACCAGCTTGCGCCCGGCCTCGACCAGCGCGCGGTCGGTCTCGCTCTCGGTGAGGTTCGGCGTCGTGAACCCCGGCCCGTCGGCCATCCCGTGCACGCCGAGGAAGACGGCGTCCAGGTGCAGCGACCGCAGGCTGTGCACAGCGACCGGCCCGACCAGCGCGTCCGACGGCGTCCGCACGCCCCCGGTGAGCACGACCGTGCGGTCCGGCTGCGTCGACCCGCGCAGGACGTCCGCCACCTGGATGGAGTTGGTCACGATGGTGAGCCCGGGGATGTCGTCGAGCGCCCTCGCCAGCGTCCACGTGGTCGTGCCGGCGGAGATGCCGATCGCGGTGCCGGGCCGGACGAGCGTCGCGGCGAGCTCGGCGATGGCCTCCTTCTGCGCGCGCTGGCGCACGGACTTCGCCTCGAAGCCGGGTTCGTCGGTGCTCTTGCCGACGACCGACGTGGCACCGCCGTACACCTTCTCGACCAGGCCACGGCCGGCGAGGACGTCGAGGTCGCGCCGCACCGTCATGTCGGACACGCCCAGCCTGGTCACGAGGTCGCTGACCCGGACCGCCCCGGTCCGGCGGGCCTCTTCCAGGATCACCGCCTGTCGCTGACGCGCCAGCACCGTTCACTCCGTCCGTCGCACCTCAACCACACAAAATCCTACACGATTCAACACGGCGATCGCCGGACGGAGACGGGTGAACTTCGAAACAACAGGTCAGGGCAGGCGAGCGGCAACCGGGTTGAACAACATCACCACGGGCCGGGCGAACAGGCAACAGCGGAAGGGTCTCAGCCAGGCGCGCCCGGCAACCGGATCGTCATCAACGCGCCGCCTTCGGGCGCCTGTGAGGCGTACACCGCGCCGCCGTGCCGCTCGGCCGCGTGCTTCACGATCGCGAGCCCCAGGCCCGAGCCCGGCAGCGTCCGCGCCTCCGACGAGCGGTAGAAGCGGTCGAACACCTTCGGCAGGTCCTCTTCGGCGATGCCCGGCCCGGCGTCCGCGACCTCGACCACGGCGGTGCCGTCGCCGAGCGGGTACAGCCGCACCCACACGGTCGACTCCGGCGGCGAGAACTTGACCGCGTTGTCGAGCAGGTTCAGCACCGCGCGCTCGAGCGCGCTGTTGTCGCCGGTCAGGACCCACGGCTGCAGCGAGACGTCGAAGTTGATCTCGCCCGCCCGCCGCCGCGCCCGGTCCAGCGCCCGTTCGACGACCTCCAGCAGCTCCACGCGCTCGAACCGCTCGCGCGGTTCGTCCTGGCGCGCGAGCTCGACGAGGTCGCCGATGAGCTGCGTCAGCTCGTCGAGCTGGCCGCTGATGTCCGCGGTGATGTCGACGCGGTCCTCGTCCGGCAGCGGCGGCGCCCCCGGCTTGCTCGCGGCGAGCAGCAGCTCGAGGTTGGTGCGCAGCGACGTCAGCGGCGTCCGGAGCTCGTGGCCGGCGTCCGCGACCAGCTGGCGCTGGCGTTCCTGCGAATCCGCGACCGTGCCGAGCATCGTGTTGAACGTCTGGGTGAGGCGCGCGAGCTCGTCGTCGCCGCTGACCGGGATGGGCCGCAGGTCGCCGGTCCTGGCGACGCGTTCGGCGGCCGACGTCAGCCGGTCGACCGGGCGCAGACCGGTCCGCGCGACCGCGGTGCCCGCCGCGGCGGCGACCAGGATGCCGGCGCCGCCGATCAGGAACAGCACCAGGGCGAGCTCGTTCAGCGTGCGCTTGGTCGGGCCCATCGACTGGGCCAGCACGATGGCCTCGCCGTGCCCGGTCGGCAGCGCGACCACGCGGCTGTCGGTGCGGAAGTCCGTCCGCAGCGACTCCGGCGAATCGCCGTTCGCCACGGCCAGCTCGTTCTGCCCGAACGGCGGCGGCGAGCTCGACAGCGGGTACGTCATCACCGCGTGCTGGACGTCGGGCGCCGCCGTCAGCTGCCCGATCTGCAGGTCGGCGCTGGCCAGGAAGGCGCCGGGGACCTGCCGCAGCTGGGTCTGCACCTGCGGCGAGTCGGCCGCGGCCTGCGCGCGGGCCATCAGGCTGTCGTCGAGCTGCTGGTAGAGGTTGCTGCGCACGACCATGTACGCACCGATCGAGACCAGCGCGACGGCGCCGGCGACACAGGCGGCGGCGAGCAGCGTCACCCGGCCGCGCAGGGAGAACCGGCGGGCTCCCCAGCGCGTGCCCCGGGGATCGCCGGGTTCGGTCACGGCGGCGTTTCCCTCAGGACGTACCCCACTCCGCGCACCGTGTGGATCAGCCTCGGCTCCCCCTCGGCCTCCGTCTTGCGGCGCAAGTAACCGACGTAGACCTCCAGCGCGTTGCCCGACGTCGGGAAGTCGTAACCCCATACTTCCTCCAGGATCCGGCCACGCGTCAGGACGTGCTTCGGGTAGGAAAGGAACAGTTCCAGCAGGGCGAATTCGGTGCGGGTCAGACTGATCTCGCGGCCCCCGCGGCGGACCTCCCGCGTGCCGGGGTCGAGGGTCAGGTCCGCGAAGGACAGGACCTCCGAGGCCTGGCCGTTCGGCCCCTCCGGGATGGCGCGGCGCAGCAGCGCCCGCAGCCGGGCGAGCAGTTCTTCGAGGGCGAAGGGCTTCGGCAGGTAGTCGTCGGCGCCGGCGTCCAGCCCGGACACCCGGTCGGAGACGGTGTCGCGGGCGGTGAGCACGAGGATCGGCAGGTCGTCACCGGTGCTGCGGAGGCGGCGGGCGACCTCGAGGCCGTCGAGCCGGGGCATCATGACGTCCAGGACCATCGCGTCGGGCCGGTCGGCGATGATCGCCTCCAGGGCCTGCGCACCGTCGCTGGCCAGCTGGACCTGGTAGCCGTTGAACTCCAGGGACCGCCGGAGCGACTCACGGACGGCGCGGTCGTCGTCCACCACAAGGATGCGCATGGCGCTAGTTTTACGCAGCGTGCTGAGACCCGCCTAAGAACACACGCAGAACTCACAAAGGATTTCTCACTCGGGACCCCGCGCGACCGGCGCGTTCCAGTGCCGCCAGAGCGCGACCATCCTGATGGAAACCACGACGGCGGCCGCGACGACGGTCACCGGCCCCGAAGGAAGTCGCACAGCGTGACCGGCGGCGACGAGCGCCGAGCCGGCCAGCGCGGCCACGGCGTAGATCTCCTTCCGCAGGACGAGCGGGATTTCCCGGAGCAGCAGGTCGCGCACGGCCCCGCCGCCGATGCCGGTCGTCATCCCGATCAGACACGCGGCGTAGACGGTGGCGCCGGCGTTCAGCGCGATGGTCGTCCCCGCGGTGGCGAAGACGCCGAGCCCGAGGGCGTCCGCAAGGAGGACGCCCCGCCGCAGCCGCGCGACCTGCGGGTGGAAGACGAAGACGACGAGGGCGGTCCCGGCGCAGACGGCGAGGTAGGGCCAGTTCCGCAGCGTCGTGGGCGGGTGGATGCCGAGCAGGACGTCCCGGATGACACCGCCGCCGAGCGCGGTGGTGAGCCCGACCACGACGACGCCGAAGACATCGAGCCGCGCCCGCACCGCGGCGAGCGCCCCGGACGCGGCGAAGGCGACGAGCCCGAGGACTTCCAGCGCCGTGAGCAGCATCTATTGGTCGAGCAGGCCACCGCGGTAGGCCAGCAGCGCGGCCTGCACCCGGTTGGCGGCCCCGATCTTGGACAGCACGGCGGAGACGTACCCCTTGACGGTGGCCTCGGACAGGTGAAGCCGCCCGCCGATCTCGGCGTTGGACAACCCCTGCCCGATCAGGGCGACGACTTCGCGTTCCCGTTCGGACAGCGAGGCGAGCAGCTTGCGGGCGGGCTGAGCAGCGCGTTGTTCGTCCCGGTGCGACTGAACCATCCGCGCGGCAACACCCGGGTCCAGGACCGCACCCCCGCGCGCGAGGTCCCTGACCGCCCTGAGCAGCGCAGCGGGGTCGATGTCCTTGAGGAGGAAGCCGTTGGCCCCGAGCCGCAGCGCGAGGCTGACGTATTCGTCGATGTCGAAGGTGGTCAGCATGGCCACGGTGGGCGGATCGGGGAGGGCGAGGATGGCCCGCAGCGCGCGGATGCCGTCGTCGGGAGCCCGCATCTTGATGTCGAGCAGGGCAACATCGGGGTGGTACCGCCGCGCGACCTCCACGGCGGATCTGCCGTCGCTCGCCTCGCCCACGATCTCGATGTCCTGGGCCCCGGACATCATCGCGCGCAACCCCGAGCGCACCAGTTCCTCGTCGTCGGCGAACATGAGCTTGATCAACGAAGCCCTCCGCAACAGCCGGTGGGAGCGGCTCCCCGCGTCCCGTTAACGAAGGTTACCTACTGTTGTTCAGCAGTTCGAAACCAGACACGACCAGGTGACAGGCTGGTCCGTCCAGGTCAGGTGCAGTGGACGGTGCGCTGGGGTGTATCCGCCATGTGGGAGGGCCGTGAGAACCACTCACCTGGGTGACGACGAGAGTTGGGCGGCAGGTTCACCGACGGCGTTTCCCCTTGCGCGCAGATCGCGCCAGACCGCCGAGAGGATGCGCGGTGCGGACGGCCCGGACCTGCTCGAAGACTTCGGCCAGTTCGGCAAGCCCGGCCTGGTCCGGGTGGCCCGACGCGAGGATCGCCCTTGCCAGGCCGCCGCGTTCGTCGCCGGGGACCTCGGCCAGCGTCGCAGCCGTCGCTTCCGACCCGGCCGCCTCGAGCATGACGAGGAACTGCTCCGCCACGCCGAGCAGCGCTTCGCGTTCGTCGAGGTCTTCGAGGACGAGCTCGCCTCGGTCGACCAGCAGCCGGGTCGCGACCGGACCCAGGCCCGGGTCGGCACGCAGGTCGTGCAGCAGCGCTTCGCCGCCCGGGAGCGAGCCGGTAACGACGTCGAGCATGACGGACGCCCGTGCGCGGAACGGGCACCGCCGGACAGCGTCCAGCAGCAAGGCCAGCCCCGCCTCCCGGCCACCGTGCGCGGCCAGCCAGCCCGAGATCTCCGCCGCGGCCGCTTCTTCGCTGTAGTGCTCCGTGACCACGCCGAGCAATCCCGCGGGAGCGGCGTCGGCGAGCTCGCCGACCAAGGGCGCCACGCGGCCCTCTCGCAGCAGCTTGGCCCGGACGGCCCGGGTCGCCAGTGGGGTGAGCCTCACGAGGTCGAGCGACGGCGCGTCGAGCGCGGTCCGCAGCCGGGCTTGGGCGTCCGGCGGAAGCTCGGGATTTTCGGGCACCAGGTCCTGGGTGTAGCTCGGATCGGCAGGCCCCTGGGCCAGCTCGACCGCGCCGAATTCGGCCAGCTTGGCGAGCAGCCTGCGGAACTCGGCCGCGAACCCGTCTCGCCACAGCGACTCCGTCAACGGCTGCAGGTCGGTGTAGGTGAGTTCGGCACAGGCGAGCCACGTGCTTTCCACCAGCCTGACGACGGGAATCGGCGCCGGCACGCCGTAAATCGTGTTGAGCACGTCCGGTAGGACGACGCCGAGCAGTTCGTCGAGCAAGACGGCATAGCCGGGCGCCCAGCCCGACGGCTTGACCAGCAGCCCCGGCTCGGGGAGCGCGTCGAACGCCGCGGTCCACAACGCGAGCGCGTCGTTCAGCAGCGGTGCCGCTTTCGCCACGCGCACGAGTTTGCCCTTGACCACCCGCACGACCCGCGTGCGCTTGGCAAGCTCGAAGAGGATGGCGAGGTGCGGCAGGTCGGCACTGGTGCGGACCGGCCGGCCCGCTTCGTCGAGCTCGTCGCCGGTGTCCAGCAGCGCCACGAGCTCGCGCGCGTGGGCGAGCTTGAGGGTCCCGGTGCCGGTCAACGTCCGGCCGTCACCCACCCAGTCGACGAAGTTCCGCAGCTTGACCACGAGCGTGGAGCGCTCCGCCGCCTCCACGAGCTCCGGCTCCGGCGGCAACGAGACGGGCAGCTGGGGAAGCCCTCGCCCGGCGGGTTCGTCGGCCTCCCGGGCAACGAGCCCGGCGAGCAGTTCCGGATCACCACCGTGCCGCCCCGCGCGCGCCTCGGCGAAGAACGCGTTCAGCGCGTCGTGGTCGGTGGGATCGACCCCGTGCCGGATGGCAGTCATGACCCAGTACTTGCCCACGCCGAAGTTGCGTTCGTCGGCCATCGCGGCCGGGAAGTCTGCCGCCGCTTTCGCAACGGCTTCCTCGAGATCCGCCGGAGGATCACCCATGGGATCGGCGAGCCCGGTCTCGTGCAGGTAGCGAAGGAACAGCCCCACCGTCTCGGGCACGAGCACAGCGTCGGCGGCGGTTGCGGACAGCGTGCGCGGCACGTACCTCAGCAGGAAGTGCTGCACGAGCGCGGCCGTCCAGCAGGCGAGCCGCCCGTCGACGGAGGTGTGCCGGAACTGCAGCGCCAGCGCCACGGCGTCCGGCTCGATTTCCCGGCCCTGCGCGGCCGCCCAGGCGGTCAGGCGCCGGATCAGCAGGTCCTGCCCGGCCTCGAAGCCGTCGTAGTCGTCCTCGTCGTAGTACGTACGCACTCCGGTTCCCGCCGTCTCGGCTGCCCGACACGGTAGCGAACCGGCTCAGGAGGCCGGCGCTACGTTGGGTGACAGGTCGTCCCAGTCCCCAGACAGCAGCCAACGGCTGTCCGGGGACGGCACACAGCTTGCGCCGACCGTCGGGTAGCCTGTGCGAGGTAAGCCCTCGTAGCTCAGGGGATAGAGCACCGCTCTCCTAAAGCGGGTGTCCCAGGATCGAACCTCTTGCGTCTGCGCAGGTGACAGGAGCGCGAACCGACCCCTGCCGACTGTCATGACCCATTTCATGACCCAAAACGGGTCTAGAATTGGATCATGACCAGGTCACGAGGGGGAAGCGCTCGGTCCGGCAATCCCGGCGTCGCCAAGGGGCGTGCCGGGCACCTGAGAGCTCCGCAGGGCACGATCGATGTCCTTCCCAGCGGGAGCATCCGTGTCCGTGTGGACGGCGGCTTCGATCCCGTCACCCGCAGGCGCATCCGGCCTACCGAGACCATCCCGGCGGGCCCAAACGCGAAGCGCGAGGCCGACAACGCACTGACGCGTCTACTCAATCAGGTCATCGAAGATCGTCACGCGAAAACCAACGCCTCAGTCGCACACCTACTTGATCGCTATCAAGCCGAGCGTCAGATCGGCGACAAGATCGCTCGCACCACGCTCGCCCGCGACCAGGAACTCATCGACTTGCACATTGTCCCCATCATAGGAAAGGAGAAGGCTGGAAAAAAGCCGAAAAACCTACTCAAAAAGCTTTATGCCGAGTGTTACCGGTGCCGTATTCATTGCCGGGAGACCAATCTCGTCGACCATCGTACGCGTGTAACGCACGTCTGCGATGCGCGATGCAAGCCGCACACATGCATTGGCCTGGCGACCAGCACGGTACGAAAGATTCACTTCATCCTCACCGGCGCCTACTCCGAAGCGATCGAATGGGACTGGTGGTCAATTGACCCGCTCGCCGGCCTCAAAGCCCCCGAGCCAGTCCTTCCCGAACCGGATCCTCCCAGCCCGAAAGAAGCGGCAATCATCGTCGCAGACGCGTATCGCCGCGACTTGACTTGGGGAATGTACGTCTGGCTCACCATGATTCTCGGCGCTCGCCGAGGTGAGGTCATCGCCATACGTCGGCGGCACTGGGACAGTGAACGCAAGGTGATCTATCTCCGGCGCGCCGTTGCCCAGGTCCGCGACGACGTCTTTGAGAAGGACATCAAGAACCACATTCGCCGGAACGTCGTCCTTGACGACGAGACCAACGAAATGCTGGCCGAGTACTGGGCCCACGTCGAGGCCATCGCGCAGGCTGCAGGAATCGAACTCGACGACGACGCGTTCATGTTCTCGTTGACCCCAGACCACTCGGTTGCATTGAAGCCACGCTCGGTGACTCAGCGCTACCGTCGCATGGTCCGTTCTCTCGGCATCAATACGCAGATGAAGTCGCTGCGGCACTACAACGCGACCGAGCTCATCGCGGCAGGTATCGACATCCGGACCGTTGCCGGACGGCTCGGGCACGCCGGCGGGGGTACTACAACCCTCCGCGTTTACGCAGCGTGGAAGTCGGAGGCTGATCAACGAGCCGCGGGGCAACTGAGGGCCAGCATGCCTGCTCGACCGACTCTCGAGGACCCGGTCGAACGCGCCAAGACCCGGCCCAGCGCTCCGTACGAGCACATTGCCGCAACCATGCGTCGAGCGATCATCGACGGCGACCTGAAGCCCGGCAGCGTCGCCCCATCGATCAAGGAGATGGCAGCGACCCATCGCGTCAGCGTCGGCACCGCTCACCGAGCGGCCGGGCTACTGCGGGCATGGGGGATGCTCTCCGAAGGAGGCCGCGGGAAGCGCCCGCTGATCTTGGAATCCGACGAGCCAGCCTTCGCAGGTGCCACCGCCGGGTCGCGCGCGCTGAACGAACCCGTGAAGGCCGACGTCCAGACAGCGGGCGCTGCATTGCTCGACCTGCAACTCATGTACCTCGCCGATCCGGTGAAGACCTTCCTGGCAGAGGCCGACCCTGCAGATCCTGCCCAGCTCAGGCGCTTGCTGATTGGCGCTGCACGTCGACACGGTGGCGGGAGCATCACCATCGATGACTACGAGTTGGTCGTCCGCGGGCACGACACGGGAGAAGTGATCGCAACGTTCGCAGCGCTGTGACTGACCACGCCGTGCGTAACGACCTCTGTATCCTCTAGAGTTAGTCGCACGCCCTCGTAGCTCAGGGGATAGAGCACGACTCTCCTAAAGTCGGTGTCGCAGGTTCGATTCCTGCCGGGGGCACCACAGCAGGGTGAGTGGGCACGCCATCTGAATCAGCGATTTCGGTCGGCGTTGCACCATTTGGCCAGGTCAGGGCTGTACAGTAGTCGTCGTTCGACTCAGCATGCGGTCCGAGCTGCCGGCTGGGAGTGGCGGCGGTCGGGCCGGTGCAAGACTGGGCCATGGCCATTGACATGGGGCTCGGCGACCCAGACGCGATGCAGGCGCTGGCCGCTGCAGTCAGCATCGTGCGCGAGTCGGTAGATCACTTGCACGATGAGATCGGCGAGATGCCGTACAGCGACGATTGCGAGGTCTATCGACTCGCGCGTGCGCTCGCACCAGGGCCGATGAGTTTTGACCGCTCGATCATCGCCGCCGCCGACTCGGCCCGGGGAGCGCTCGACCAGATCGCATACATCATCGAGACGAACATTCCCACCAGTATGATCGTGCTGCACGCACTGCTCCGAGCAGCGTTGGTGGGATCCGGCCGAATCGTGTTCGCGCTTCTACCAGCCGACCCCGAGATCAGGCTCCAAAACGCTCGCGTGCTCGTCACCCAGGAGTCGAAGAGCTTCACACAAGCCCTTGACCGCTATGTCAGCTTCAATCAGCTCTCTGGGCTGCGGCCCCCCTCGGAGTACCTGCAGACGGCGAAACAACAGAATGCCAACCTCCACGACGGTCACCGGGCGCCGGGCGACGGTGCCGTCATGGAAGGAACCGCCAAGCTGGTCGGCGAAGCGCTGGCTCTGACGCCGGAGTATCAGGACGGACACAACGAGCTGCTGCGCGAGCACGTCATCTGGCTCTGGAACACCTACAGCGGCATGGCGCACACCTATGCGTGGCCCAGGCTGCTACCCGGGTCCAGCGAAGACCGTCGCGTTCCCGTCGACTTCCCCGGCGACTTCTACATGATCGCGGCGACAGCCCACATTGCAACGACAGACCCCGACCCGCGGCCGGCCGGGACGGGCAACGTGTTCGAGCTGCTCGACGCGTTCGCCGACCTGCGTGCCGCCGTTGAGCAGGCCGTCGACGCAGGAAGATTTCCAGCTCCCTGACGGCTACGGTGCGGTTTCGAGCGCCGCTGCCGGGCTACGTCGACCTGATCCAGGCTGCATCGGCTGAGTTCGGACAGGGGGGATCCCGCGCGCTCGGTGGCAAGGGCGCGGCGGCCTGCTGCGATGACCCGTGCTGTCCGGCACCGCCCCGACGGTGCGGCGTGGTCATCCCGCCAGGCCGCCGCCTGTCCCGAGACCCCGTCCCGAGTACTGATGACCCACCCATGCGACCGGGTCACTTAACCGTCCCGGCTCACATTCGCCGAGAACCGGCAGCGTGGTCACATGACCGGGGCGCAGATCCAGCTCATTTCGACGACCGTGCCAGCCGGCGTGGTGGTGAAGGCACTCTCGTCGGCCAGGGTGTGGATCAGCGGCAACCCCCGCCCGCGCAGCAGCCCCGGCACGGCGGCAGGGCGCCAGCAGCCGCGATCGATGACCGTGACGGTGACCCGGCTGCCATGCCGATGGGCGTGCAGGTCGAGGGTGCCGGGTGCGCCCAGGTACGCGTGCTCGACAACGTTGGCCAACGCCTCGTAGACCGCGAGCACCAAATCCTGGATCCGACCCGCGGGCAGGCCGGCTTGGCCGAACCACGCGATGAGCTGCCGACGAAGCTGAGTCAGCAGCGGCCGCGTGGCGCTGATCTCTACGCAGGCCAGGCCCGCGATCGGCGCTGGAAGAGCCGGATCCGGCTCTTCCAGCGCCAGCATCGAACTCCATCACCAGGCCCCGTGGAACGTCGAAGTCACTGGCTGCTCCCAGACGGGCTCGCGTCACCGTGCTCCGAAGACGGCTCGGCTGGATGCCCGGCCGAGAGGGCTTCGGCGAGCGTGGCGAACACCGGCATGAGCCGGTCGGCGCCGGTGATGGCCATCGGCCGCGCGGCGACCGAGGTCGCAGCGACCCGGACCGTGGTCGCGGGCCCCGCCGCGTTCTGCAAGTTGAACAGGACCGCCAGGCCGGCCGAGGAGAAGAAGGTCACCGCGGTCAAGTCGACGATCAGCACCGGGGGCGCCTCGGCCAGCGCGGCGGTGACCGCGTCGTTCAGCTCAGGCGCGGTCACGAGGTCGACCTCGCCGCCGACGCTGAGGACCAGGGCGGTCTCGACGCGCCGCAGCGACACCGACACCGCGGACGAGGATGCGGCGGGGAAGCCACCCGCCTCCGGCTCCGGCTCCGGGAAAGTCACCGACACATCATGCCCGGCCGCCGCCCGTTGGCCTCGCCGCGGGCCCGCTCGGCCCACACGATGAAGGCCACGTTGGCGAGGTCGCACATCGTCTACGCGGAGTCCAGGAGCCGCGACAGCGTGACCGGGCAGTCGGGTTCAGCAGGCGTTCAGGTCGGTCAGCTGGGGCAGCAGCGCCAGCCAGGCCACGGCGTCGGCCGCGCTGTGATGTAGCGGCAAGACCTGCTCCAAGCCAAGGACGGTGATCGGCCGCAGCAACGCCTGCTGCCGGCCGACGACCGCAAATGGCACCCCGGCGACCTCAGCATCAGCGACGGCGTCGAGCAGCACCGTCACCCCGCGGGCGGCGCAGAAGGACACCGCTGATGCGTCCAGCACCAGCGCCCGCGGCCGCAGACCGACTTCCTGTCCGAGCAGGGCAGCCAGGTCGCCGGTGACCGTGAGGTCCAGGTCGCCGACCGCAATGATCACGCTCGTCTCGGCCGTCCTGGTCACCGTGAACGACGCCGCGGGTGAGTACACCCATCGGCGCTGCGGCCGGGGGACGAACTCGGAAGACAAGGTCACGGCCTCCTCGGACCAACCGTGAGGCCGAACCGCCGGTGCACGAGTCCAGCCCCTCACGCCCCGTTCGGGGCAGGCGAGTTACGGACGCGACGGCTACCGGACTGAACCGCCGCCCCACGACGGTACAACCGAGCAACAAACGATCCAGCCCCACCACGAACCCTGTCACCGTATGAACTGGGAGAAAGCGGCGGCGTGGCGATATCGCCGGGTGCCTTCACCGGCCGCGCATCCACAAGTCTGCGCGGCGCGAGAAAGACTGGTGTTCAGCCGAACGCCGCGTCCACGCCTCGCCGCCGAGCCTCGTCCAGCACCAGCGTGATCGCCTGCTGGTCCAGGCCAGCCAATTCGCCGGGCTGCTCGGCGCGACTGGCGCACGCGACGATGACGGCGGCCACGTCGTGCACCTTCACGTTGGTGTCTTGCGAGATCTCCCGCAAGACGACGAAGGCTTCGTCAGAGGTGCAGGTCCGCGCCAACATGATCATTCCCTTCGCCTGCTCGATCACCGGCTGCGTCGCCAGCGCTTCCTTCAGCTGCTCCACCTCGACGGCGGGATCGCCCGGTCCTCTCCATGACGTCACGGCCAAATTTCACACCACCCGCACGACCACTTCCGACAGCGGGGACCGCACGGGCGGGAGTGAAGCGAAACGGTCGTCATCGCGGCCGCGGCAGAGCTGCTGTAACCAGATCGGTCAATGAGTGTCCAGGCGGCACCTCGGGGCTGCTTGGCGACGAAGCGATGAGCAAGCGATGCGTCGTGTGGCAAGGGTGTACCGGCCTTAGCTTTGGGTAAACCCAGCGTCGCGACGCGCCATGAGGCGGCCGAGGTCGTTCGGTTCGCCAGTGGGCGCCGGTCGCACCTGCCCGCGTTGGACAGGTTGCGCGGAGCCGCGATCCTTGGTGTGCTGCTGTTCCGCAACGGTGACCTACCCGGTGGCTTTCTCGGGGTGGACCTGTTCTTCGCCCTATCCGGCTACCTGATCACCGACCTACCGCTGCGGAAGCTCGAAGCGACCGGCGCGGTCTCACTCGTCACTTCCGCGGTCATCGCTCGCGACGGCCGCTGCCCGCGTTGGTGACCTTGCTCGGCGGGGTGACCATGCTGGTGTGGACGGTGACGCCGCCGGACTTGGCCACGAGTCCGTCCTGCGATTTCGGTGATCGCGGCGATGACCCACCAACTGACCGTACCGGCCAAGCTGCTCACTCTCCAATGGAGAGTCGTAACCCTTGCAGGTAACTACTGCCTCGATCGTATGTTGTGTGGGCCGGGGCGGGGCGTACTGCGCCCGCCGTGCGAATTCGGGAGTTCGGATGCCGACGTCGATGCAAGCTGCCGTCTATCACCGTCATGGCGGCCCTGAGGTGTTGCGGGTCGAGGAGGTCGTGAAGCCCGTGCCGGGCCCGACCGAAGTCCTGGTGAGAGTCCACGCAGCCGGGGTCGACCCGGTGGACTGGAAGACCCGGTCGGGCGGCGGGGTGACGGGCATCGCCGGGGATCTGCCGTTGATTCCCGGTTGGGACGTCTCCGGTGTGGTGGAGGAGGTCGGAATCGGAGTCACCACCCTCGAGCCGGGAGATGAGGTCTACGGCATGCCGCGGTTCCCCCGCGCCGCCGGTTGCTACGCGGAATACTTGACCGCACCCAGCCGTCAGCTGGCTCGTAAACCCGCCACGGTCACCCATGCAGAAGCCGCGGCGGTTCCCCTGGCGGCGTTGACGGCGTCGCATGCCCTAGTGGACACTGCCCGGCTCGCGCCGGGACAGCGACTGCTGATTCACGCGGCAGAGGGCGGGGTGGGACATTTCGCCATCCAGATCGCCAAGCACCTGGGGGCTCACGTCTTCGGGACAGCGAGTGCCGCTCGGCACTCGTGGTTGACCGGGCTGGGAGCCGACGCGGTCGTCGACTACACGTCTTTGGACTTCGAAGACGCCTTCGATGATCTGGATGTGGTCCTCAACCCGATCGGAGACGATTACCGCACCTCGTTCCGGTCGCTGGAAACGTTGCAACCCGGTGGCCTGCACATCACCCTCAACGGTTCGCACCCCGAGCTCGCGGTGGCCGCCGACGAGCGACGCGTCCGCACGCAGGCACTGCTGGTGGAACCGGACGGCGCAACTCTCAAGCAGATTGCCGATTTGATCGACACCGGTTCCGTGAGCATCGAGGTGGACCAGTCCTTTTCCTTGGCTGACGTCGCGAAGGCGCACGAGCACGGCGAAGGAGGACATACACGCGGGAAGGTCGTCCTCCGGGTCATCGACTGAAGGCGCGGCCAGGTACACCAACCCTGGCCGAAGAGCACACGAGGAGATCTGATGACCAGTGTATGCGAGACCGGACGGCACCGAACCCACGACGTCTACGAAGCCCAGTGCCCCTGCCGGGCCATGTTAGACCTCTTGGCGAACAAATGGTCCGCCCTGGCCATAGGCGCGCTCGAAGACGGCCCGTTGCGCTTCGGAGAGCTTCGACGACGCCTTGAGGGCGTCAGCCCCAAGGTGCTCACGCAAACCCTACGACGGCTTGAAGACCACGGGATCCTGGATCGTGTGGTTTATCCGTCCGTTCCGCTGCACGTCGAGTATTCGCTGAGCGAGCTCGGGCTGAGTGCCGCTGTCCCGCTGGCAGCGGTTCGTGACTGGGTCGAACGGAACATCGACAGAACTCCCGCCCGGCCACAGTCGAGTACGAGAGAAAATAACGGATTCACTGATCTCAAGTGAGCGCGAGAGGCACCGAAGCTTCCAAGCCCCGGCCGAATCAGTGCCGGCGAGCGCCGGTCCTCCGTTGTTTCGCGGTGGATGGATCGGCAGGGCCCTTCCCTTGGGGAAAGGGAAGGGAGCCGGGTAGTGGTGTGGTCGTCCCGGGACGAACGGCGGCACCACTACCTGGCGTCGCTCGCGACGACCGGACACCCGGCTGTCATGGGCCTGCACCGGTATTGCTCGATCCATCGGAGACCGGACGACGCTCCAGTTCACCGATGTTCTGGTCGACCCAGTCCCGCAGATCCCGCAACAGTCCTGTGGCGCCCTGCCCGACCTCGGTCAGCGAGTATTCGACACGGAGCGGAATGTCCGGATACACGACCCGGTTTACCAAGCCGAACTCTTCGAGCCTGCGCAACGTCTGGGTAAGCACCTTGGAACTCACCCCTCGAAGCCGCCGCTGTAGTTCGCCGAACCGGAGGGGCCCGTCCGTCAGCACCTCCATTGCCAACGCCGACCACTTGTTCGTGAACAGGGCTACCAGGGTACGGCGACGAGCTCGTCCATCCGTGCCGTTGACGCCGACACCAGCGGCCTCACACGTGCTACCCATCGGTTCTCCGAATTCCATGGACAACGTTGACAACGTGTACCCCGGGCACAGTTGGGCCACAGTCGAGTTCCGGACACCCGAGCCGGGCGTGGCGCTGTCGCTGTGGCGCCGCGTCGACCGCTGTCGTCAGCGTCATCGCATTGATGTGTATTTCTCTCGTTCGCGACCCTAAGAAAATTCCGGTGCTTATGCGTCCTCCGAAGTGGGTATCCGGCCATACCCCCCTGGTGGTAGCACCTGCTGTTTCGGGGGTGCCCCCGCCCGGTCGGCTACCGTGACGGTGTGCGCACGAAGCTTCCCGCTCCCCTGCTCGACGGCCTGATCGCCACGGCTCTGGTAGCCCTCACCGTCGCCAATGTCGCCGCCCGCCCAGGCGTGGGATGGGTCGTTTACGTCCTCGGGATCCTGACCGTCGCTCCGCTCGTCCTGCGCCAGGTCGCACCGGTCGTCGTCATGGTGCTGACCGCCTGCGCGGTAACCGCATACTCCATAATGGAATCCGCGGAACTCCCCAACGCGGGCATCGGCCTGCTCCTCTCGGTCTTCACCGTGGGAACCATGCGATCCACGCCGGTTGCGGGCGTGACGTGGCTGCTCTCCGCGTCCTGCTTCGTACCCTCGTTCCTGACGCCCAACGGGGGCCTGACCCTGCCCCAGCTGATCGAAACCACGCTAGTGCTGTTGGGTGCCTGGGTGCTCGGGGAAAGCACCAAAGGCTGGGGTCGGCGTGTGCGGCGCGAGGCCGAAAACGCTCGCCGCGCCGCAGCCGACGAACGCGTCCGGATCGCACGGGAACTGCACGATGTCGTCGCACACCACATGTCGGTGATCTCCCTGCAGGCCGGTCTGGCGAACTACGTGTTCGACAGCGACCGCCCGATGGCCCGGGCGGCCGTCACCACCGTCGAGGCGACGAGCCGGGAAGCGCTCCTGGAGATGCGGCGGCTGTTGGACGTGCTGCGGCTCGACGACGACAAGCTCGATCTCTCCCCGCAACCGGGGCTCCACGAGCTCGGCGGCTTGGTCGAACGCGTCCGTGCGGCGGGCCTGACCGTGGACCTCGTGGAGTCCGGAAAGCCGAAAGCCGTGCCGCCCGGTGTGGCCATCTCCGCTTACCGGATCGTGCAGGAATCGCTGACCAACGTCCTCAAGCACGCAGGTCCGGCGTCAGTGCGCGTAGAGATCACCCACCGTGCACGGCACCTCGATGTCAAGATCACTGACGATGGCGTCGGCTCCCGAGCAGGAAGCGGCCTCTCGTCGTATGGAATCGAGGGTATGCGCGAGCGAGCGACGCTCTACGGAGGTACGTTCGACGCTGGACCACGGCCGGACGGTGGCTTCGGCGTCGTCGCGTCCTTGCCGACCGAGGAGAGACCATGACGATCCGGGTGCTGGTCGCCGATGACCAGCCGCTGGTCCGGGCCGGGCTGGTGGCGCTGCTCAAGGCCGCTCCGGGGATCGAGGTGATCGCCGACGCCGCGAACGGGGTCGAGGCGGTGTCCCGGGCCGTTGCCAGCCGGCCGGACGTCGTGCTCATGGACGTGCGGATGCCCGACCTGGACGGGATCTCCGCCACCCGGCAGATCTTGGCTCGCAACGACGGGCAGCCGCCGCGGATCATCATCCTCACCACGTTCGACGTCTCGGAGTACGTCTACACCTCGCTGCGCGAGGGCGCGGCCGGCTTCCTGCTCAAAGACACGCCAGCGGACCGGATCATCGCCGCCGTCCACTCCGTCGCGGCCGGCGACGTCCTGCTATCGCCACGGATCACGCGGCGCTTGATCGAAACTTTCGCCCAGCACCACCGGCCGTCGAAGTACCGCCGCGACCACCTCGGCTCGCTGACGGGCCGCGAGACCGAGGTGCTGCACCTCGTGGGCCACGGGCTCAGCAACGCCGAGATCGCTGAGCGGCTCACGCTCAGCGCGGAGACAGTGAAAACCCACGTCAAGCGAATCATGGGCAAGCTGGAGCTGAGCACCCGGGCGCAAGCCGTAGTGGCCGCCTACGAGTCCGGTTTGGTCGTTCCCTCGGCAGAGTGATCTACAGAGGCCAGCTCGGCGATGGCGGTGCGTACGAAACCCGCTCAACAGCGCGTCGACTGAGGCGCCACTCAGGGTGACATCACCTCGGCCCGCAGATCCCGCTTATCACCGACCGTATGCGTATTGAACGGCAATAGCCGTTGCTGAAACCGCAAACGAATCGAGCACTATAGCTCACGCCTTGCCGTCCACACGCCGACACCGACCGAAACCATCGCGAGCACTCCGAAAGCCCAAGGCGGCAGCAAGGTCTTGCCATCCGGGTGAGAACTCACCGTGAGCCATGTCGAAACCGCAGCCGCCAGCGCGACCTGCGAAGTCCGCCACGCTGCCGAGGCCCCCAGCACCAACGGCCAGGTGAAGTACCACGGGAGCACCACCGGCGCCAGCACCACCGTCGCGAGCAACGCCACCGTGGCACCGCGGACCGCGTCCGCGCCGCCTGTGCGTGAGCGCCACCATAACCAGGCCAGCAGGACGATGAGGACAACCTCGCCGCCCAACCGGAACGTCCCGACCGCGGAACCATGCAGCACCAGCCCGGCAATCTTCCCGAGCGCGGTCGGCAGCGACAGCCACGGTTCCAGCACATAGTTCCCGCGCATCGCCCCGATCCAGCCCAGACCGACGTCGGCGACGACGCTGCACATCCCGAATGTGACGCCCGCAATGATCGCGGAAGCCGCGAACCCGACGAAGGCGCCGCGCCGGCCCGGTCGCTGCGCAGCCCAGACCCACATCAGGAAAGGCAGCACCACTGCCGCGGGCCCTTTCACCGCGACTGCCAGCGCTACGGATACGAACCCCAGCTTCGGCTCGCCGGTGAGCACCAGCGCCGTGCCGGCCGCGAGCAGTCCGGCCATCAGCAGGTCGTTGTGCCCGCCGGACAGCACACACAGCTGCGTCAGGGGATTCATCACCGTCATCCAGAGCGCACGGTCCGGCCGGGCGCCGAGATGACGGCACAGAACGGGCACCGCGAGGCAAAGCAACCCCAGGCCGACCACCATCGCCAACCGGGTCAGGAACGCACCGAGGACGACGTTTTCCCCGGTCACCGCCACCACCGACTTCACGATGAGGATCTGCAGCGGCCCGTACGGCGATGGAACGGACATCCACCCACCGGCGGCATTCTCGCTTATGGCGCTGGGCAGCTCGGCCGGTACGTGCGTATAGGGGTCCAGGCCGGCGTGCGCCACGGCGCCCTGCGCGAGGTAGGTGTACAAGTCCGTGCTGAACAACGGTGGCGCGCAGAGCAGCGGGACACACCAGAGCCAGGTAGCGCCCACGACCTCACGCACGCTGCTCCGGCCCGCCCGCACCGAGTGTCCCAAACTGACCCACCCCGACAACACCAGAGCAAGGCCGAGGTACAGAGCCGCAGTGGCGAACACACGGCCGTACCCGGTCTGCAGATCCCTGAAGAGCACGGGATCACGCGGCGTGGCACCCGCTCCGAACGCACCGAAAGAAACCAGCATGGACCCGGCTGTGCCCCACACGGTGGCGCTCTTTCCGGCGAAGTTCATGGCCCAGGTCTAGCCGGAGCGAACTCATGCACCGTTAAAGTCGACGTTTATCCGGTCTTTATCCGCCCGGGGTTGTACTGAAGCCCGCGAGGAGGAAACCATGCGAATACTCGTAGCCGAAGACGAGCGGATGCTGGCCGACTCGATCACGGAGGGGCTGCGTCATCTGGGCATGGCCGTGGATGTCTGCTACGACGGCGACGCCGCGCTCGAACGCGTTGCGGTCCACCGGTACGACGTCGTGCTGCTCGACCGCGATCTGCCGCTGGTGCACGGCGACGAGGTCTGCCGCAAGATCTCCAGCGGAGACGGCGAGACCCGCGTACTGATGCTCACGGCCGCCGCCGGTATCCGCGACCGTGTCGACGGGCTCGGCCTGGGCGCGGACGACTACTTGACCAAGCCGTTCGCCTTTGCCGAACTCGTTGCCCGGGTGCACGCGCTGGCTCGACGCGCGCGACCGGCGCTGCCAATGGTGCTCGAGCGCGCCGGCGTCGAACTGGAACCGGCGAAGCGGTTCGCGGCTCGGGATGGTCGGCCGTTGCCGTTGTCCCCCAAGGAGTTCGCCGTTTTGGAGGTACTGCTGCGAGCCGAAGACCGGGTCGTCAGCCCGGAAGAGCTGTTGGAGAAGGCATGGGACGAGCACGCCGATCCGTTCACGAACACGGTGCGAGTCACGGTGATGACGCTGCGGAAGAAGCTCGGCGCCCCTCAGGTGATCCACACCGTGCCCGGCGCGGGTTATCGGCTGGGTACCTGAGGCGCCTTCGGGGTTCGGTACGCGGCCGCGTCGAGCTACTCCTCCTCGGTGTCCTGGTCGCCGCCTTGGTGGTGGCGCACCCGCTCTTCCAGGCACTGGGCGTAGTTCTGGGGACGTTCGTGAACACCGGCCTGTGTCCCCGGGGGACCGGCTGTCACAGCGTGTCTGGTGGGATCTTGTGGCTCCTGCCGCTGGTCGCCGTGGTCGCACTGGTGGTCGTCCTGCGCCGCCCCTTGACTTCTTGGGCGCTGCGGCCGCTCCCGGATCTGGCAGCCACCATTGAGGAGATCGGACCGCAGAACCTCGGCCAGCGCATGCGGCTGGACCAGACGGACGGAGAAGTGCACGCCTTCGCCGTCGCGGTGAACGGAATGCTCGACCGCGTGGCCGTCGGCTTCGAGGGGCAACGGCGGTTCGCCGCGAACGCGTCGCACGAACTGCGCACGCCGCTGGCGGTACAGCGAACACTGGCGGAGGTCGCGATGGTCACCGGCGGGGGTGACGACGTGCAACGGTTGGCCGCCCAGCTGTTGGTTGTCAACGAGCGCAACGACCGGCTGATCGAAGGCCTGCTCGTCTTGGCCGAAGCCGACCGCGGGTTGCCCGGCTCGGTGCCAGTGCGACTGGACGAACTTGTGGACTCGGTCCTCACACGGTACGCCGACCGGCTCGCCGAAGGCGAGCTAACCCTTCGCAGCGACTTGCCAGAGCGGACTGTTCACGGCGATCCCATAATGCTGGAGCGGCTGGTCGCCAACCTGGTCGACAACGCGATCAAGTACAACCAGCTTGGTGGCTGGGTCGAGGTGAGCCTCAGCGCCGAGCCTGCGCTCAGCGTGGGCAATTCCGGAGAGCGCGTACCGGCCGAGTCGGTGAGCTCGCTGTTCCAGCCGTTCCGTCGCTTGTCCGCCGAGCGCACTAGCCAGCGCGATGGAGCCGGCTTGGGGCTGTCCATAGTGCACTCGATCGCCGCAGCCCACCACGGCCGGGTGTCCGCCGCTCCTGGCGAGGCCGGCGGTCTGCGGGTCGACGTGGTCCTGCCCTGACGACGTCGGCGAATACTTGCGATCGCTTCGGCGTCAAGACCCAGGACGGCGGAATGAGCCCACATCGGATCCTACCCGCCTTGGCGGTGCCACCCAGCTGATCGGCTACTCCGGCTGTGATCTTCCTGGTCTCGATCTCCGTAGGCCGAGCAGTGCATGCTCTCGCAGACCTCCGATTTGCTGGCAGCACGCCCGGCCTGCTTCACCAGACGCGTCCTCAGGGAAGAGGCGGGTGAGGCGCGCGCTCCCCGCCGTCGCTTGGCGGCCGGAAGGCCACGAGGTCGTCTGCTTTAATGCTTCCCGAACGCAAACGCCGACCTGAATCGCGTAGTCGGGCGGCAGGACGTCCTCGAGCAGGACAACCACCACCTGATGCTCGGTAGATGGCAGTATCCGAGCGATACAAGGTCTGGACTGCCAACGCTAGCCCAGAGCAGCACGTGCGGCCGCCGCCCAGTGCGGCGCGCCGCAGTCCTCAGCGATCTTCAAGGCTTGGCGGTAGTGCTCCCCCGCCTCCACGGGCCGGCCCAGTGCCGCCGCCAGGTCGCCTAGGTAGTGCGCGACCGGCCGGAGCGTCAGCAGGCCGCTGCCGGCGCCGGCGAGTTCGGCCGCTGCGGGCAGCAGATCCGCGTACAGCCGCTCGCTCTCCGCGCGGTCGGGACCGGCGATCACGTGCAGGCAGCTTCGCGCTTCGCTCAATAGGTCTCGCGGCGAGTCCGGGATCTCGTGCGGACCAGGCTCGACCACGGCACGGCACCACGGCTCGTAAGTCCCGTAGTCCTGCCGGACGTCCGTCTCAAGGACGCCGCTTTGCTGCAGGTGATGACACAGCAGCGTGATGGCGAGGATTCCGTCTTCCAGGCCCGCCATGCCGGTGCCGGCGAGCCGGGCCGCGACCGAGCGGAACGCCGCTTCCGCCGCGGGATCGTCCTTGATGCTTGCCCGCATCGCCCGGTAGCCCTGGGTGAACACGCCGACCAATGGCAGATCGTGGTCCGCCGCCAGTCGGTCGGCTTCTTTGGCGTGCCTGTCGGCCGCCGGCAGGTCCGCGAGCGCGCCGTACGCCTGGACGAGCACCAAGTGCCCCAGCACCTCAAAGGTGACTAACCTGTGCGCCGCGGCGACGTCGACTAGCTCGCGGCCGATCCGCACCCTCTCGGGAGCCAGTCCGGCGCGGTAGAAGGTATGCATGAACCGGGCGTTGAGGGCGAGCGCGAGCAACTCTGGGTCACCGAGGCCCCGCGCGAGTTTCTCGGCTTCCCGCGCGGCGATGCGGCCGCGATCCCCGCCGGTGTTGCGCGTTTCCAGCGCTAGCGTCGCCAGCAGCCGGCACCGGTCGGCCCCGTGCTCGTACGGCAGTTCTGCCAGCGTCCGTTCCGCGACGGCGACCATCCGGGCCGCCAGCTCGGGGTCGTCGCTCGCCGTCCAGACGGCTGGGACGTCGAAGGCGCCAAGCACGTGCGCCGTCAGCACCGGGTCGCCGACGGCCTCTGCCAGCGACACCGCTTCGGCGCGGTGTTGCCGGGCCTCGGCCACGGAACCGATGACGGCGAGCGCCCGGACTAACCCTATGATCGCCTCGAGCCGTTCACGAACGTCGGAGCTGTGGTCAAGCACGGCTCGCCACAGGCGGGCCGCTTCGTGCAGCGCGAACCGGTGTTCGGCGCGTTCGGCCGCCAGCCGGGCGTACGGTCTTGCCGAGGGGCTACCGGCGAGCAGGAAGTGGTGGGCCAGCGCCTCGAAGTCCTCGGGGCGCAGCCGTTCGAGCGTCTGGCCGACCGTCGCATGCCATTGTGCCCGGCGTGACCGGGAAAGATCCGCGTACAGCGTCTCGCGGACTAAGTCATGGGCGAAGCGGAACCGCTGCGGGCCGGGCTCGACCAGAAAACCCGCGTGCATCGCGGCTTCGAGGCAGTCGAGGACGTCGCCCCCGGCCATCTCGGTGAGCACGTCAAGATCGACGTCGCGGCCGACTACCGCCGCTCGGTGCAGCACCTCCCGCGTCCGCGTGTCGAGCCGGGCGATGCGGTGGCGGACGACGTCGCGGACCCCAGGTGGGACTTCCGCCGACGCGTCGGCGTCGAAGAGCCGGGCCAGCTCCCGGACGAAGAACGGGTTGCCGCCGCTGCGCCGGTGAATGGCGTTCACGGTGGTCGCCGGAACGTCCCGGCCGAGTGTGGACCGAACGACTTCCCGCACCTCGTCCGTGGAAAGGCCGCCGGGGTACAGGCGAGCGGGTTCGGCCCGCGCGACGCGGCCGAGGAAGTCGGCGAGCGCTGCCGACAGGTCGGTGCTGCGGTAGGTGGCCATCAAAAGTACCGGGCCGGCCTGACGCTCGGCGAGCACCGAGGCCAGCAGAGCGAGCGTTTCGGCGTCGGCCCAGTGCAGGTCGTCGAAGACGAGGAGGACGGGAGCCTTCCGGGCGATCGAGGCGAGGTGGTGGCTCACCGCCCGGCGCAGCCGGAACTGGGCGGTCAACGGATCGCCGGCGGTTCGGCGGCCGGAGGACGAAGACTTGTTTAGGGGCTGCAGTGCCACCGCGAACGCCTCATCAGACGGCGCGCCGAGCGTTTTCAAGATTCGCGTCCACGGCCACGCCGCGGGCAGCCCCTCGTCTTCCGCGCTCGCGCCCCACGCCGTCGTCCAGCCGCGTGCGGCCAGGTGACCCGCGAACGTCTCGGCCAGCGCGGTCTTGCCCGCACCGGCTTCACCGGACACCAACACCAGCCGGGTTTCACCGCGCTCGACTCGGTCCGCCTCTGCCGCCAGCAATGCCAGCTCGCCGGTGCGGCCAACCAGGCTACCGGCTGGAGCGAGCGCTACACTGATAGGCCGGTCCGGCGCCGCGATCCGCGGCGACTGCGCCAGGATGTCGGCCTCAGCTTGTTGCAGGCTCGGCCCCGGGTCGACTCCCAACTCGGCCTTCAGCACCTGCCGCGCCCGCCGCAGCGCACCCAGCGCGTCGCCCTGGCGTTCGGTCCCATAGAGCGCCAGTGCGAGCAGGCGCCAGCCGTCCTCTCGAAGGGGGTGCGACGCCACTTGGGCCTCGAGGTCGGGGACCGCTTCGGCCGCGCGTCCGACGGCCAGCATGGCCTCGGCTCGCCGCTCACCGGCTAAGAGCCGCATGTCTTCGAGGCGGTCGATCTCCGCTCGAGCCCAGGCATCGTCGGCGAACTCGGCGTAAGCGGGCCCGCGCCAGAGCGCCAATGCGTCGTCCAATTCCGACAAAGCGGCTCCGGGTGTGGTCGTCACCGCTTCGAAGCGCAAGGCATCGACGTCTTCCGCACGCAAGACGTAGCCGGGGCCGGAGGTCACCAGTAGCCGGGCTGGAGTCCGCGGGGCACGTCCGGGTTCCAGCGCGCGGCGAAGCGCGGACACGAACGTCTGCAGCGCGCCAACCGCACCGTCTGGCGGGACCGGCCACAGATCGGCGACGAGCCGGTCGACCGGCACCACCCGGCCGCGCGCGACTAGCAGCCGCGCCAGCACCGCCCGATGCCGCGGCCCCCGCAGAGCCACCGGGCCGCGCTCGTCTTCGGCGACGAGGGGGCCGAGGACACCGAAGCGCATCACGCACGCATGGTAACCCGCTCAGTAAACGCTGACTCGCCGCTGACAGGCCTCGGAAAAGCTAAGTGCCAACGAAACCTCACTGAAAGGGTGACCATGCACATCCCAGGTTTTGACTACCGCCAAGTCACGGTCGGTGACGACATCACGCTCAACGTCGCCGTCCGCGGCTCCGGTACGCCGATCGTGCTATTGCACGGTTTCCCGCAAACTCACCTGATGTGGCGACACGTCGCCGCCGACCTGGCCGCCGACCACACCGTCCTCTGCCCCGACCTGCGCGGCTACGGCGAGAGCGGCAAGCCGGCCGACACCGGCGAGACCTACTCAAAGCGCACGATGGCCGCCGACATCGTCGCGCTCGCGCGTGCCTTCGGACACGATCGGTTTGCGCTCGCAGGCCATGACCGCGGCGCGCTCGTCGCGATCCGCGCCGGCCTGGACCACCCGGAAGCCGTCAGCCACCTCGCCGTCCTCGACGTGCTCCCCACGCTCGACATGTGGGACGTGCTCCATGGTGTGCGCGGGGCAGTCGGCTTCCATCTCTACCTGATGGCCCAACCGCCCGGCCTGCCGGAAACGCTCATCGGCGCGGCGCCGGAAACGTTTTACGGCTACTTCCTGGACGCCTGGACACAGCGCCCAGACGCCATCCCGACCGACGTCCGCGCCGAGTACCTGCGCGCCAGTGACGAAGCCACGACGTCGATCGTCGCCGACTACCGCGCGAGCGCCACCATCGACGTCGAGCACGACACCGCCGACCGCGACGCGGGCAATCGCCTCAAGATGCCGGTCACCGTGCTTCAGCAGGACTGGGGCGCCGCGCTCGGCTTCGACGCGCTGCGGCTGTGGCAGGCCTGGGCCACCGACCTCCGGCACCGCACGGTGACCTCCGGACACTTCATGGCCGAAGAGTCGCCCGCCGAAGTCGTCAAGGAACTGCGAGAGCTGCTGGCGCGCTGAACGGCCGCTGATCTCTTAGGCGTGACACAGGACGGTCAGGCGCCGGTTCGTGCGCCTGACCAGGTCCCTCTCTCTCCACACTAGCTCAGCCATGGGCCTCCCTCGATAAGGAACCCGGACTGTCAACCTCTGTCAGTTTTAGAGCCAGACACGGCAGAAGTCACCGACCAGGACCGTCGGGCTGGATATCAGCATGTGTTCGGGGACGTCGTCGCATGCGAAGTCGTCTCGAAGGCGATTTGCCAACGAAAGAGCCAGATGAGGTCCGGACTGCTCAGCAAGTTCGGGGGCCGGTGCCCTGCTGGACGCATAGCACCGGCGCGTTGACCCAAAGCGTCGCGCACCCTGACCAGGCTTAGGTCAACACCGGCTTTGATCTACGGCAGACAGGAACGGCCTAACACTCAGCGAGGGCGTGCACGTCGGCGGTCGGCAGGAGCGCAAATGACGCCTGCTCGACAAGCCACTGTTCAGCGTGCTCGGGGAGCCACTCCAGCTGGTCGACGAGGTATAGATAGCCCTCAGGCCCAAAATAGAACTGCAGGACGTCGGTGGCCCGACCGACTGACACCCCATCCTTGAGGTTGCCGGTCGCCAGCAAGTGGTCGGCCACGGTGGCGAGATTCTGCCGGATCCGGTCGTTGGTGCTGGCGAGGGTCGCGGCGGCGGACTCGTCGCGGGGGGCGGCATCGTGGATAAGACGGATGAGGTCGCGAGTCTGGTCGGCCAACTGACGCACAGTGGCGGCGAGGAGGACGAGGACGTCCGTGCCTGCCCGGATCGATCTCATCTGCTCCAGGCTCGAGTCGACCTCGGTCGCCGCGGACCACGGCTCGATCACGGTGCGCAGGAGTCCTCGCTTGCCGCCGGTGACCGCGTACACCGTCTTTGGGGTGACACGCGCGTCCGCGGCGATCTGGTCGATCGTCGTGCCGACGTACCCCTGCGAGATGAAGCGACGGCGTGCGGCATCGACAATCGACTGACGGGTCATCTCGGCGTACTCAGCGCGGCGGGACACCAGGTCAGGGTAGCGAGGCGCTCGCGTGACTGCAGTCGCATCAGCTATGGTAACTTGAGGTTACTCACCCTCACCTCAAGGACGCTGATGCACTCCATTCATTCGTCCCGGCACTTCGTGTTCGTCCACGGCGCCTGGCACGACTCGACGGCTTGGAAAACGCTTCGTACCCATCTCGATGCGAGCACCTCAACGGTCGAACTGGCCTCCAGCGGCCCAGACCCGGCCCGGCTCGGCGACCTCTACTCAGACGCCCATCTCGTGCGCGAGCACGTGCGCCGTCTCCGGACCGAGGATCCGTCGAGGTCCATCACGGTCGTGGCCCACTCCTACGGCGGGATGCCCGTCTCTCAGGGGCTGTTTCCCGAGGAAAGTGAACGGCCACTGGCCGATGAGCTGATTTTCGTGGGCGCGTTCATGCTCAATGTCGGCGACTCGCTGCGGTCGGTGGTCGGCGAGTCCATCCCGGACTGGTGGCAGGTGGACAAGGAACTCGACATCGTCGACCCGGCAGACCCGGGGCCGCGCTTCTACAACGACCTCGATCAGGATGCAGCCGCCCGCGCCATCGAGGCATTACAGCACCAGCGCTGGTCGTCGTTCACGCTGCCCCTGACTCAGACGGCCTGGCGGGTGATCCCGTCGGCTTACGTCATCCTCGAGCGCGACCAGGCAATCCCCCCGTTCGTGCAGGAGGCGATGTCATCCCGCGCCGGACGGGTCCACCACCTCGACACGTCGCATTCGCCATTTCTCAGCGCTCCTGATGAGCTGGCGAAGGTCCTGCTTGCCGGCGTCTGATCGCCCCATGGGACCTTCTGACAGCCCGACGCCCCGAGAGCCGAATCAGTCGGCAGCGATCGCGAAGAGTCTGCAAAGCAGCAGAGACACCCGAGCCGGGCTCGGGTGTCTCTGGTCACCCGCCGGCCGGTGTGCCAATGCCTGGCCCCACCGCAAGATGGCCCGGGTAACAACCCGATCAGCCGGCCGCCACCAAGAAGAAGCCGTTGCAGAAGTAAAGCGGCCGCGATTGTCTTATTCCCCGAAGAGGTGGCAGACGTTCGGTGCCCAGCCGGGATTGCCGGACTTGACGAACCGAACCCAAGCCCCGTGAGTCTCGTCCGCCAACGCGATGTCCGGTTCCCCCGGCCCGAGCAGGCCGCGCGAGCCTCGTAAAGCAGGCAGCGCGACCTGGTCGAACACGAAGGGCAGCTCGACGCAATGGCACGCTCCCAGCCGGCCGTCACACGCAGTCGAGGCCCATCGGAATTCGTAGGAGAACGTGCGGCCTTGTGAATCAGCGAGGTGCGCGGCGGCCAACCGGCGGCTGCCCTCGTTGAACGCGTCGGTGATAATCCTGGACAGCAACTGACCAGGGGAATCGCCCGGAAACTGGTCACGGTAGCCAGCTAGGCGACCTTCCGGTTCACGGAACCGACGACGAACCGCAGCAAGCAGGTCGGGTTCGCTGGCGGTCTCAATCAAGCCGTTCGGGACAGTATAGAGGTTGGCCTCTGCTGCAGTGCTTCCGATCAGCAGATCGGTTCCGAGCCCGGAACGAAGGGTGTCGGCCGGTTGACCAGTAAGCAGTACACCGTCGACCACCGGTTTGAATGGGCTTGCTCCAACTGCGGTGTCGAGGAAGCCGTGCGCGGCATGGTCGAGCGGCGGTAGTGCGGTGGACAGCTCGGCAAGCTGAACATCGGTCAGGTCGCTTAATGAAGCGGCGGTGGCGTCCCGACCCAGCAGCGACGAAATCCCTCGAGTCGCCAAGGCTGCTTGGCCGGGCTCGAACGCGCAGTCCCCGCTGCCGCTTTGACTGATCGCCCGCTGAAACAGCCCCTCGGCCGCGGGGCAGGCCAGGAGTGCGGCGACGATCATTGCGCCGGCGGACTGACCAGCGACGGTCACACGGTCCGGATCGCCGCCGAAGGAGGCAATGTTCTCGGCCACCCAATGCAAACCGGCGAGCACATCGAGCAGCCCCCGGTTGGCGGGAGCGTCTGGGACCTCAAGCCAACCGCTCGCGCCGAGCCGGTAGTTCAGCGTTACCAGTACGACGCCGTCGCGAACAAATGACGCTCCGTCGTACATCGCGGCAGATCCCGCCCCGGCGGTCAGGCCACCGCCGTGGACGAACACCAGCACTGGCAGGCCATCGGCACGTGGATCAGGAGTGCTGACCGTCGCGGTGAGGTAGTCGTCGCCGGTGTTGCGGCCCGTGCCGAGGATCGGAGTGAGGTCCAAGGCGCCGAAGTCCCGGCGCGGTGCTGGAGCGCTCAGCCCGGGAGAGGAGGCGTCACGAGTCCCCGTCCAAGGCGCAGGTGCCACGGGTGGCGCGAACCGCAGCAAGCCGGTGGGCGGTGCCGCGTAGGGAATCGAGTGGAAGACGACACCGGCCGGGGTGGCCGCTCCTCGCACCCGCCCGCCGGTAACTTGTGCGGTCAGGGAGACGTTGGCGTTCATGAAGACTCCATGGTGGATACGATGCGGGACATCGTCAGCCGGGCGGCCTGATTTCTGTCCCGCCGGCGTGCGGGAGTGAGTTGGCTGACGTGAATCTGGCGCAAGGTGAAGCCGTCGTTGGGTTTGTGCTGGCGCAGGTCTGCGAGCCCGCCGCCGACGGTCTAGGTGCACCGTGTGGTCCGGAGGCGACGACTCCGACGATCGGGCCCGGCAACGTGTCAGTCATGGTGACCTTTGCGCTGTGCCAGGAGCTGTCGGAACGAACGCGCTGCACCGCCCGGGGCTTCTGCGTGGACAGGCGACTGTTTAGCGCGACGATCGAACCGTCCGGCAGACCCGCAACGACGCCGCGAGCGGACCAGGTTGGTGTCGAGCTTGACAGCGGAGGCCAAGTCCCGATGGTGGACCGCTACCCTGACGAGGGTGCCGTCCCCCTTGGCAACGATGAGCAGCCGTAGTCGGCGTAGTGCGCGAAGACCTCGGGCGCCGTGACGACGATCGTCGTGAGCGACACCGCGTGGCCTTGAGGTTGCCGGCGAGCTGTTCAGCGGACCCGGCGTGAACAACGGATCCCAGCACCAACGGCATGGCGAGCACAGCGGTGACAAAGACACCTTTCACGCCGGAGAAACGCAGATTCATCGGTGGCCTCTCACTCGGTACGATGTGATTCATGTTGTGACGACCGCAGGCCAGACAACATGATGCGTCGCGATCCTTGGTTTCAAGCCAACGCGGTTCGCGCGGTGCACTGAGCCGATCATGCGTTACCTGACGACGGATAGCCTGACCTTGACAGGGTCACCCTTGGCCGGCTGCCTCCGGTTGCCCTACACTCACCACCGAACCGGACGCCGCAGCGTGTGCGGGCGCGCAATCGCGACCCAGGTCACCGTCGCGGAACCCGATCCAACAGCCGGTTGCGCCGGACAACACCGACGGATCCTTTACTTCCTCTACGCCACCGGCTCCGCAGACCTGACCGGCGTATGGCGGCTGCGTTGGGCGAGACGCTAGGGCGCATCACAGCGCTGTGCACTAACAACCTGCCCACCGTCTGACTCTAATCAGAGTCGGCTGTTCATCGCCGACGCGGTGCTCGGCGACTCGTGGTGTATGTGTCGGCCAGTGACGGGCTCGACCGCTCCCTGCTGAACCAGAGGCGAGTGTGAGGGGCGGTGTCCCGGCATTGATCGCTGAAGACTTCAAGGAGTGGCGGTCTCACCAATCCTCGGGCTTGCCCCACACTCGCAGGGTCAGGCAGACACCGCGGCGCCGGTCCATACTTTACTTCATGGCAACCTTGACGCTCGGATCTGTCGACGTTACCCAGGTCCTGGAGTACTCAGGCGCGACCCGGCCACCGGAGGCGATGTTCCCGGGACTCGACCGCACCACCTGGCGGGAGCACCAGGACTGGCTGACACCCGCCTTCTGGAACCCGGCCACCGACCTGCTCCAAACCTACGTACAGACCTGGGTCCTGCGCACCGTCGACGAGACGATCCTTGTCGACACCGGCGTCGGCAATCACAAGCCACGGCCGGGGGCACCCGCATTCGACCAACTCGACACCGACTTTCTCACCCGACTGCAGGCCGCCGGTGTCTTCGCGGAAGACGTGACCACCGTTGTCCTCACACACCTGCACGCCGATCACGTCGGCTGGAACACCCGCCTCTTCGACGGCGACTGGGTGCCGACGTTCCCGAATGCCACGTACCTTCTAGCCCGGGCGGACTTCGAGTATTGGCACCCGGACAGCAGCCACCGGCCGCGTCTCGCTGCGGCTAACGAGGGCGTCTTCTACGACAGCATCCAGCCGGTGGAGAGAGCCGGTCAGCTTCGCCTGTGGGAGGGCGAACTTAAGCTGGGCCACGGGCTTTGCCTCGAAGCCGCGCCCGGCCACACACCGGGCTCCGCGATCCTGTCTCTACAGTCAGGCCGGGATAATGCCCTGTTCGTCGGTGACCTGCTGCACAACCCGATTCAGATAGTGGCGCCGGACCTGAGCAGCTGCTTCTGCGAGAACCCGTCGGCGGCGAGCGCGACCCGGCGGCGCACCCTAGCCCGGGCCGCCGGGGACCACGCTCTGGTGTTCCCGGCGCACTTGGGTGGCGGACTCGCGGTGGAGGTCGCTCAGGTCGGGCCCAGCTTCGCTGTGCGACGCTGGGGCTTCGAGCAGTGACGGGCCGCGTGGTCCGAAGAAGTCAGCCCGAAGCCAGGTCGCCGGGAACGCGATCGCTACACTCCGCGAGCTTCGTCTTGGCGGTCCTCGAGGCTACCCACGCTCACAGAATTAGGCAGACACCGCGGCGCAGATCCATACTTGACTCCATGAACATCAAGTCGGAGTTCGGACGGTTCCTGCAGACACGCCGTGGGCAGCTGCAGCCAGCGGACGTCGGGCTGCCGATGTACGACCAGCGGCGGCGAGTTCCAGGCCTGCGTCGCGACGAACTCGCTGAGCTGGCAGGAGTGAGCGAGTCGTACTACACCCGACTTGAGCAGGGCCGGTCGTCCAATGCTTCACCCGAGGTGCTCGACGCGCTTGCCTGTACTCTGCGGCTCGACGAGACCGAACGGCGCCACCTGCACGACCTTGCCGGCACCGCACGACAGAGCCGCAAGGTACGGCCTCGCCGACTGGCACCGGAGCAGTTGAACGCGGCCACGCGGCAACTTCTCGACGTCCTCGGGGGCGTTCCGGCCGTCGTCCTCAACCGCAACAGCGACGTGCTCGCATGGAACCCCACCGGGCATACATTGTTCGCCGGCCACCTCGACCCGCGCAGTCCCGATCAGCCGGGCCGACGCCCAAACACCGCGCGCATGGTGTTCCTCGACGCCCGTGTCCGCGACCTCTACGACGACTGGCCCAAAAAAGCCCGCGACGTTGTGGGGAAGCTACGCTTCGCCGTCGGTCAATACCCAGACGACCCGGCACTTGTCGAGCTGATCGACGAACTGGTCACGCGCAGCACGGAATTCACCGCGCTCTGGTCAGAGCATCGGGTACGAGACTGGGACATCGCAACGCACCGGATGCACCATCCGCTGGTCGGCCCGGTGGACGTTATCCAGCAGGCGATGCCACTCCCGAAAAGTCGCGGGCAACGGATCGTCATTGTCACCACTGAACCCGACTCCCCGTCGCGCGCCGCACTGACCCTCTTGGCTCAGCTTTCTACTTCGAGCGTCGAGCACCAAGAATCAATCCAGAAGCCCGCATATCCGGGCTCGTCGAACGCGTGGATCACTTCCCGCACGTAGCCTCCGGCCGCGACGCTCGATCACCGTCACGCGGGACTGTGCGAAATCCCGCTTCGTCCCCTCGGGCAGGTGCGGGAAGAATGATGGTTGCCGGGTACGGAGCACGAAAAGATGTCTCACCGCCAGATAACGCAAGACAGCGGCTACATCAAGGCCGGACGTATGAATGGCCCGTCCCGATCACGTGACTGTTCCGGGTCAAGCTGAACTCGTCCCATCTGCTGAAAGCCGAGCATGGGTGAGAAACGCCCAGCTCGACCACATCAGTCACCTGTAATCCACGAGCACCGATGACAACCGCGTGATGGTCGTAAAGCGTCTCGATGCGGCCCTCAATGTCCGTGCTAAGCAGCTCATTGGCGGCCGAGCCGGCTGCGAGCAGTACCGGTAATCCCGCGTCATGTGGCAGTTCACGTTTGCCTGCCCCGAGCACCACCGTGCCCGGCTCGGGTGCCGAGATCACCTCGGCTCGGACCGTGATCGCCGGTCTCAAGCCAGCAAGTGGACTCACGCCGGCGTACGTCCCGTGGTCGTGCGTCACGTAGCATCCCGACCGCAGCGCCAGAGCGCCCTCCGGCACGAGTCTGGCTACCTCGGCCACGACGAGGTCAGGGAAGGCCGAGCCTCCCATCGACAGCACCGGAGATGAAGTCTCGTACTCCCCCGCCAGCTCGACGAAAGTTTCCGCCGTGCGACGGCAGTGCTCGCGCACCGCGTCGGTGACGGCTTCGTCACGTGAATTCGGGACAACTCCTTCGTAGCCCGCGACACCGGCGAGCCGCAGTCCCGAACTGGCCAGCACCCTGCCGGCAAGCGACCGTGCCGCCGGCTTGTCCCGCACTCCCGTTCGGCCGCCGCGGACGCCGACGTCGAGCAGGACCGGCAGCGGTGCCCAAGTAAAGACCCGCTGTGCCACCTCAATCCCCTCCAGCGAATCCACGAAGCATGTGACGTCGGCGCCCTGCTCCATCCAGTCCTTGATTTCTCGCAAAGCGAGAACATTGACGACTTCGTTCGCGATGAGGAGCGAACGGTATCCCCACGAAAGCACCGTCCGGGCCTGGGCGACGGTCGCGACGGTGAGCCGAGCGGCTCCTGCCTCCACTTGTAGGCGCACGATCTCCGGGGCCATGGTGGTCTTGACGTGGGGTTCGAGCGCAGCGCCGTGTGACGCCGCCCACGCGGCCATCAGCGCGGCGTTGTGCTCGACCGCGCCAACGTCCACCCTCAGCCAGGGATACCGCCCCACCGTCATACGCCGTGCTCGCGCAGCCAGCCGAGTGCGCGAGCCCAGGCGACGGGCGCGTCGGTGGCGCTGTATTCGTCGCGGTAGTCGGCGAAGAACCCGTGGGCGGCCCCCGGGAACACGACGAACTCGACCTCGGGAGCCGGCGTCGCCCGCGCCGCCAGTGCTAACCGCATCGCCTCCACGGTCGCTTCCGGGATGACAGCGTCTTTGCCGGCGTACAAGCCGAGCACCGGGGTGCGGAGCTCGCCGACCAAGTCGATCGGGTGCCTCGGAAACAGCGCCCGGTCTGGTTGGAGGTTGCTAACGGAGTCATCGAGCACGCCGTACCACGACACCGCGGCGGCGAACTGACGGCGAGCCGCGAACAGCCACGTCCACCGTGCGCCCCACGAGAACCCGTTGACGCCGACGCGGGTGGCATCGCCACCGTGGGCCGTGGCCCAATGGAGCACGGCGTCGAGGTCGGACATGACCTGCTCGTCCGGAATGCGCTGGAGCAGTTCGGTGACGAGTCGGTCCACGTCGGCGAAGTCGTCCGGGTCGCCTTGCGGGGCCATGAGGTCCGCAGCGATGGCCAGGTAGCCCTCGTGCGCGAATCGCCGGGTCACGTCTTCGAGGTACGGGTGCAGGCCGAACGACTCGGACAGCACCAGCACCACCGGCAGAGTGCCGGTCCCCTCCGGGCGCGCGACGTAAGCGGGCACATCGTGGCCGCTGCCCGGGATCGCCACACGGGACGTCGCCAGGCCGGCTGGACTGGTGTGGATCACGGTAGTCGCCGCGGTCATGCTGACAGGCTGCGGGTACCGCTCGAGGGGTTTCACTCGTTGCATGGGGTTTCTCCTAAGTTGGCGCGACGAAGGCGACGGCCGGCTCGTAGGCCAGTCACCTCGCCGCTTTCGAATGCAATCCGGCCGTTGACAACGACCAGCTCGATGCCGGCCGAGATCAGGGTGGGCGCGGTGAACGTGGCGCGGTCGGCGACCGTCGTCGGGTCGAACAGGACGACATCGGCCGCCGCGCCGGCGACGATGACTCCGCGGCCTGGTAACCCGAACGCCGAAGCCGTGCGAGACGTCATCTTCGCGATCGCTTCCTCCCACGACAGGAGACCGAACTCGCGGACGTAACGGGCGAGTACCCGAGTGAAGGTGCCGAAGCCGCGGGGGTGCGGCTTGCCACCGCCTCCCGGTGGCGCACCGTCGGAGCCGATGAGCGCCCGGGGATGCAGGAGCGCATCGGTGACGTCGGTGGCCGACATGGCAAAGACACTCATCCAGGCGGTCAGCTCACTGGCGACGAGCAGGTCGGTCAGCACGCGGAATGGGTGCTGACGCCGCTGCTCTGCGAGCTCGGCGAGCGTCCGGCCCTCGACGTCCGCGTTCCCCGCGCTGGCGACGAGCACCCGGTCCCAGCCGGAGCCGGCAACCCAGTTCTCCCAGCTGCCGTCGTCGGCCGCAATGTCGTGTTCCGCGCGTCGCAGGACCTCGGGATCCCGCAGCCGTTCCATGGTCGCCGCATGCCCATCGGCGTGGAACCACGGCGGCAGGCAGGCCGACAACAGCGTGCTGTTGGCTTCGTACGGGTAGACGTCATGGTGGACGCGGATTCCCTCGGCCCACGCCTCGTCCATGAGCCGCAGTGCTTGCTTCACCGACCCCCACGCCGACCGTCCGGCCGCCTTGAGGTGCGACACCTGCAGCCGGCACCCGGCCCGGCGCGCCACCTCGATCGCCTCGCTAACGCCGTCAAGCAGCCGGCCGCCCTCGTTGCGCAAATGGCTGGCGTACACGCTTCCCGGCGGCAGTACGCCGGCGAGAGTGGCAAGCTCATCCGCGTCGGCGTACATGCCCGGTGGGTAGATGAGACCGGACGACAACCCGGCCGCCCCCGCGTCGAGCGCAGCGGACAGCTCGGCCTTCATTTGGGTCAACTCATCCGCGGTAGGCCGCCGATCGGCCGTACCCAGCACCGCGGCCCGGATCACGTGGTGGCCGGCCAACGGCCGGACATTCGTCGGATAGCCGCGAGCGTCCGAAGTTCCGTACAGCTCGTCCACGGTGGACCAGTCATAGGGAAGGTCCGGAAAGAGCCGTCCGCACAGGCGCTCGATCTCGGCGCGCCGGCCGGGTGGGCAGGGTGCCGGGGAGAAGCCGCAGTTTCCGATCACCTCGGTGGTGACGCCCTGGCTGAGCTTGGCGGCGTCGATGCCGGTCAGGAACGGCGCGTTGTCGGCATGAGAATGAGCATCAAGGAAACCGGGGGCCAGCACGAGCCCGTCGGCGTCCACGACACGGTCGGCGTCGCGAAGCTGCCCGCGCTCAGCCGTCATGGCTATTTTGCCGTCTGCGAGCAGCACATCGGAGGCCGTGGCCGGCGAACCGGTACCATCAATCACTGTTGCGCCGCGGATCAGGGTCGTGGGCATCGTCAGAACTTGCCGTTGTCGTTTCGCCACTCGGCGCGCGGCGGGATCCGTTCGAGCACATCCCAGTGCTCGGCGACGAGCCCGTCTTCGACGCGGAAGAGATCGTAGAAGGCGGTGTGCTCGCCCGCAAGTCGACCCTCCGCCATGGTCAGGCAGAAGTCACCGTCTCCGAGCGTCCGGTGCAAGGCCGTGTATTCGACGTCGGCGGCCGAGGACCACCACGGCTTGGCGGGGTCGACGTCGGGGTGGTGCTCGACGTATCCCGCACCAACCGGCTCCGGGGTCTGCCCCCGCAGCAACGCGCCGACAAAGGCGGCTGCCACCAGCTTGGTCTCACCGGTGCGGGCCGGATCGCCGCGCTCAACGGTGCCGTCGGTCATGCCGTGCCCGACGAGCGGCTGCAGATTGTCCCAGTGTTCGACAATGCGCCCGTCTTCCCAGCGGTGCACCTCGAAGCCGACGACTTCACCCATCGGCGCGAGAAAGTACTCGAGATGGGCGAAGCTAATGTCGCCATCCTCGAACGTCCGGAGCGGACGCACTCGGCTGCTTCCCGCCGGCAACGAGTCGAGGAACTCGAGCAAGGCACCGAAACCATCACCGAGGGCGAGATTGTGCTGCACGTAACGCCGGGAGTCGAAGTAGGCCAGGGGAAACCGGTCCCCCGACTCGATGCTCTGCTGGATCGCTGCGGTCCGCTCGCGGAGCGGCGGAGCGGTCACTCGCTTGTCGGTGGTCACGAAGTAATCGTGCGCGGCATCCGCGTCCGGGCGTGTATTCTGAAGGAATTCTCTATTCAGACGTCTCCTCTTGATGGATCTCGATATGCAACTGACAGAACGCGACCTCGAACTGGTCGACGCCGTCCAGGTCAACCCGCGGGCCGGTTGGTCGTCGATCGCCGAACCGCTGGGTTTCTCGGCCGTCACGGCCGCGCGCCGGTGGGCCGCACTGGCAGCTGAAGGCGCGGTGTGGACTGGTGCTGTGATGGGGCCGCTGCTCTTCCGCGGCGCCGTGCTCGAGTTCGCCTGCCATCCCGGTTCGATAGACCCGCTCATCGACGCGCTGAACGCCATGCCCGACGTGCTCACGGTCGGCCGCACCGCGGGCGAGTTTGACGTATACGCGCTGACCGCCGCCCCGACAACGAGAGCGCTGATCAATTCGTTGAGCGGGCGATTCGCCGAGCTCCCGGCAGAACGGCTGCGGGCCCGCGCGTACACCCGCGTGCACGGCGGCCCACAGTGGCGGCTGAACGTCCTCAACCCCACCCAGTCCGCCCAGGTCCGCGCCTCTGGCCAGTCACGGCGGGACGTCACCGAGCTCACCGCCGCTGACCGGGCTCTCTACTTCGCTTTGGCCCACGACGCGCGGCGCTCTTACGCCAACCTCGCGGACGACCTTTCGACGCCACCGCAAGTGGTCCGGCGCCGCCTGGAGCTTTTACGCGGCTCGGGCTGGCTAAGCCTGCGCGCCGACCTGGCGCGGCCGCTGGCAGGCTGGCCGCTGGCCGCGCTGGTCTGGCTCGCGGTCCCACACCCGGCCCGGTCGCAGGTCGCTCGCGACCTCGGGGCTCGGGCCGCGATCCGTTTCTGCGCGAGCACCGTCTCACGAGCCAACTTGGTGGCAATCGTGAACTTGCGCGCTCCCGAAGAACTAGACGAGCTACTCGGCGCCCTGTCGGCCGACCTGCCATCGCTCGTCGTCTGCGAGTACCGGCTGATCTTGCGCCTGCACAAGGTGAACGGACACATCCTCGACGTCGAGGGCCGGTCCGTCCGACTGGTACCCGTCGACCCGTGGACGACGCAGCGATGATCGCGGCGCTGCCCTACGCGGCAGCCAGCCAGCGCTCCGCGTCGGGCGAGCTCCTCGCTGATGGAGAAATGGCACATTTCGTCCCGCCAGCACAGGGCGGCGGTCACGCTGTTCAGTGGCTGGACGTTCTTGAGGTCAGCCACGAGCTTGGGGTATGCGTCGATCGACACCTCCGTCACCGTCATGTGTGCCAGGCTGAGGAGGCGCCGTTGCCACTCCGTCCCCTGTACCTCGGGCTCGCAGCTCACGTTCTTGGCGACCGCGACTGCAGTCCCGATCACAGCCCGGTCGGGAAGCCAAGTTGACCCGATCGTGAAACCCTTCTGCTGACTGCGCGGAAACCGGTCTCTTCCGGCAGTTCGCGCATCGTCGCCCGCTCGATCGATTCCCGCGATTTGACTGCCCCGCCCCGGAGAGCCCTGGTCGGGCTCTCACCCGCCTTATTTCGGCACACCAGCAGAGGCCGGCCATCCCGCGCCACGACCACGCCAACTCCGATGATCATCCGCACTCGGCCGGATCTGCTTGCCGCCGGGCGCCTGACGCCGAGGTGCCGGTCAAAGTTTCGGTGATCCGGTGTGCGAGGTCTTCGACCGCGGCGTTCGCCGGGCGGGAAGAGAATCGGAGATCGACTCCGATGAGTGGCAGCTCCGGTAGGTCTGGGCCAGGAGGAATGACATGCAGGTCGGCGGGTACGCAGGACTCCAACGCAACCGTCACCGCCAGATCCATGCGCGCGGTGGCAAGTGCCGCTTCGAACGTCCCGTTCTCGAACAGTGACCGCCACGGTGCCGAGTGCGCGCGCAGGGCGTTCAGCACGAGCGGCCGGAAGGCGCAGGCGTCCGACACGAGCGAGACTGGCAACGGGGTCGCTCGATGCGCGATCCCTCCGGGGGCGCCCGCCCACACTAGCCGCTCTGCGCGGAGGTGCCGGGCCGGTGAGCCGACGGGGACCTCGACAACCGCGAGATCGACCGTCCCCTCCTCGACTGCGGTCAAGAGTTCAGTCGACGAAGCACAGGCGAGCGACAACTCGACGTCGGGGTGATCGGTGGCGAACGAGCTGATGGCCGGCGGAAGCAACGTTCCGACGAGATCGAACGGAACGCCGAGCCGGACCCGGCCGGCCATCCTGTTCGTCGTCATCTCCGCTCGGATTTCGTCGTGCAGGCTCAGCAGCGACTGTGCGCGGCCGAGCAGTCGATCACCGTCACGGGTGAGTCGTAGACCTCGGCGGTCCCGGACGAACAGCGTGCAGCCCAGTTTGGACTCCAGCCTGTTCATCTGCTGGCTGACCGCACCTTGAGTGATCTTCAGCACGTTGCCCGCCGAGGTCATGCTTCCTCGCTGAGCGACGAGGACGAAGGTGCGCAGCAAAGCCAGGTCGAGATCAGTGGACACAACCATCATCATACTTACTAATGCACTTCAGTAGAAACATTAGGCTTGCTTCGAATATGCTCAGCGCCCAGGCTGGCGCCATGAAAGTAGAGGGAATTATCGCTCTTGCCGGGTTCGCCCTGGTCGCGACAATCACCCCCGGCGGGGCAACGGCCATCGCGACGGCTTCGGGCGCACACTTCGGACTTCGGCGGTCCGTGCCGGTGCTCGGAGGAATCGCCGCCGCCTTGGCGGTGATGGCCGCCTCGGCTGCGGCCGGACTCGGCGGGCTCCTGCTCGCGGTCCCCCTGCTCCGAGTGGCACTGAAAGTCCTGGGAACCGTGTACTTGATTTGGCTGGCGGTTCGCACAGCTCGCAGCGGCTCACCCCGCACCTCGGAGAACGGTGAGCAGCCGATCAGCTTCTGGGGCGGAGTTGTGCTGCTACTCTACAACCCGAAGGGGTGGGCCATGACGGCCAGCGCCGCGGCATCGTTCGCGTCGCTCTTAGCCAGTCCAGGCTTTCTCGCGGCCTTGTTCGGGTCGGTCTTCGCCGTCGCCGCTTCGGTATCCCTCCTGGTGTGGTGCTTGCTCGGTGTCGTGCTCGCACGGCTGCTCAAGTCTTCACGACAGTGGCGGGCACTCAATCTGATCTTGGCCCTACTGTTGGTAGTGTCCGTGGTGCCGATCTGGCTGGAAGGATAACCGGGAGCCGAGCCGTCGGCCGCGCAGAAAAAACTCGGGCAGAAGCAAGGGCCCGCAATCAAGATTCCCCAAGGCGACCGGTACCCAGGGTCCGGGCACAAACCGGCTGACCGGGGAGGTGATTGTTCCTCAGTGGAGCGTAGGGGTCCGTGCGCTGCGCACGTTGCCCGGCGCCGCACCACCCGCCGATGTCCAGGACGCGATTCAGATCACCTGCGAACTCAACTTGTCGGCGCTGTCCCGCGAGAACAGGTCGATACGGTGCGCACGGCCGGCGACGGACAGCGATGAGCCCCTCGACGGCCGTGCACCTGTTCGTCCGTTCCGATCGCAGCGATGTGTCAGGAGTGAGGTCGCCTCGAAACGAGACCGACGGTCCCGAGCACTACCGCGAAGATTCCCACCACCCCGATGACCATCGGTACCACTATGACGTGCCCGGCGCTGGTCGTCTGCCAGATGGCGTCGAGGATTGCGATCGCACCCAGAGCGAGGTAAACGACGGACAACGCTTTGCTCGACGGGACGATGGATCCTGAACGCATGAGAAACCTCCATGTTGTGATTACCCACTCGCCCGGAAGGTTCCCCTTCCTGAACGGAATTAACCCTCGAAAGATCGGAGACTCAATTTCGTTGAAGCCGCAATGGCGAGGAAATACTATTGTGCACTTTTGGGAACTGCTTCCAGTCTGGCGCCGCGTCCTGGCGGAACTCCATGACCACGTGAGCGCCGGCTACCGCGAGATCCGGGACGGGCACCTCCCCGGCGCAAGCACCGTCCAGTTGCACGCACATGCGCCGTCCGCTCGGCCGAGTTCCAGCTCCAATCCGCTGATTGCCATTGCGAGAGCCAGAACACTTCGACAGGACTGGGCGACACGGCCCGACCCACAGCGCCGTTCAGGCGCCGCAGTGTGCCGACCGAAGACATCAGTCGCTGACACGACCTTCCTGTGCCACCACCAGCAGGTCCCGAGTCCAACCGCTTTGAGTGTGTCCCGCCAGAACCGGTCCTGGACGGCTGCCACGATCTCCGAGCCGTCCTGCGAAGGGTCGATGGTGACCCGGTAAGGACGCCGCCCGGACAAGGTGTCGACGATCTGGACGACCCGCCTCGGCCGGGTCAGCGTCGGCCGGCTCCAAAGAGTTCGTGGCCGCCAGCACGGCGTCTCGGAGTCCCGCGGACGGCCCCCTCGGCGTGCTCAACCGCGACGGCACGATCGTCTGACTCCATGGTGTTGGCGAAGTTTGCTGCCGAAGGCAAAGACCCCGGGCACCACGATGGAAGTCTCGATGCCCCATCTGGCCAACTCGCCCGCATAGGCGATGGTGAGCTGTTCCATGCCAGCCTTGGCGGCAAAGTAGCCGGGGAGGTACGGCGACCAGTTGCCCCGCACGCCGGACATCGAAACCCACAGCGGGAGGCCGGACCTGGCTCGGCGCAGGTGCGGGCAAGCAGCGCGGTTGAGCCGTCGCGTGCCCAGCGTGTTAACGTCGTACAAGTGCACGAGCTGCTCGTCGGTGAACGATCCCGCCGGCCCGAAACTCATGTACCTGGCGTTGTGGACGACGACATCGAGCCAGCCCTGCTCGGCGATGATCTTTTCGATCGCCGCGCCGACGGACGCGTCGCTGACGACGTCAAGTTCCACCAGCCGCAGGTCCAGTTGCTCCTCCTGCGTGACGGCCCGAAGGTCCGTCGTCGCGGCGATGTCCGGGTCCACCGTGTGCAATCCCGCGTACGCGGTGTGCCCGGCGCAGGCGAGGCCGCGCCTAGCTTGGCGGCGAGCCGACTTCACAGAACAGGTAAACAGGCCTCAAGTATGAGCAAAAGCCGGAAAGCGTAAGACAATCATTCGACGCTGCCAGCACCATGTCGCGGCCCGAGTTTGCCCGCCCCGTTTCGATAGAGCTTAGGTGGTGGACTGACACGGCGGCCTGGGCGGCCAGCGCCAGCTGGCTCAGCCGCCGAGTACCACGCCGGTGTTCGACGGGAACCCAAATCAGGCACCCGACGAGTGCTCCGTCTTCCAAGCGTGCGGCACCACCGCCTCCTCCAACGGCGGTTCGGCGAGGTTGGCCGTGTAGTTCGTCATCGCCGAGATCGCCACTGACGTGATCACCTCGAAAACCTGGGCTTCCGTGAAGCCCGCCGACTTGAACGCCGCCACCTCCGCCTCCTCGACGTACCCCCGCTTCTCGATCAACGACCGGGTGAATGCCCACAGTGCCGCCATCCGCTGGTCCGCGGGTCGTTCACCCCGGCGGATCGCCTCCACGACGGCCGGTTCGACACCGTCCTGCAACGATTCCAGGGTGTGGAACGCCACCGCCCACTCACTGCGGTTGGCCACCGCGTTGGAGAGCAACAGGACCTGCCGCTCGTCCGAGCCGAACGTCCCCCCGCTCCTGAAGTGCCCGAACGCGGAGAAGAAGGTGTTGATCAGCGCTGGCGAGTTTGCCATGAGGCCGGCCGCGGCGGGCACGAACCCGAACGCACCGTCAAGGACCTCAAGCGGTTCCTTCGCGGCTTCGTCTGCGGTGTCAGCGGTGTGGATCTGGTAACTGGTCATGTGCAGGAGCTTGCCGCACCGACGACGTCGAACCAATTCCCTCAGAGGTAAATATTTCCAAGTTTCACCACGGACGCACACCAAACCCCAACATGCGACAATCGACCCATGGGCTTCACTTCGACTGGACGTGTGACCACCTCCATCCTGGAGATCGCCTACGAACAAGCGGGCCGGTTGGACGGCACTCCGGTCATCCTTCTCCACGGCTTTCCCTACGACGTGCGGGCCTACGAAGAAGTCGCCTCCCAGCTGGCGGCCTGGAACGCTCTCGTTCTCGCACCATACCTCCGGGGGTTCGGTGAGACGTCGTTCCTGACGGACACCACGATGCGATCGGGACAGCAGGCCGCGTTGGGGCACGACCTCGTCGAATTCATGGACGCGCTCGGGATCGGATCGGCGGTCCTCGCGGGTTACGACTGGGGCGGCCGGGCGGCCTGCATCACGGCTGCGCTGCACCGGGAGCGCGTGCGTGGACTGGTCACTGTGGACGGCTACAACATCCAGGACATCGCGGTCGCGAACGAACCCACCAAGCCCGAGTGGGAGCAGACGCTTTGGTATCAGTTCTACTTTCACTCGGAGCGGGGCCGCCGCGGGCTCGATCGCAATCGCGAAGCACTCTGTGCCCAGCTATGGCGCACGTGGTCGCCGACGTGGCGAGGTGCGGACGACGCCTTTCCGGCGAGCGCCCCGAGCTTGCACAACCCCGACTTCGTCGACGTGGTCATCCACTCTTACCGGCACCGCTACGGCCTGGTCGAGGGCGATCCCCGCTACCGGCGGACAGAAGAACTCCTCGCGAAGCAGCCACCAATCACCATTCCCACGGTCATGCTGGAGACGGGCGCCGACGGGCTGCTTGGCCCGAGCTCGTCGAGCGATCGTGCGCACTTCACCGGACCGTATCAGCACCGGCTCTTGGAAAGTGTCGGGCACAACCCGCCCCAGGAAGCACCAAAGGAGTTCGCGGACGCGGTGGTGGCTCTCCTCCGACACGAGATCAGGTGACGCCGCGCTCACCAGGTGGCCCCTTTGTGACCGAACGCGACGACGTTGTCGGTCGGTTCGGGGATCACGAGCGGTCCACTCGACCGGCCCGCCAGGCGGGCCGCCGCCGCGGCGGCGCCCAGTGCCCAATATCTTCGGCCGCTGTCAGCACCAGACGGAGCCCCGACCGGGCCGGCCGATGACTGGCGATCCGGGCGGCCGCGATGACGATTGCCGCTACGCTGCCCTTCATGTCGGTGGTCGCCGTCCACTTCGGCGCTCAGCGGATCGCGCCGCCACGGCGCCGCATCACCCGGGTCCGGCAGCTGCTGGAAACCTGCGACCTGCCGATCGACCAGGTCGCCCAGCGGTGCGGGTTCGAGTCCACGGTGGCTTTTCGGCGCCGGTTCCACGATCTGGTCCACCTGTTCCCTTCTGCCTACCGGCGCGCCTTCCGCGGACCGATCAGCTGAGCTGCGTCAGGCCGACACCGAGCTCCATGCCGATCCGCTTGGCCGTCGCCACGCGCTGAGCCGTGATGCCCTCGACGGCCTTGCGTGCCTGGGCAAGGATCGCCGGCGGCGCCGTGTGCGGGGTACCGCTGTCGAACGGCGGTTCGGGGGCATAGACCATGTGCAGCTGAATCGCCTGCGCCGCTTCGTTACCGCGCAGCTCTGCCGCTACCCGTAGAGCCCCGTCGATGCCGGCGGTCACCCCGGCGGCGAAAACCCAGTCGCCGTCGACCACCACCCGCTCGTCCACTGCCTCGGCCCCGAAGAAGGGCAGCGTTTCGAAGGCGGACCAGTGCGTTGTCGCGCGCCGCCCACGGAGCAAGCCGGCCGCTCCCAGGAGCAGCGCGCCGGTGCACACCGAAAACACGCAGGTCGCTCCGGCGGCCTGGGCGCGCAGCCAGCCGAGCACCTCGTCGTCGGCCATCAGGTTCTCCTGGCCGAACCCACCGGGCACGTGCAGGACATCCAGCTGCGGTGCCTCACCGAGCGTCGCGTCGGGAGTCAGGCGCAAGCCCTTGATGTCGCGGACCAGTTCCATGGTCTTGCCGAAAACTCTATAAGTGGAGTTCGGGACGCGGGAAAGCACTTCGAACGGGCCGGTCAGGTCGATCTGGTCGAGGCCCTCGAACAGTAGGGAGCCGATCTGCAGGTGACGTCCGGGATCGATCATGACAGCGGTGTTCCTTTCACAGGTTGTCAGCGTGAGTAGATGGGCACGGTCAGTGCCCGCGCCAAGGTGTGGAATGACAGGGAAAACGAGGCTGCCGCCGGACTGGCGTCCGGGTCGACGCCGATCTGCGCGACGTCGAGGGCGTGCGCGGCGAAGTAATAGCGGTGCGACCGGTCTCCCGGCGGCGGAGCCGCGCCACCGTAGCCGACGGTGCCGAAGTCGTTGTGCAGCTGGAAAGCACCTGCCGGGAGGTCCACGTCCGGTGCACCGGCGTTCTGCTCGAGACCGGAGACCGCGGCGGGGATATCGAGGAGCAGCCAGTGCCAGAAGCCCGAGGGCGTAGGCGCGTTCGGGTCGAAGCACGTGACTGCGAAACCCTTCGTCGCGTCCGGAAACCCGGCCCAACCCAGCCGCAGAGAGCGGTTACCGCCAGCGAGCACGTGCTCCCGGGGAATCTGGCGACCGTCCTCCACATCCGGAGACTTCACCGCGAAAGACGCACACTCGGGCAGCAGGGAGTACGGATCCGGCGCTACAGCGCGAGTCAGATTCATAGGTTCCTTTCTTCAGCGTTGCCGAGCCCGGTCAAGGCCCGTACTTGCAGTTCGCTGTACACATGTGGATCCGACGGCGCCGCGGAGATGACCGTGCCGAGGTAACCAACCAGGAATGAGAACGGGACCGTGACCAGACCGGGATTGGCGAGCGGGAACCAGTCGAAGTGGGCAGCAGGGAAGATCGCGGTCGGGGTACCGGAAACCACCGGAGAGAAGAGGATCAAACCGACGGTCGCGAAGAGCCCGCCGTAGATGCTCCACAGTGCACCGCGGGTGGTGAACCGCCTCCAGAACAGGGAGTACAGAATCGCGGGCAGGTTGGCCGATGCGGTGACCGCGAAGGCCAGGGCGACCGGAAACGCCACGTTCTGGCCATTGGTGACGATGCCGCCGACGATCGCGACCAGCCCGACGGCCACGGCCGCCCAGCAGGCGACCCGGATCTCCGTCTTCGCGTCCGGTGGGTTGTTGCGTCGCAGCACACCAGCGTAAAGATCGTGGGCGAACGAAGTGGACGCCGTAATGGTGAGCCCGGCGACCACCGCGAGGATCGTCGCGAAAGCGACGGCCGCGATGAAACCCAGCAGAACAGGACCGCCGAGGGTCTGGGCCAGCAACGGGATCGCCGAATTCGCCTTATCGTGCGACTTCGCTATCTTCTCCGGCCCGACGAGAGCTCCCGCGCCATACCCCAGGACCAGGGTGAAGAGCAGGAACACACCAATCAGCCCGATGGCCCACGCGACCGAACGCCGGGCGGCTCCCGCGTCGGGTACCGTGTAGAAGCGCATGAGCACGTGCGGTAGCCCCGCCGTGCCCAGGACCAGCGTGATACCCAGCGACAGGAAGTCCACTCGGGACACATCGGTCGCACCGTACTGCTTGCCCGGTCCGAGGAGCGCCTCACCGCCGGCGCGCCCGCGTTCCACTGCCGTGCGCAGGATCGCCGAGAAGTCGAACCCGTACCTGATGAGCACCCAAACTGTCATGCCGAACGCGCCGAGGAGCACCAGGACGGCTTTGATGATCTGCACCCAAGTGGTGCCCTTCATTCTGCCGACCAGCACGTAAAGCACCATGAGCGCTCCGACAACGGTAAACACGACGGCCTGTCCGGCGCGGCTGGTGACTCCGAGCAGGAGCGCGACGAGGCCGCCCGCGCCGTTCATCAGTGCCAGGAGGTAGAAGAAGCTCACCATGAGTGTGGAGAGTGCGGCCGCGATGCGGATCGGCCCCGGTTTGAGCCGGAAGCTCAGCATGTCGGCCATCGTGAAGCGGCCGGTGTTGCGGAAGAGTTCAGCGACGAGCAGCAAAGCGATCAGCCACGCGACTAGAAACCGATCGAGTAGAGGAAGCCGCCGAAGCCCTACGTCGCCACGGCCCCGCTGATTCCGAGGAACGCGGCGGCGGAGAGGTAGTCGCCCGCGATGGCGACCCTGTTCTGCCGGCCGGTGAACGCCTCCCCTCTGTGTCGAAGGCCGAGGCGGTGGACCCCGGCGCCGGGTGCGTACGACGATCAGCAGTATGACGACGACGAAAATCGCGAAGACGCCGATGTTGAGCGCGGGGCCGCTCATCGGTTCGTCCCCTCGTGTTCGGCACGGATCCGCTCGGCCAGGGGATCGAGCCTTCTGGCTGCGTAGCGCAGGTACAAGCCGGTGATCACGAAGGTCGAAACGAACTGCAAAATGCCCAGCAGCAGCCCGAGGTTCACGCTGCCGATGATCTTCGTGGCCATCAGGCCGTAAGCGAAGTCGGCCACCACGACGTAGAGCACATACCAGCCGAGGAATCCCGCCGTCACCGGGACGACGAAACCGGCGCAACCGGCGCTTGAGCTCGATGAACTCGGCACCGGACCACACCCGGTCCCAGTCGACGGCGGGCTGCGCCGTGATCTCATCGTTCGTTGCCATGACGCTCCTCGGCCGGACATTCGGGTGCTCTCAGTCTGAGCGCGCAGACCGGAGCACACGAGTGGCCTGCACGACACCGAGCGATAAAATCCGGTCAACCGCGTACCTCGCAATCACCGGACGCGAGCGGCTGTCCGAAGTGACCAGCTCGGCGAGTCCAGCCTGCCGGGTCCGTGGCGTTTCCTCCGGAACCTTGGGTTACCCATAGGTACCCAAACCGCCTTTGGTTCCTTCATGAAACCACAACCCCTTGCCGGTAACCGGGTTCCGAATGCTATCCAGGTGATTCATAATTCAACATCCAGTCAGCGGAGGATCGATGCGTCGCTCAGTCCGGCTCTTGTTCACAGCAGCCTCGCTTGCGCTTGCGACCAGTGGAACTCTGACCGTGTCCAGCGCTTCCGCAGCACCAGCCGCAGAGCCGTGCATTCCCGGACCGGTCGAAGGGGGCGGCGACACGTGGGTCTGCCTCTACGACAACGCCGACTTCACCGGCCAGTTCTGGAGTGCGCCGGGTAGCGTCTTCTGGCTCGCACCACAGTACGACAACCGCGCTTCGGCGGTCATCAACGCGAGTAAGTACGATCTGTGGCTCTACAAGGACGGCTTCGACCGAGGCGACCACGTAGTCCTCGCACCGGGCGAACGCTGGGTCGCGCCCGCCGACTGGGACAACCAGCTCACCTCGATGTTCGTCAACAAGTAGGCACGAACTAGGTGAAGCCAGTTCGGACAACCATCGACCCGGCTTCGTCACGTCTCATCCCTCAGCGCAGGCTCCGGAAGAAAGCTCGCATGTCTTCGGCCACCAGCAGGGGCTCTTCCCATTCGATGAAGTGCCCACCTCGCTCCACCGCGGTCCATCGGTCGACCCTGGAGAACCGTTCGACCCACTCCCGAGGCGTGGGGAACATGTCCTTTGAGGACATGAGGTGCGCGGTGGGCACGCGCCACTCGGCGTCCTGCCGGTAGTCGGACTCGCAGTAGAGCCGCATCGACGAGCCGATCGACTGCGTGAACCAGTAGACACTGATGTTCGTCAGCAGCTGGTCTTTGGTGAACCGGCGTTCGACAACACCACCGCAGTCGCTCCACCGGCGAAACTTTTCCACGATCCACGCTGCGAGCCCGGCTGGCGAGTCGTTGAGCGACGCGGCCAGGCTCTGCGGTTTCGTGGCCTGGATCGCGCCGTAGCCCACTTCCGCCGACCGCCACCGCGCCACATCGTCGATGTACCGGCGGATCTCAGGACCGGGATCGACCGGCGGGTTGTCGGCTCGCGGTGTAGTACCGCTGAGGTGGATGCCCACGACAGCCTCCGGGTACCGAGCGGCCAGCGCTTCCGCCACGCTCGCACCGAAGTCGCTGCCTCTTACTGCGTACCGTTCGTACCCGAGCACCCGGCTCATCAGCTCGTGGAAGACACGCGCCATGCGTGTCTCGGTCATTCCAGGTGCCGCGGACGCCTCCGAAAACCCGAAACCCGGCAGTGACCCGACGACGACGTCGAACGCGTCGGCCGGTACCCCGCCATGCTCGGCGGGCGCTGCGAGCAGTGGCAGCAGGTCGAGCATTTGCACGAACGAACCGGGCCACCCATGCAAAACCAGCACCGGCAGCCCACCGCCGTCGGCCTTCCGGTGGATGTAGTGCACCCGCAATCCGTCGACCACGCTCCGGAAGTGCGGAAACGCGTTCAGCCGCCTCTCCTCACGTCGCCAATCGAACGTCTCCGACCAGTACGCGACGAGTTCACGTAGATACTCCGGATCGGTGCCGTACCGCCACCCGGCACCTTCGATGAAGCCGGACCAGCGGGTGCGGCGCAAGCGGTGTCGCAGATCGGCCAGCTCGTCATCGGTGACGGCGATGCGGAAAGGCTCATGATTCTCAGGCAGTGGGCTCACCGGACCGACGGTAGATCGACATCCGGGGTTCGGCAAACTTGACCATCAGAAGCAATAGCCAAAATCTGCTCTTGCTGCCAAATGGGAAGCAAGAGCAGATCGAATGGGTGTTCAGCCTGCCGCGTCAAGGATGAGTCCGGCCACCACGTCGGGGTGCACCAGCGGAACGGCGTGCGAGGAGTCAACTTCCACGACGGTGGAGCGGGCCCGCTCGGCCATCCACCGCTGTGCCTCGGTGGGAATGGAGTTGTCCCGCGTGGACACGACCGCCCATGACGGCAGGTCGTGCCAGCTGGCAGCGTTCGCGAAGCTGCCCTCGAGAGTGACTGGGTCGAAGGGTTTCTGAGCCGCGGCGAGAATTTTCCGGTCCCGTTCCCCAGCGTCGCCCGCGTACACTTCGCCGAACTTCTCCGGTCGCAGGTAGACCTCCGCGCCGCCGGGGTATTCGCGCACCACCAGGTTGTCCGGAATGAGCAGACTTCCCGGAAACTTACCGTTGAGAGCGCCCGCAGTCTCCCCCGCATCCTGCTGGAAAGCGGTGACGAACACGAGAGAACGGACGTCCTCGGTCAACGCGTCGGGCGCCGAGATCACCGAGCCGGCGTAGGAATGGGCGGCGACCACGAGCGGTCCGGTGAGCGTGCCCAGAAACTTCTTGAGGTAGGAAATGTCGCCGTCGAAGCTGCGCATGGGCAACGAGGGCGCGATGACGGAGTGACCCGCATCCTGCAGCCGGGCGGAGATCCGGCGCCACACCGAAGCATCGGTCAGGGCACCGTGAACGAGCACGAAAGTCGGTTGATTCATGTGTTCAGTCTCGGCTCCGCACCGGTAGTCCCGACAGTGACAGCACTGCCGACTATCGCAACTTTCCTGCCACCCCTCCGTCAGACACGACCGAAGGCGAAGGACCGCCGGTGTTCGCGAGGCGAGACGCTCGTTGCGCGCCGAAACTGCTGCCGCAGGTTGGCCGCGGTGCCGAAGCCCACCCGACTCGCAATGTCCTCGATGGACAGGTCCGAGCTCTCGAGGAGTTCTTTGGCTCGCGCGATGCGCTGGTCGCGCAGCCAGGTCAGCGGCGGGACGCCGGTCTTCTCCCGGAACCGCCGGTGGAAGGTTCGCTCCGACATGGAGAACCGGGTGGCGACGCCGTGCACCGTGAGGTTCTGCTCCAGCGATACGAGCATCCATTGCCGAGCCCGGGCGATGACGTCATCGCCGGGCGGAACGACCGCCTTCTCCACGAACTGCCGCTGTCCGTCCGCTGGGCGTGGCGCCATGACGATGCGTCTCGCCACATGCCGGGCAGCCGCCGATCCCAGGTCTACGTTCAGCAGGTGCAGGCAAAGATCCACCCCGGCCATGACACCGCCGGAGGTGACAACCGAATCGGTGCCGGCCACGAGGACCGACTGGTCGACGGTGACGCCCGGAAATCGCTCAGCGAGCTGCGCACACAGCGACCAGTGAGTCGTCACAGTGAGCCCGTCGAGGACGCCTGCCCGCGCCAGGGCGAACGCCCCGGAACAGATGGATACTAGCCGGACACCCCCTCGGTGCGCACTCACCAGCGCTCGCGTCAGCGAACCAGGAAGCTCTCGATCCGCCGCGTCGGCGTACCCCGGCACGACGATCGTGCTGGCCCCGCGCAGCAGTTCCAATCCACCGTCCGGTACTACTGTGGTGCCCCCGGCCACGGCTACCGCCCCGCCGCCGACTGAAACGGTGACGAGCTCATACGCCTCGGACGCCTCCCGGCCGAAGACATGTACCGGAATCGCGTAGTCGAGCGGCAGGACGTCCTCGAGCAGAACGACGACCATCCGGTGTCGGGTCATGGCAGTATTGTACCGACGACGTCACCGACTGCCAGACCTGATCGCAAGCCGACGTGGCCGCCATCATGGACTGCGGTTCGCGTGCCGTCCTTTGCGGACCGTGCGGCCCACTCGGACATCCACGTCCGCCAGTAGGCATGGTCCCTCATCAGACACCAAGTTCGCTTGCACGGCGCACCCCGGGGATCGCCCACAGGGTATCGTCGAAAACGACGTCGAGCAGGTGAATCCGGCTTTGGTGCTCGCTCTAGTTATAAAACTGACAGAGGTTGTTGACAGTCTGGGCTCCTGATCAAGGGAGGCCCATGGCTGAGCGAGTGTGGAGTGAGAAGGACCTGGTCAGGCGCGCGAACCGGCGCCTGACCGTCCTGCGTCACGCCGAAGAGATCAGCGGCAACGTCGCCGCGACCTGCCGCTATTACGGCATCAGCCGCACCGTGTTCTACCGGTGGAAACGCCGCTACGAGGACGAAGGCATCGACGGTCTGAAGGACCGATCAAGCGCGCCGCTGCACTGCCCGACCATCACCCCGCCCGAAGTGGTCGAGAAGATCATCCACCTGCCGCAGCACTACCACTTCGGCCCGCTGAAGATCGAAATGTACCTGCGCCGCTACCACGACCAGCAGATCGGCCACTCGACGATCTACCGCATCCTCAAACGCCTGGGCATGAGCCGGATACCGGCCTCTCAACGCTACAAACGCCACCACCAACGCTGGAAGCGGTATGAGAAGCAACGCCCCGGCCACCAGCTGCAGATCGACGTCAAGTTCGTCGAGTCGATCACCGCCGACGCCGGCCGGACGAAGCGGTACTACGCATCTCATCGCGCTCAGCCAGGTTCGCTGCCATCCTCCTGCCCGGGCCTATTACCAGCGCAAACGCGCAGCCGGCAAAGGACACCGTGAAGCCATGCGCTGCCTCAAACGGCGACTAGCCGCCGTCATCTTCGCCACCTCACAGCCGACCAGCGAGGTCCAACACCGGTCGCGGCTTGACAGAGAGGAGCTACCACCGCCCGCACGGCGGCCTGGCAGGCCAGACCCCGTATGAGAGCTTCTACAGAAGACCCCCGCCCCAGGGTGTCAACGACCAGAAGCTGCAGCACACCTAGAGCCTGTTTTGATGCGCTGACCAGCGGAGCTTCTGGCTCGCGTGGTGGATGCGGCGTGTCTTGAATTCAATAGGTGAGGGTCTCCGGTAGATCGATCAACGACCAAGCTGATCAAGAACACCGGCGACCTCGTGTCCAGTCTGGCGGCGACGGGGCGAGCCGAGCTGACCGACGCGCAGTGGCGATCCTGGAACCGCTGCTGCCCGTCGGCAAGAAGCCCGGCCGCCCATCCTTGGGGACTAAACGCCAGCTCCTGGGCGGCATCCGCTGACGGGTTCGTGTCGGTTCGCCGTGCCGTGACGTGTCGCTTGTGTATGGCTGCTGGCAAACCGTCTATGGTTTGTGTGTGGGCGCTGATCCTGGCCGGGCTGCAAACCCGGGCTGTGTCGGCGAGCCCGAACCGGCCGACCACGCGCTGGGCCGATCGCAGGGAAGCTCCTGAATCGTTGTTCGCTACGGTCAGTGTTGTCCGCCGAGCAACCAGCGATACGCGGGCCAATCGGTCGCACGACGCTCAGGGTTCGCGCAAGCCCAGTGACACTACGACGGCCACCACAGGAAGAGCGGAGAGGGCGACGAGGGCACCGCGGGGGCCGTAGTGGTCGGCGAAGAGACCGAGTAGTGGCAGGAACAGTCCACCCGCGCTGACGGCGAGTCCGAGAGTAACTCCGGTTGCTGTGCCCGGCCGGCTGGGAAGGTAGTCTTGACCCAGCTTCACAAGCACTGCAAACGGAATATTTATCGCCATCCCAACCAGGGCAATCAACGGCAGCGCTGCGTATTTGTCTTCGCAGCAGAGCAGGGCGATCATCGCAAGTGGCAAAGCGGTATTACCGAGTCGCACGGCGCACACCATGCCATATCTGTCACCTATTAGACCTCCCAGCAGCGTGCCGAGAACAGCGCCTGCGAGTTCGATAGCGAGCGCGAGACCGCCGAGGACATTGCCGGCACCGAGGTATCGGATCCAGTAAAGCGTTACGAAAGTACTGACACCGGACGAGATCGCCGACCTAACGACCTCAACGCAGATCAGAATGATGAACAGAACGACTCGATCGTTGCTCGTCCTCCGGGTAGACACAGCACTGACCTGCCGGGCGACGCGGCGACTTCTCCGCAGCAAGACGAATCCCATCATAACCGCGGGCGGTAGAAACAGCACCATCGCCCTAAGTCCCAGCCCGTCTAGCGCCGGGGTCGCCAGCGCAGGGGCGGCAAAGAACCCGATCGTGCCGCCGGCGGCGAAGTAGCTCATCCCCGTAGCGCTACCCCCGGCAGCCAACCGTGCGTCTCGTCCCGCCGGCGGGTGGAACATAGCCACTCCAATACCCGAGAAGAGTAGCATTCCGAATATCACTGGATAGGTGGTCGCCAGCCCGGACAGCCCGGCCCCGACGCCCGCCAAGCTCAAGCCAAAAGGTGCAAGCCAGGCAGCCCGGTATCGGTCGGCGACTATACCGATGCCCAATTGGGGTAGAGCGCTGCCCAGCGTGGCCGCCAGCGCCAGTCCGGAGGCGCCCAAGTAACTGAAATGCCGCTCCAGCATGAAGTATGGGACCGCGGCAGGGACCATGCCCTGATAAAAGTCGTCCACTGCGTGTGCCGCTACCCACACTCGCATCTGCCGCCATCGTCCGGCGGCGACTGCAGAGGTTCGCGACGGATCGTGGGGTTGGACCGAATTAGAGTCGCTCACCTGACCAGCTTGTAGCACGGAATCCGTTCGCGCTTCCAATAAACCGCCCCCAGTCGTTGTGAAACCGCCATCTATTTCGAAGGGGTAAAAGGCTTGGTTGGGTGGGCACGGTCATCGGTGACGTCGTCGGCAGGCTCGTCATGTCCACAGTCGTAACCATCCAGTGGATCTCGACCTCAACGAACGCAGGCCTGGAGTGCTTATAGATTTTGCCCGACGTTGCGGCGGTGGCCGATTTCTATCAGCCAGTGGCGTAAATCGAGAAGCGTCGTCACGGCACGCTGTAGCAAGATCAGTGCATGTTCGGAACCAATAAGCCACCATGGGGCGTTGACCTGCTCGGCCGAGTCGACCGGCACTGGATAGCCTCCGAGTGTCTGCGCCCTAACCTGCTGGGGGATCCGCACGAAAGGCCGATGTGGGTCTATGTGCCGCCGGGGTACGATGACGACGCTCGGAGCTACCCGACAATCTACGTCATTCAGGGGTACACGGGTTACCTCACGATGTGGGAGAACCGCACTCCGTTCCGGCACTCTTACCTTGAGAATGTGGATGCACTGTTTCGTGACGGCTCCGTGCCGAGCTGCCTCGTCGTCCTGGTGGATACCTGGACTTCGTACGGTGGGTCGCAATTCGTTGACTCGGCCGGTACTGGCGCGTATCACTCCTATCTTTGCGACGAGGTCGTGCCGTGGATCGACGGGCACTACCGGACGATCGTGGCAGCAGAGTCACGGGCGATCACCGGCAAGTCGTCTGGTGGCTACGGTGCGATGATCACTCCGCTGCTACGACCGGATCTGTTCGGCGCTCTGGCCAGCCACGCCGGCGACGCATCGTTCGAGCTACCCTATGCCGCGGAGTTCGGAGCTGCGACTCGCGCGCTGCGCGAATACGACGCCGACATCACGCGTTGGTGGGCCGACTTCACCCCACCCGGCCGGTTCGGTCGTCAGGTCGAAGACGAGCTCGGCGCCGCCGGCGAGGGTGGCGTGGGCGATCGACGTGCTCTCGTGCGGTTCGCCGTTGACGTGAGCCCGCGGACGTACACCGACCGCGCGCCGTTCAGCAGACCACACGACGGGATGCTGCTCGAACTGTGGGGGGTAGCTGCGTGTTTCTCACCCGGCCCGGACGGGCGCCCGCAGCTGCCATTCGATCAGCGCACTGGCGCCATCATCCCCGATATCTGGCAACGCTGGCTGGACCGGGACCCAGTACGTATGGCTGCTCGTCACACCGATGCTGTGCGGAACCTGGGCTCCGTCTGGCTCGATGCGGGCGATCGGGACGACTACTATCTTGACCTTGCCGCGCTCGAGTTCGCCGCTGCGTTACGACGGGCTGGGCTGGCCGAGGACCGAATCCACTGTGAGGTATTCGAGGGGACGCATGCCGGGATCGATCACCGGTATCCGCTCGCACTCCGCTGGTTGGCCGAGCGTCTACCTCGATGATTGGTCACTGCCGCCGGTAGCGACCCGGCGTGCAACCCGTAACACGGGTGAACGTGTCGATGAAAGCGCTGACTGTCGCCCAGCCGTTACGATACGCGGTCTCGGTAACCGGCACGCCAGCGGTGGGGTCGATCATCGCGTGGAATATACGTACCCTTGAGCGCCACTGTGGGTAGGTCATTCCGAGTTCACTGCGGAACAACCGACTCAGAGTCCGTGTCGATGTCCCGGCACCCACTGCGATTTGGTCGAGTGAGAGCGGTTGCTGCAGATCGGCGACGGCCAACCGGCAGGCACACGCTAATCGTGGGTCGCGAGCTTGGGGTAACAGCAGGGGCCCGCCACCGCTGCCGTGAAGCCGGTCGAGAATGACGGTACGTAGGTGTCTGAGTTCTTCGCCAGCCACTCCGTCGCCGGTGTAGGCAACAAGCAGCTCTCGCAACAGAGAGCCAACTGGTATTACAGCGGGTGCTGCTGGTAGCGGCGCCTCCCCTGCAGTGAACCCGAGAGTATGCAGAGTGCTGTTGCCGTAGCAGCGGTGCTCGTGCCATACGCCAGCTGGCACCCAGCCCGCACTACCTGGCCCTACGATCCAAGCTCCACTTGCCGTGCGTGTAGCTACAACCCCCGAGCTGACATAGATCAGTTGGTGCTGCTCGTGCTGATGCCGGGCGATGATGTCGCCGCCTGGGTGCTGCTCCTCACCTGTCGGCGCGACTTCCTGGCGATAGCCGAGCTCTTCGTCAGTTTCGGACCCGGACGACCTACGCACGCTTCCGCCTCCTGATCGTCAGGCAAGACCGGGCCTCAGTACATCTCGTTAAGGACCGGGATGCCTATGGGTGTGTCCGACATTGGCGCGTCGCCGGGTAGACCGGTCGTGAACCGGACCGGATGGATGTCGACTCGGCCACCAAGGCCACCGATCTGGACGACGGGCCGGCCGACCTGCTGGCGAAGCTCGCCTTGGCTCATTCCAAGCTCTCGTCGAACGTCTGATCGGGTCGGCGCCGCTGAACGAACCCAATCCCGCAACGTTCTGCGGGGGGACGCTGCCGCCAACTACACCGACTACCCTGTGGAGGCGCCGCGCGGACAGCCATGGCCGGCGTGCAGGAGAGCGTAACCGGTCGAGCGGAGGGCGACCGGGACTACGGGGAGCCGCCGGGGAAGTGTCGCGTCTCCCCGGCGGCGCCTGCCGCTTGATCCCGCTATTTCAGCCGGGCGCCGACATAACCAAAATGAAGTCGGCCTTGGATCACTCCGGTGCCCGGGAGACGCTGCCTCGACAACCCGGCAACCCCGCGACCGGCTCCAGAACTACGACCGCTGCGAAACGAGCCACTATAGGAACACCACCACACGGCGAACAGTTCGGGGCTTTTCGGAGTTCAGCGCGACACTCCGCCCTCCCCGATCATCGGGTCACGACAACCTTACCGATCGTGCGCTGGGACTCCACCAGCTCGTGGGCCTTGCGCAAGTTGTCCGCCGTGAAGCCGCTGATTTCCGTGGTCAGGGTGGCCCGCAGCTCACCGGAGTCGAACATTGTCGCGACGCGGTCGAGCAAGTTCCGCTGGGTGGCGATGTCGGCGGTTTCGTAAACGCTGCGGGTGAACATCCACTCCCAGTGCCAGCTGATGCTCCGGTGCATCAGCGGCTGGAGATCGAGGTCGGGATGGCCGTCAATCGCGCAGATCTCGGAGAACGCTTTGCCGATCTTCGCGTAGTTCTCGACGTTCCCCTTCGAATAAGGACTGAAAATGTAGTCCACGCCTCCGGGCACCTGCGCCAAGACGTTCGCAACGAAGTCCCCGCTGTGATCAACCACCGCGTCGGCGCCGAGCGCTAGCGCCCAGTCACGGGATTCCGCCCGGGAAGCGGTCGCGACCACAGTCAGCTTGGTCAGCTTCTTGGCGAGCTGGATCAGCATTGAGCCCACACCACCCGCGCCAGCGACCACAAGTAGGGTCCCCTGGTTGCTCGGCGTCAGCTTGAACTTGTCGAACATCGCTTCCCACGCGGTGATCGTGGTCAACGGCGCTGCGGCGGCCTGCGCCCACGTCAGCGTCGCCGGCTTGTGCCCGACGATCCGGGAGTCGACCGCGTGGTACTCGGCGTTGCTGCCCGGCCGACTCACGTCCCCCGCGTAGTAGACCTCGTCGCCGAGCGTGAAACCTGAAGCATCGGGACCGAGCGCGACGACCGTTCCTGCGGCGTCGTAGCCGAGGATGGTCGGCACGTCCGCCTCGGGTGCGGCCGCGCGGCGCGAGACGTCGGCAGGGTTGACCGAGACCGCGGCGACCCGGACGAGGATGTCGTGGGGACGCAGATCGGGAAGGGGCAACTCGGCGCTCACCATGCTCTGCGGGTCGGAGACGGGCAGGCCACGGTAGGAGCCGATGACGGTCATGACGGCTGGCAGCCCGGGAGTGTGGGTCATGACCGATGACACTAGCCGCGTACGCATGTGCACCTGCAAGGCCGGTAACTTCGGACTGGGAAGTAACGGGCGTTGACGGTAACCACCGCGGGTCGGCTAGTTTGCGGACGTGTACGGATCATTGAGTACCCAGCTCTCCGCCGAACTGGCCGCTCCGCGGCCGGAGGTGCTGGTGTTCGACTCGCCCCAGTCGGGTCAGGTGAGCTCGGCCGGGCGGACCCTGCTGAACTTCAGCTCCAACAACTATCTGGGCCTGGCGGACGATCCCCGGGTCGTCGACGCGGCACGGTGCGCCCTCATCGAGCGCGGCTTCGGCCTAGCGAGCGTACGGTTCATAAGCGGCACGCAGGATCTGCACCTGGATCTCGAAGCGCTCGTCTCACAGCACCTCGGCACCGCCGAAACCGTGCTGTTCCCGTCCTGCTTCGACGCGAACTGTGGCCTCTTCGAGGCACTGCTGGGCGTGGACGACGTGGTGATTTCCGACGAGCTCAACCACGCCTCGATCATCGACGGCATCCGGCTGTGCAAAGCTCGTCGGCTGCGCTACCGCAACGGCCGGCTGGACGACCTGGAGGATCAGCTGCGTGTCGCCGCCGGAGCACGCAGGGTGCTGATCGCGACTGACGGCGTGTTTTCGATGGATGGCTCACTGGCTCCGCTACCGGGCATCTGCGATCTTGCTGACCGCTATGGCGCACTGGTCATGGTCGACGATTCGCACGGCGTCGGCGTCGTCGGCGGGAGCGGCCGCGGCACTCCGGTACACTTCGGAGTCGCCGACCGCATCGACATCCTGACCGGAACGTTCGGCAAGGCGCTGGGCGGTGCGAGCGGGGGCTACGTCAGCACGCACCGGGAGATCGCGCAGGTTCTGCGAAGGCGGGCCCGCCCGTACGTGTTCTCGAACTCCCTGCCACCGACTGTGGTAGCAGGCAATTTCCGTGCACTCGAATTGGCCGCTGCCGCGCACTCCGAACGCGCCCAGCTCGCCGCCAACACCCGGCTGTTCCGCGAGCTGATGTCAGGCTTCGACGTGCTGCCGGGTGAACACCCGATCGTTCCCGTTCTCGTCGACGACCCAAGCCGCGTTGCGGAACGCATGCGCTCCGAGGGAGTGCACGTAGTCCCCATCACGTTCCCTGTCGTGCCGCACGGCACAGACCGCATCCGGGTCCAGCTGTCCGCGGCGCACACCGAACACGACGTCCACGCCGCGGCCGCCGCGTTCCGGCACGCAGCAGACTCGTCACAGCAGGGGTGACCGGCCATCACAGGGAGGCCGTGGTGCGCGACCAGTTGCACCTGGATCGCACCTTCGCCCCGGTACGAAGACCCGGCTGGCCAATCCAGACATTGCCGGCCATCGGAGCGAGCATCACGGGTATCGATCTGATGAGGCCAACCCTCGAAGCGAATTTGCTCAAAGCGCTAGCCACGTCTCCCACTATCACTCGTGGTGTATATATGTCGGCCAGTGACGGGCTCGACCGCTCCCTGCTGAACCAGAGGCGAATGCGAGGGCGGTGTCGCGGCATTGATCGCCGAAGACTTCGAGAAGTGGCGGGCTTGCCGACGGAAGGCTGCCTGGCGACACTCCACCAGAACCTCGTCACCCGTCGGTCTCACCAATCCCCGGGCTTGCCCCACACTCGCGGGGTCAGGCAGACACCACAGCGCCGATCTATACATGACTCCATGACAACCTTGACGTGCGACTCCATTCCCGGAGCTTCGCGACGGCAGTGTCGGTGATCCGGCAGACCTTGCACGTCGCCGTACTAAGCCGGCTTAGGAGGAGTCCATGACCGGGCGTTGAGCTCTTATCAGAAGCTGGAAGGCGGAACCGAGATACATGAACGGTTTCCGATCGATAGTAATATTCGATTCGAAATGAGGCACCCTTGCAGGTAACCTTCAGCATGTGGTAATCATGATGCGCTAGATCATTGAGAGCTCTTGCGAGCCTCTCCTACTGATAGGATCTAAGTGAAAATTTCTCGAATTGCCACCATTGCACTGGCCGCGGTCTCCATTGCCCTGGGAAGTGTGACTGCGGCGAATGCGGCGCCCGCGGCACAAACGCAGTCCACTAAGACCCACATGGCTGCAGCTGGAGCCAACGTCGATATGTGCTCCTTGGCCTGGGACTGGATGCACATTATCGTGGACAACTTCGCGCGAATCGAAGTTGCAGCGCCGGGCTCTCGGCCTGACGGTCTCGCCAGCAGGGAAGACTTTGAAACCGCAGCACGGGGGTTCATTCTTCAGGCCATCGGAACTCAAGCGACATGGGGCTATATGCATCAGCTCAATCGCGATGCTTTTGGCATTACGGACGCAGCACCGGGCGGACGCGTAGACGGCCTCGTCACGATTGGAGACTTCTATGCGATCTTTGAGAATCTTTTCCAGCGGTACTGGTGGCCGGGTGGCTGCATCTTCTGGTGAACCTATAGATATTGGCCACCGAAATCCAGATGTTATCAATTCTCCGTGGACCTCAACGGCGGTTCACAGTCGTCAACGCCCGCAGTATTCCCAGGACGACGCGGCTACCTGACCTCACGACGAGGCCAGCCGGACACTCTCTGCAGCGCGCGCAAGGTCCCTAGCGCCGCCATACCTTCGCATAGTTTCAGGACTAGCCGGCACAATGTGTATGCGAGTCGCGGCACTGACCAGAAAGTCCGCCCACTGCCGTGGATAGCGGTCAGCCGAATTCGGCGCGAAGGCCCGTTCACTTCGCTGAACGGGCCTTCGTATTGTCGTCCTCTGGTATATATTCGGGCATTGGCGGCCTTTCCGTCGGCGGTTCTGGAAGTGAAGACGACCAAGCTCAAGCACACGGCATCTGCGCCTGGTCGAGGCGGTACGGCGCGCAGGTGTCTGATGCGCTAGCTGGTACTTGCCAATCGACGTCCTCCGGTGTCCCCCGCTGCCCGTCCTTGACGGTACTCCCCGTCCGGTGGGGCGTTCTGGTGAGCAGCAGACGAACGCCCGTGGGACCGGCTGGAACGCAAAGTCTAGGACCTCCCGGCAAATGTTGCCGACTGCATGGCCGGCCGTGAACCTCCGTCTGCTCCTGTAAACCAGAGCAGCAGGTCGTTCCCTGGTGGCATCGTCGGGCCCCTGCTCCGCCGCCGTGCGCCCGCGTGTGGTGGTTCCTTCTCACACCAGAGGAACGGCCTCGTCGTCGAGCATTGCGTTGTACCGTCCACCAGCGATGTCATTGAGCTGTCGCCACAGGTGGTGCACCCCGCTGTTGTCACGAACCAGCCGAAGATCATCCGGTTGCTCGCTGCACTCGTTCAGCAGCCTGCGGCCGTCTCGAATACCTGCAAGGACAACGATTCTCTTCCACGTCGACATGTCCTGTGCCATGAAGACCCGCACAGCATCGATCATGGAAGTCATGAAGAAGTCTTTCTGCTCCGTTCCAACGCAGAAGAAGACACTTTTGGCAAGCTCCTCGCTGATGGAGGAATGGCACATTTCGTCCCGCCAGTGCAAGGCGGCGGTCACGCTGTTCAGCGGCTGGATGATCTTGTCATCGGCTACAAGCTTGAGGTATGCGTCGATCGACACCTCCGTCACCGTCATGTATGCCAGGCTGAGGAGGCGCCGTTGCCACTCCGTCGCCTGTACCGCGCGCTCCTGCCTGTGGTGACTGACAAAAGCCGGCACGGGCAACTCGCGAAGCGGGAACTTCCACGGTCGCCTCCTCCGCAACTCCTGGGCCGCGTTCAGGTGCATCCACGTGTGGTATTGCTCGTCCACGGCGGCCTGAGCGACCGCGCTCTCGAAGTTTCCGTCCTCAAGGAAGCTGAAGTCGCTACCCACCACCGTGGCGAACGTGGGACAGACGATCTCCTGCTCGATCACCATCGAATGCCGGTGGAACGCCAGCGCGGCCAGCAAGAGAGCGCGATTTAGCGCGTTCTCGTCGATGTTCTCGAGTTCGGGGTGCCGCCAGATGGGGGTGAGCCCGATCGGGTAGTCGGGTCGGCCAGGTTCGAACAGGTCCTCCAGCACAAGTCCGGTCTTCTTGACCGTTGCCCTTCGGGACCAGTTCTCGGCGAGCCTTTTGATGACCGCGTTCTCTGCGGGGGTCTGCGCCTCGGGCAACATCAGTAGCTCTCCCCATGATCTTTCTCGTTGCACGGCTTGCGATTTCGCTCGCCCTGGCGCGCCAAGGCGAGATAGGTCTCTTTTGCGCGGGCATCCAGCCGCTGCTGGATCTCCCTGCCCGCGACCACCCCGTCCGCCATGGCCGTGACCGAGCATGGGTGCATGCGGTGGGCCACTTCACCGATGGCGAACACGTTGCGTACCGAGGTCTCAGTCGTGGCCGGGTCTGTAACGACGAACCCTCGTGGGTCCCGCTCGACGCCAAGGCCGTGTGCGAAGTCGATCGCAGGAGCCCAGCCGTAGAGCACGACAATGAGGTCGAACGGCTGGCCGGACACGGTCATCGCCGTGGTGTCGACCTCGTACGGTCCAACGTGCACGTCGCTGACAGGTGTTGGATCGCGGAACCTGTGAGCGGCTTTAATCGTCCGAGCGAAGATCCGAACTTCCGAGGCCTGCTTGGCCTTAATGATGTGGTAGTTCTCGAAGGCGTTGTCGCCGCCACCGAGGACCGCGACGGACAAGCTGCGGAAGTCCACCTCCTCCACCGGAGCGCCAGGGCCGATCAGCACGCGGGACCCCGGCAGCAGGCCGCCGTCGGCGGGTCGCACTCCACTGGCCAGGACCAGGTACCTGGCCGACAGGGCACTGGGCAGGCCTTCGTTGACGACGAATGCCTCCGCGGACTGTCTGACCGATTCGACTGCAGTGTTCAGCAGGCAGAAGATGCCGCGGCCCAGGACGTTGTCGTGGATGCCAGCGGCGATCTCCTCTCCTCTCCAGTTCGTCAACGGCACGATTAGGTCGTTCACATAGGGGTTGTCGTTCTCCAGCCCGCCGAGTGCCGAACGCCGCTCGACGATGCACGGCTTGTGCCCCATGTTCTTCAGCCACACCGCACACGACGCGCCAGCCGGTCCACCACCCACGACGATCACATCGAACTGCTTCACCGCCACCACCTTTGTTGCCGTCGTTTCGGGAAAACGACTCGTCTGTGGACACATGTCGCATTGCTGGACGCGTTCAGGCCTGAATGCGCAATCGCTCTTCGCACTTCCTGGCGCGCACGTGGTCGCGATCTACGGCGCGGGAATCGGTGTCCGCGAACAGCGCCCACCCGAACCGCGTCGAGGAGAGGAGGTCGGAGGTGGCCGACACGCGGTCACCGTTGCCGACGTTGAGTACTAAGGCTCGGCACGTCGGCAGGGATCGGATTTCGTCGAGCACCTCGATGTTGCGCACCGTGCCGGAACCAGGTGCCACGAACATCGCCACCCGCACGGTGCGGACGAGCTCGTACGTGTCGGCGAAGTTGCGCTTGCCCAACAGGTGCTGGACGGTCATGCGCATGCCGTTGTCGCCTGTCGCCAACACCGCCGCAGCGGCCATTCCGCTGCCCGCGACCCGCGAGTTCACCTCCATCAACCGAAGTCCGTCAGCGGTGAGCATGATCTCGGTGTGCGCGGGTCCGAAGCGGAAGCCGACCGCGTCGAGCGCTCGGCGCGCGTAGTCGGTCAACTCGTCGTGTCCCGAATCATCGGCACGCAGGAACTCGACGTCGCGATAGACAGCGAAGTGTCCGGCGTTGGAAACCTTGTTGTAGCGACAAATGTCCGTAATCGTATGCCTGCCGTTGTGGCTGAACGTGTTCACGGCGTATTCAGTGCCGTGCACCCGTGGTTGGACCACGACCTCCTCGTTCACGAGCCCGACGGCGTTGCGGCGCCCCAGCAGCCCAACCACAGCGGGTTGCCAGGGCTGTCCGGCCTCGACCAGCGTGACGCCGTCGGTACTGACGGCGGTAGCCGGCTTCACAACGAGGCTGCGCCCAGCGAACTCCGGGCGTTCGAGCGCTTCGACAGCTTCCTGCGGATCACGGATCGTAAGTGTGGGAATGACGGGCAGGCCGTGCCGGGCCACGGCTTGCTGCATCAGTCCCCTGTGCCGTCTGGCGGTCGCCAGGCCGGGATCGTTGGCCAGGCCGGGAGTGAGGTGTGTCGCGAGGGCGTCGGCCAGCCGCACGCCGCTCTCCGCTCCGGGCAGGACAGCGACCACATTACGGCGCACCAGCTCACGCAGGACGCCGTCGACGCCCGATTCCTCCTCCTCAAAGCCATCGTCGAAGTCTTGCTGACAGAAGGTGGCGGTGAAGTCTCGTGCGGGCCGAGGATGTGATCGAACGGCGACCGGTGAGAACCCAGCCCGCATCAATGCGCTCGCGTACTTGGTGCCCGAGGAATACGGATCGACCACCACCGCGGTGGCGCGACTCATTTCCGCCCCGTCTTCGGTCCTCGGCGAATAGCGGTCTCCGCCAGGCCGGCCACAGCACGTCGGTCCACCTTGGCGTTGGGCGACAGCGGCAGAGCCTGAACCACTAGCACGTGGTCAGGCCCGTCGGGCCCAAGCGCACCGCGCAGCTCACGACGCAGTCGAACGACAATGTCCTCGTCGGCCGACTCCACAACCAGCGCGACCGCGCTTCCTGTTGCTGCGGAGGTCTGCACGCAGCAGGACAGGCCGACACCAGGCACGTCGGTTGCCGCAGCCTCGATCCGCGCAAGGTCCACGAACACGCCGCGACGCTTGACCCGGCTGTCGAGCCTGCCGAGCACGACGAGGTTGCCCGCGTCGTCGATCTCGCCGATGTCCTGACTGGAAAAGATGGTCCGGCCGAACTCCCGCCGCAATACCTGGTGGTCCGAATCGGTGCCTGTTCCATCCAGGTATCCGAGGGAGCCATACGGCGTCGCGATGCCAATCTGAAAAGCCCGCTTCCCGGCATTGTTCCCCGGAGTAGACAGCGGCAGCCGTTGCAGGTCCGTATCAGGCAGCGGACGACCAACCGGCTGGATGCCCGGCGATGGATCCGGTGGCACGTGGTAAAAGAACTTCGCCAGTGTCGTTTCCGACGGTCCGTACAAATTGATGACTTCACTGCGAGGCGCGCGCACGCGCCACGCACGTACCTGGCTTCCATGGAGTGGTTCACCGGCGAAGAGGGTCCAGCTCAGGAACGGCATCGGATGCTCCGGGCTCGCCGTCAGCCATCGAGTGGCCAGTCCCGGCACCGCGTGCACTACCTCCACTTCGTGGTCGGCCAGCCACGGGATGACGGCGGACGGGTCCGCGCGCACCCTGGAGGTGGCCGGGACCAGTTCACCGCCGCCGAGCAATGTCATGAACAATTCGCGGAACACGACTTCGAATGTCGGGGCGCTGATCATGCCCACCGGCGTTCCCCGACGTAGACCGATGGTCCGCGCCTCCCAGGCGGCGAAATGCATCACGCCAGGCTCGTAGGAAACGATTCCTTTGGGGGTGCCCTGGGTGCCGGAGGTGAAGCCGAGATAACCGGCCTTGGACGGCAACGTGCGCGGGTTCGACGCGAATGGGTCGATCTCGGCTCGCTCCTGGACCGCCATCACCAGAGCGGGCCGGCTGGCGTCGAGCAGCGCGCTACGTCGGCGGGGGGCCAGGTGCGGGTCGAGGAGCATGGGAACATGTCCTGCGGCACGGACCGCGAGGTGAGCGGGTGCCAGGTAAGTCGCATCGACCACGTCCAATGCCACCAACGAACCTGCCTGCAGGTCCAGCCCGCGCAGGTCGTCGGCCCAGCCGTCGAGCCTGTCAACGAGATCTCGGTAGCGCAGGGTCGTGCGCGCGCCGCGCACGGCGGTCATGGCAGAATGCTCGGCCGCCACGACGCGGAGGGCGTCCACCAGTGGAGAGGGTGTGGTGCGAGTCGCGCCTGCGCTGGGTGCGGTGATCACTTCTCCACCGCCGCCCGATGGACCGAGTGGATGTCCTCGGCCTGGTAGATGGTAAAGACGTCGACGCTGGCGCCTAGGCGTTCGTCCAGCAGCAGCGACAGGAAGGCGGCACTAAGCGAGTCACCTCCGAGGTCGAAGAAGTTGGCGTCCGGAGAAACCCGTTCGATGCCGATCACCTCCGCGACGAGAGCGAGCGTTTGGCTCAGCGTTACCGTTGTGAGTTCCAAGGTGTTGCTCCGATCATCAGAGTGGACGGCGGCTCTAGACCGGAGTAGACGGTGGGGACACGCGCCGGTCGTAGCAGGCGAGGCGGAACTCGCACGTGTAGGTTTCACCTTCAGGACCAGGGAGCCAGGTCTGGTCGGTTGAGGGCAACATCTCTGTGAGTTTCAGTACGGGATTAGCGCTTGGCGCGGCATTCCTTACCACACGGCGAGTACTGGTCGCGAGAACGTCCACGAACACGGGTGAAGCAAAGTCGACAAAGGTGGGCTTGGTCTCACCCGGCACCTTGACGAAGACCTGACGGGGAAGTCCCAGCCGGCGGGCCCACGCCCGTGCCTGGGCGAACCTCTGCGCGGGGTCGCGCTGGCGGGCGAAGTCGAGACCGGTCGCGCGAACCTCCCAGCCCTCCCGGCTTATCACGGCACCGTCGATAGTGATCCTCGGCCGGTGTCCGTCGATCGGGAGTATTTCGAACCTGCGCAACAGCTGCGACTTCACGACTTCACCGAACAGGTCCACGGCGGGGAACTCGGTGCCGTCCGGGCACACCACCCACAGAGCACCGTCGTGTTCACGCACCTCGGCGTCGGCGCCGAGCACGATCTGCCCGTGCCCGGGCGGAGGTGTCTGAGGCACCAGGGTGATCCGCTGGTCAGCGTCCCGGATCAGGGCCGGGTGCGACCGCGCGGTGAACTGCGGACGGCTTTCCGGAGGCAGCACTGGCAGCAACCGCGGTCCTGGGAAGGCCAGGTCCACGCACTGCTCCAATTCGGCGGCATCGCGGTGACGTGCCACCAGAGTGAGGTAGTCGAGCGAGATCATCGCCGCGTGTACCTCGCCGAGCACCAGCGTGAACCTGCCGTGCTCGACGTCCTGCACGTTGGCCGCGACGAGCATGACGTCCGGACACACCATGCGGGCCTGGTCCCAGCCGCTGGCCGGAGCGGCGAAGAGCTCCTGGACCGACGAAGCGATCTGCTCCAGTCGGAGATCTACTTGGTGCTGTCCGTCACCCAGCGGAACCATTGTGTACCAGCGTTCATGGAACTCTTCCAATGCCTCAGATACAAGCGTGCCTAAAGACGCTCCGAACATCGTCATGCATGTCGTCCAGAAGGCAGCGGCATCGACCTGAGCACCCGATTTCGCCCCCGCCGCGTGCTGCGCGCGCAGGTATGCCTCGTGCAGACGTGGTCGCAGCAGCTCACCGATGCGCCACGTCAGCCAGCGAACGCTGTCGAGCACGGGTTCGAGTGGACGTAAGGCGTCAACGAAGGAAGAACCCATCCGTGCGGACAGGTCCCGGCGGCAGTCCAGGAACGCCAGCGTACGGCCGCCGTAAGCTTGACCGTCGTTACGCGTCGCGGGCGCACCTGTCTGCTCGACGTGGATTCTTTCCAGGCAAGCAAGTTCGTCCAGCAACTCATCCGGTCGGTCCCACACCGCTTGCAGGCGAGCTCTGGCGTCGACGAGCGCGCACACCTGCCGCATCGCGGACTCGCGCAGCGCCGGGTCGTCAATGCGCTCCACCACCGCCATTAACTCCTGCTCGGGCGCTGACGAGACGGCTAGCTCCAGACGCCAGATCACCAGGCGACGTCGGCGTAGCTCCTCGAGCTTCCCGTAGACCGCCTGTTCGTCCAGCGATCCGGTGCCGGCCACGCCGATGAGTTGGCGCGCCAGCTCCGCAGCGGTCCGGGTGCCGTCCGCAAGGCTGAGCATCCGGCGGCCGAGCTCGTCGACAACGACAGTGTGTCCGGACGCGAGCCGCACCTCTTCGGCTCCGACGTAAACGAGTGGACTTCTGCGCGGTCGCAGCCACGGGCGGAGGTCAGACATGGCCTCGATTCGGCGAGCCAGCAACTCCACCGGCCAGCGTTCCAAGTGGACAACAGCGTCTTCGGTCAGCTTCGAGCCAGCCGTGATCACAGACGCGGTGTGCCGCATGTCGATACCCGCCCACGAAACGGGTCCGAAGAAGCCAATGGACTCGTTCTTCAGGCAGTACCTCTGCCAGTACGCAGCGATCGTCTGCTCACGTGCCCGCTGCCTGCTGCTGGCAGCTCGGTCACCGGCGAGGCCGCGCAGGTACGGCGCGACGCCGGTGGCGAGGAAACGGGGGTTCTGCCAGGTGACCGCCAGACGGAACTGGCTCGACCGCGCGATTCCGGCGACCTCACCGCTGAGAAGCTCACTGGTTCGTTGCCACGCGTCCGCGTAGGCCTCCGAGTTGTAGGTCGACGCGTCCTCGGTGGCGGTGTCGGCGAGGCTGGCAAGATCGGGATCGGCTAGGAGGGCGACACCGTTGACGGGGAAGCCGGCCCCGCGCAGCATCATCGTCGGCCACAGACCCCAGTCGCCGATTTCCGGGGTGGGCACGGCGTCGGTTGTCACAGCTGTCTCCCATGTTCCTGATGGGCAACGCCCTTCCCCATGGTGCGAGCGTGGGACAGGAAGTTTGCGCGAAGGGTATCGAGCAATCGGCGCGCAAGCACCGGATCCACGTCGTCGGCGTCGCCGATTAACCGGAACATGAACCCGCCGGATGACAGCGGGACGATGTAGAGGGCGAGATAGTCTTGTTGTAGCACCGGATCCACGCGGTCGACGAAGGCGGACTCATCCAGCCCATCCACGGTGTCGGGGAAATAGTTGACCAACAGCTGTCGGCGACCACCGAGCCATCCGTGCTCGGGAGCCCCATCGGGAGCGCAGGTCCGCCACAGGTACTCCCACGGCGTGTGCTGGTACGGGAGAACCTCCCGCCATGCCTGCTTAGCGGCAGCAAGTGCGCCTTGAAGGGCGGCGAGTTCGCGATGGCGCAGCCGGATCGGCACGCACGAGTTGAGCCAGCCGAAGGTAGCCGCCGAGCTCGGTGTTCTCCCGCTGGTGACGATCCGAAGGGTAAGATCGTCCGATTTGGACAACTCTGCCGTCGTGGCCGCGATCGACGCCATCGTCAGCACGAACGGCGTGCAGCCGCTAGCCCGGCAGATCCGCGTCAGGTGCTCGACGTCGACCGGCACATGAACGCTGTGCCAGATGGTGCCCCGCCTCTGGCCCGTCGGCGCGTCGGCATACACGGGTAGGGGCGTAGCCTCGTTCGGCGAGCCTCCGTCCAGGTGTCGCCGCCAGAAGCCGGCTGCTGCCCGGCCGTGGTGCGTGCCGGGATTGAACTCGATTCGCTGGCTGTCGATCCAGTCCCGGTAGTCACCAGGGGAGCCGGGCTGCCGGAAGGGCACTCCGGTGGCAAGCTCCCGCCGCGCCAACGCGGCGCTGCGTCGATCGGCGATGAAATGGTCGAAAATTGCCAACCCGCTGCGCACAGGCCTCCCCGCATGGTCAGGGTGGCGGACCAGCCAGAACCGCCATCGAGGCTCTCCTGCCGATCTGGGGAAGTCGTGGTGGCGGCTCTCACTGATGAACCGCCGCACGTCCTCGGGTGAATCGCAGTCGTGGCGGGTCATCTCCACCCTCAACGTCCCGTCGAGGAAGGCTCCGTCCACGTAGTGGTCCAGAGTGTGCAGAGCAGCCTCGCGACTGACTAGCCACTGGCACCGCCGCACCAGCTCGGCGTCGGTCACTTCCTCGGGGACCTGGAAGTCGGTGTGAATCTCGCCGGCTCCGAACTGGGCCAGGCGCAGCACTAGTGACTCCTGTTGCCAGGACAGCGGTGCGCGACTCACCTGCGGTGGCATCACTTCAGACCTGCCAACGAAAGGAGCTGGTCGCGTTGCGAGGCGGACTCACGCAGCTCGCCGAACCACGCACTGTTGATGGTGTGGACGCCGGCCACCCGAACACCACGCAGAGCCATGCACGAGTGCTCCGCCTTGGTCACCACACCGGCGCCGAGCGCGCCGAGGTTCTCGTTGAGCCACGCCCCGATCTGATAAGTGAGCCGCTCCTGCACCTGTGGCCGCGCCGCGTAGTGCTCGACGAGGCGAGTCAACTTCGACAGGCCGATGACGCGCTCGCCCGGCAGGTATCCAACGTGCGCGACTCCGGAGAAGGGGAGCATGTGGTGTTCGCACAAGGTTCGGAACGGGATCTCGCACTGGAGCACGAGACCGGCACCTCCCTCCTCAATGCGGAAGGTGGTGGCGGTGAACTCGGCTGGAGTGATGATCTCGGCGAGTGCGCGGGCCATACGGCCCGGCGTCTCTTGCGTGGACGGGTGGTCGAGCGATACCCCGAGCGCTTTGAGCAGATCACCGGCCGCGAGTTCAGCCGCGATCAGGTCCTGGTTGGACCGCGCGGAGGTGGAGAAGTGCACGTCCGCGACAGCGGACGCGCTCCCGTTGTAGGACATGGAACTCGCCTTTCCGAGAAGTGGACTTCAAGTGCGTTTGTTCGAGACGGAGGCGGCCTGTGGCCTAGGGTCGATCCGTCCCCGACAGGACACGACGACGAACTCCGGGGGCCTGCGGCCGCGAGCCCGCAGCTCCACACTTGTTCCGCACCGACAGCGACACAGTTAGTTCGAACGGCTTCCAGGTGGTGTCCTGGCCGCAACTGTTGCGTTGCGAAGCCTCCTGCTTCACAGACAGCGGATCGCGGGTCAAAGTGTTCGTGGTCATCGGACTCCCCCTGGTTGGGGGCCATCGAAGCGGACAGCCACGTGAGCCAGATCGGCCAGCAGCGCGGCCGAGGTTAGAGGCGTGGTGCCGGTGCCGGGACGCAGCGGCATTGAGCCGACGGAAAGCCAGGCCAGCCGTCCGTTCGCGGCGATGCGGGAGACCGCCCGGCCGGGATTGTCGGGGTGTAGGCAGAACGGGACGTCCAGGTAGCCGCGGCGCAGCGCCTCCGTCAGGGCGGTGCCAGCGTCCGGCGACAGTTCGAGGGCCGCTTCGATCAAGGTGTGTGCGTCGTGCAGAACGGTATCGGAGCAGCCGTCGGTTCCGCGTGTCCGGTCGGCGGCCGCCGCCGTGATGTCGGCCGCCGCATCGAGCAGTGCCCTGGTGTTCTCCGCGATCGTCGGGATCCGGTGTGCCTCGGCGACAGTCTTGACGATCAGCCGGTCGGCGTGGCCGTCGGCGGCCAGCCGCGCGGCCTGGTGGCTCAGCGACCGCGCGCCGTCCGCGGTCCGCGGGAAGACGCCCATGTAGGTGTACAGAACGATGTGCCAGTCGATGCCGGCGAGATACTCACCAGCCAGAACCCGCAGCGCCCGCAGCGCCTCCCGGTCCTGCTCATGATTGGTCTGCTGGGTGTAGCTCAGTGAAACGCTGCGCAGGCCGTGCTGCCGGAAGAATAGTGCTTCCAGCACGCTGACCGCGATCAGCAGCTCCGGCGGGCAGAGCTGGCCCATCAGGCAGCCACCAAAGGTCTCCAGATGCGGCTCGATCCCGGGACCGCGCACGGCGGCAAGCAGCTCACAGGTCCGCCGCCAGTTGGCGACCGACTCGGACACCGGCGTCCGGCTGTACGGCAGGCAGTACGACAGCGGGCCGCCCTCAGTCGCGAACAGGCCGGCGCCGGTCATCGCCCGGACGATGTCGAGCGGTGTGGGGCAGCCGTGACGCACCTGGATCGGGAACTCCTCGAGGAGGCCGCGGACAACGTCCTCAGTTGTCCGCCGCCTGGCCGTGACGATGGGGTAGCCGTTGAGGCGCTCCCCCGCCGCGAGCGCTGCCCGTACGCCGGCATAGTCTCCGAGCCGCGTATAGCTGTCGACGGTGATCGTGCCGGCTGTGGCGGCCGGAGCTGCGGCCACTGCGATCAGCCCCGAGCGCATCCGGGCCGGATCGCCGAACCCCATTCGAGGCTGCACGACGACCTCGCCTTGGGCCCGGGCTCGCCGGACAAAACCGCCGAAGTCTCGTCCGCTGCTCATCGCAGGACATCCAGAGCCGGCGCAGCGGTTCGCAGGCCACGGGCAAATGTCCGGAAGTTCGCCACCGCGTCCTGTCCCTCGAATACCGCGTCGAATCCGGCTGCGATTAGCCTAGCCCGACGGGCGTCCACGCCGGCCTCCCCATCTGTGCCCAGCTTGCCCCCGATCACCGCGGGCAAGGTATCCAGGCCTGGTGTGCCGCGCAGTCGGCGGATCGCGCGCTGTCCGTCCATCCCGCCGTGGCCGTTGACAGAGCTCAGCACCAGCAGGTCTGGACGCAAGGTGCGGCAGGCACCAAGGAGCAGGTTGTCCGGTACGCACGCACCAAGGTTGTGCACACGGTACCCCGTCTCGGTTAGAAGCAGCTCGAGGAAGATCAGATTCCAGGTGTGCGAGTCCGAGGAGACCGTGCTCAGCACCACTTCCGGGGCGCGGGTAGCCGTCATGACGCGAAGTCGAGGGTGCCGGTTCGGCGCCCGCGCCGCATGATCGTGGAGACGGCGAGTAGGCAGACAGTCAGCCAGCCTGTGCCGACCAATGCCTCCTGCATGGTGGGCAGCAGCGCGCCCCGAAAATCGCCGGCTACCGCGAGTCGTACGGCCACCAGACCGTGGGTCAGTGGCAGCAGCGACGACACCCAGCGCAGCGGTTCCGGGTAGAAGTCCAGAGGCACGTTCACTCCGCACAACGTCATCAAGGTGACCAGGCCGACGTTGGTCACAATCGTCTCGATCGATCGGAAGCCGAGCAGCAGGCTACCGGCCAGGGTGCCGAAGCAGTACGCTGACGCCGCGACCACCGCGATCAGAATGATCACAACGGGCACCCGCGACGACGGCAACGGAGTTCCGAACATCACCGCAGTCACCAGCAGCGCGCCGGAAGCCGACAGCGTGCCGTCGAGGACCAGATACGCCCCCCTCGCCGCGAGCACCACCGCGGGATGGGTCGGACTAGCCGCCAGCAGCGGCAGAGTGCCTGCGCTGCGCTCCCAGCTGACCATGTTGACGGCCCACATGCCAACCATCGCGGCCAACATCACGGCGTTGCCAACCAACAGGAACTCGGTTTGCCCCGGGGCGCCGACCAGCCGGCCGACCAGGGCGAAGAAGCTGACCTGGGCGACCACCCGAACGAACCAGTTGGTTAGCCATGTTTTCCAGGTGAAGATGGACGTGTAGTCGCGGGCGCCAAGCCAGAACGCGCGACGGATCACCAGCAACAGAGTCATCGCAGTGCCAGCTCTCCGGTGCGGCGCACCTGGACGAGGATCCGCCGCAGCACGGCCGTCCCGGCGATGAGGGCAGCCGCTCCAAGCAGTGCGACCATAACGAGCCCGAGCAGGGGGTGCGGAACCGGGCCGGTGGCGATCCCGGCCCGCAGCAGGTCGGCCGACCAGGAGAGGAAGACCACCTTCGACAGGGGCTGGAGCCATCCGGGCAGCAACGCGACCGGCACGAGGATCCCGCCGAGCACATAGAATGGGAAGCTGGCCGAGTTGGAGAAGGTGACGGCGTTGCGGGCCAGTACGAACGCGGCGGCCATCAGCAGCGCGGTTGCCGCCGTAGCGAACAACGTCAGCGCGAGGGAGCCGACTAAGACGCCCCAGTGCCGGACGGTGACGTCGCTGTGCAGCGCATACCGGGCGAACAGCCAGGTCTCGGCGAACGCCACGATTCCGGGCAGCACCGTCGCAGCGACCCGGCCGAAGACCACCCCAGCAAACCCGGCGGGCGCCGACACGACGTATTCAAGGGTGCCCTCCCAACGGTCGGTCTGGATGATCCAACCGCCGCTGAACAAGGCAAACCACCACAATGACATGTAGAACGGCGCGAGCGAAGCGGCACCGGCGAGATCGCCGCGGCCGTTGTAGCTCATCACCATCGCGAAGATCCCGCCGTAGAGCGGCGCGATCAGCAGCGGGACGAGCAGGTCGGGATAGTGGCGGTAGAAGCGCAACTGGAGCAGGAATCCCGCGCGTACGGCAGTCATATCAGATCACCAGCCCGCGGTCGCCCATGAGCCTCACGTAGACGTCCTCCAGGGTCGGCCGCAGCGTACGCAGCGACGTGATCCCGCGGTCGGCCGCGAACCGCAGCAGGCCCGCGAAGTCCTCCTGCGAGCGCACGAGCACTCGTATACTGTTTTCGGCGGGGACGACCGACATGACGCCCGGCAGGCCGGTTAGCTCCGTGAGCAGAGCCTCACCGGCGCCGCCGAGCTCAAGGCCGTGTCCCGCGGAGACGAGCTCAGCCACCGCCAGTGGTGAGCGGGTGGCGACGATCACGCCGTCCCGAACGAAACTGACCCGGTCGCAGAGACTCTCGGCCTCGGCCATGTCGTGGGTGGCCAACAGAATCGTGCGTCGCTCCGCGCGCAGCTCACTGATCAGTGTGCGGAACTCGCGGGCGGCGACCGGGTCCATGCCCATCGTCGGCTCGTCGAGGAACAACACGCGTGCATCGCCGATCAGGCCGCGAGCCAGGTGCAGCCGCTGCTTCATGCCACGCGAGTACGTCTCGACCCGCGCGTCCGCCTTCGACTCAAGGCCGAGCCGATGCAGCAGCTGATCGGTGCGGGCCCTCAGCACCTTGCGTGGCACCTTCTGCACCGCACCCCAGAACTCGAGGTTCTGCCGCGCGGTAAGCCGGGTGTAGAGCCCGCGCTCGCCACCCATCACGACACCGGTCAGCCGACGTACCTCGTGGCTGCTGCGCACGACGTCGTGGCCGCAGATCGCGGCGTGCCCGGCGGACGGCAACAGGATAGTGCTGAGGATTTTGACGAGCGTGGTCTTGCCCGCGCCGTTCGGGCCGAGGAGCCCATGCACCTCGCCCGCCGGCACGCTCAGGTCGAGACCGCGCAGCGCGCGCACCAGCGGCTTCTTCTTGCGGGTGAACTCCCTGACCAGACCCTGGACTGCTATCGCGGGCACCACACATTCCAACGGTGCTGTCAGCTCCAAGACCATCGGGCTGCGGGTAACTACGGGCATCCAAGTACTCCTTGCGTGCGGTTCAAGGGTGGGCTGCCGGAATCGACTGCTCTCGGGGTTCGGCGTATCCCCTTCCCTGGGGCATCACCGGCACATCGGCATCGAGGAGAACGTGGTGATAGCGGCGTAAACCCTTCGGTGAAAACACCCGCGTGGCCGGACGAGGGGATCCCATCCGGCCACGTCGGATCCCCGCTATACCTGGGGGTGTCCGTTGGCGCTGGTTTCGGCCACCGCCTGCTTGACGTCCCAGTGCTCGACGACCTTGCCTGCATCGTTGAACCGCAGAGTGTCCTCTTCGACTGTTCCCCGGTCGTCCGGGTTCAGCTTGAACAGCCCCTGCGTGACCACCAGGTCACCCTGCGTCGTGATCCTGGTGATGTCAAGGGAGGCGTCCGGGAACTGCTTGACCACCGGTTCGAGAGTGGTGACGACGGCGTCACGACCGTCCGGGCCGTCCGGGTTGTGCTGGATGAACGACCGCGCGTCGAGGTATCGCTCGACGGTCTGGCGAACCGTGTGCTGATTCAGCAGGCCGTCAAACACCGCGATCGCGGCCTCGGCGTTGGCGCGTTCCCGCGGCGAGAGCCCCGTGCCGATCGAGTACGTACCACCGGTACCGGAGACCAGCCGGCCGAGCAAGACGTTCGGGTTCTTTCCTGTGGAAAACGCCGCGTTGGCGACGTACACGTTGCGGCCCTGCAGAGCGATAGCCGCGGGATTCTGCAGCCCGTCGACGGACGTCAGCACCGCCGTGTGAAACCCGTCCTCGCGGACCAGATCCACCTGATTGGCCGGGTTGAGGGTCACCAGCAGCTCGTCACCGACGTCGGTGAAGGCGAAGTCGTCGACACCGGGCAGGTTGCGGGCCCGGACGGTCACTGCGCCGGCCGCTCCGTACGCCGTAACCGGGACGCGGACGATGAGTCCCTGGTCGAAGTTCGACACCCAAAGCGCGCCGTTGTGCAACTTAAGGCCGTTGGCACCGAAGCTCGACACCGAGGCGAGGAGCTGGTCGGTCACCCACTTCTGGGCCGTTCCCCCCGCCAGCGGCGCACTCCACACCGTCTTGAGCTTGGAGTCACTGATGTAGACCTGGCCGCCGCGTTCGTCGATGGCGAGCCCGTTGGGCAGACTGTCGGCCGTCAACGCGACGATGCGCTCTGCGGCCTTGCCCGGGCGTAGCCGCCACACGCCGGTGAGGCTGGCGTCACCCGAGCTGTAGTTGACGTACAGCGTGCCGTCCGCGGTACGCGCGATTCCCGTGGTGGCTGGGAATCCAGTCCCCGGAGCGTGGTCCCCACCGGCCGGGCGAGGCAGAGTGGCCAGCACCCGGGCCGAACCGTCCTTCGCGATGTGCGCAACTTGACGCCCCTTTGCGAAGCTGACGTCGGTGCTGCCATCCGGCTCCACGACGATGTTTTCCGGCGTCTGCCCCGCGTTGAGGTCGAGCCGGGTCTGGATCCGCGTTTCGGCGATTCGGTAGTTCCCCTGCGTCAGCGGCCCGCCCGAAGGGGTGACCTCATACGATGACGCCACAGAACCGGCCGAGAGCGCGGCCGTCGCGGTCAGAGCCACCACCGGAGCCAGGAAGAGACGCGCTCGGATTCTTGTCATGAGTTTTCTTCTCCATCGGGTGCAAGGGGAGCCGTCTAGCTCGGGAGCCTTGCTTCACACAATCACGCTACATATGACCCGATAGTTACTGTCAAGGCAGACTACTGAGCCTCAGGTAACCACGCACGACGCCGAGTCAGGGAGAAAGGGAATCCCACACCGCCCCAGACCCGTCCACAAGAAAAGAGCGTAAATTCTGCACGGAAGAAAAGCTTCATCTGCACCGAGGATTTCACGAGCTGCTCGAACGCGGCGCCGTGAACCTTGTCGGATCGCACACGCCCAGGTGCGGCCTCACCGAGCCCAAGAAGATCACCAACCTCGCGGTACTGCAATACTTCACCTTCACGCCGCACCTAGTGTCGACACCGCTGGGCATGATGGCCACGTCGCTCCGTCATGGACGGCTACTTCAACCTTTCCGACACCCGGGGTGGAGCTTGACCTGGACGACGTCCAGGCCGCGCTGTCGCGGGTTGCCGGATGTTCGACACGTACTCCGGATTTCCGCCTCGGACTCAGCCTGGTCCGCCGGCCCGACATCGACGGCGACCGGCCAGACGAAACCCTCGTCTGCCGCGCCCGCCCGCGCGGAGACGTCGTCCTGGACCTGTGACTCGGCGAGCCCGTCGCGGCCCGTCGTGAGTGGCACGGCCCGTCGGAAGCCGCTGTGCTGTCTCGGGACCTCACAGACAGATATGTTTTAGGACTTCCCGGACAGTTTCTTGGTGGCGAGGCGTTGGTAGCGTACTGATCGGTCTAGCGTGAGCTGGCGGGCGACCGTGTTGTCGATCATGACGCTGACGCGGTCGCCTTGCTAGTAGACGGTGGCGCTGTGGTGTGCCCAGGTGCGGCCGAGGACGATGGAGCAGCCGGAGAAGGCGATCACGCCGGTGGCTGATACGGGCCGGGTGGTGGTGCCGCTGGGCCGACGTGCTCCGGTGGCGGGAATGGCTTTCGGGCGAGCGTCGTAACGCTGCTGGGGTGTGTCGCCATCGAGGCTTTGATGGCGCCGATGGTTGTAGGCCTGCCGGTATTGCTCGAGCAGGTCCTGCAGTTCGTCGAGGGTGTTGGCGGGTGGCCGGGCGGCGAGCCATTTTCTGCAGGGTCTGGTGGGCGCGTCCGTTCTTCCCACAGGTCTGGGGGTGGCGTGGGGTGGCGGCGATGGTGGTGACCCCGCGCGCGGCGAGCAGGCGTTCCAGTTCGACCATCCAGCCGCGGTGGCGGCCGGTGAAGGCCAGCCCGTTGTCGGACAGGATTCTGGCCGGCAGGCCGTAGCCGATGAACGCTCGTTGCAGAGCGGCCCAGGTGCCGGCGGTGGTTTCACCGGCGGCGGCGTAGGTGCCGACGTCGAGGCGGGAGTGGTCGTCCAAAATCTGGATGATGCAGACGGTGGTGCCGTCGGCGAGGTGATGTTCCATGCCGTCGATCTGCCAGCAGCCGTTGGGGTCGGCGTAGCTGAACCGCCGCCGGGTCTTGGGGCGTTTGCGTGGCTGGGCCACGATCTGGCCCCACTCGCGCAGGATCCGGTAGATCGACGCCCGGGAGGGCAGCGGGTGGCACCCGGCGTCCTGCAGTCGCCAGCGGATCGAGATCGGCCCGCTCTCCAAGCCGGCGTCGGCCAGTTGCTTGCGGGCTCGCAGCACCGCCTCGACCACCTCCAGCACGAGCGCGGTGGGGTGATGGTGCGGGGCGGTGCTGCGTCGGATGAACCCGTCGGAGACCTCGGCCCGGAACCGGGTCACATACCGGTAGAAGGTGTCGCGGGACAGTCCGTGCTCGCGGCAGAACACCGCGACGTTGATCTTCTCTCCGCTCGCGGCCCGAGCGACCGCGGCGACGAACTCAGGACGCATCGCAAACCCTGCTCTGCCCATCGCCGCATGATCGGTACAACCCACCCGATCACGACCCCGACAGGCCGGTCAGTGTCCGTGAGGTCCTGAGACATCAACTGTCCGACAAGTCCTGAGACTCAACACCGTGTTCTAACCCTGTTCCCACTCACGAGCGTGGGCTGGTTCAGCGGACCCGGTTCAGTTCGCCGATGCTGTGGCGCAGCGCGACCCGCACCGCAGGGTCACCGGCGGCGGCCGCATCGGCCGTCGCCACGTGGCCGCTGGCGACCGGGCCAGCCACCGGGAAAACGCGATCTTCACCCGGCAACGGCACTCCGGGGCAGGTGACCGAACCGGGCCGGGAGTTCGCGAGCAGGAACACGTTCACCATGCCGTCGACGCACGGGTTGCCACCCAAGGCGTACTGCCCGTGGAAGGCAGCGTCGTCGACCGAGACCAACGGGACCCCGGCGGCGCGGACCGCCGAACGCGCCTGCTCGTAGCCGGTTTGCGGATCGAACTCGCCTTGGATCACGAGCACGTTCCCGGCCACCTCACGCGGGAGCTCGGTCAGGACCTGTCGGGGCCGCTCGGACCAGAACCCGCACGGCTCGGTCAGACCGTAGGCCCAGCCGTAGATCGGGTACTGCGGGCCCTGCCGGTCGGAAAGGCGCTTGTACCAGTCGGCGCTCATGGTCGGCTGGTCACCGCACGCCACCGCGTACCGCGTCCCGGGAACCTTGCGGTAGTCCGGTTCCGCCGCCGCCAGCCCCGCGACGACGTCGGCGCCGGTCAGCTGGGCCAACGGCTTGCCGAACGCGGCCGCGGACCAGGTGTCCAGCTGTCCGGCGAGCGCCGCCGGCGGGGCCTGAATGGACTTGCCGTCAAGCTGCGCGGCTCCGGCGACGAGGAGCGCCGCGTCGAGGATCCACCGGGTTTCGTTGCCGTTGCCGGTGAACAGGGCGTCGAACTGGTCCGGCGTCACCCCCAGCCCAGCGTAGAAAGCACGCAGCCGTTCGATCTCCTGCTTCACCGCGGCGGGGGAAGCGCCGAGCTGGGCCGGAAACTGACGAGACAGCCACGGCACGAAGACGTCGTCCGTCTGCCGCTGCCCGATTTTCGGGAACGCCTCGAAGTCGGCCTGTAGCCTGCCTTCGAAGTCGACGCTCGAGTCGAGCACCACCTTGCCCGCGCTGCCCGGGAACAGCGACGCGTACTTGGCGCCGAGCCAGGTTCCGTATGAATAGCCGAGGTAGTTCAGCTTTTCGTCGCCGAGCAGGGTCCGGATCAGGTCCATGTCGTGCGCGGTCTGCCACGTCGTGACGTACGGTGCGACCGCGTTGCTCTGGCACGCCTCCGCGATCGCCCGCGGCGTCTTCTGGTGCTCGGCGATGCTGGTCACCGACCGGTCGCGCGCGTCGAGCGGCCCTTGCGGCAGCCGTCCGGTCGGGACCTGACAGACGAACCCCGCGTCGGCGGTCCCTTCGTGCCCGGTGCCGCGCGGATCCATGCCGATGAAGTCGTACCGCTCGTTCACGCTAGGCTCGAGGCCCGCCAGCGCCCCGGCGAGCGAGCTGCCCTCGCCGCCGGGTCCGCCCGGGTTCACCAGGAGCGCGCCGAGGCGTTCCCCCGTCGCCGCGACGCGGCTTATCGACACGCTCAGGTCAGCCCCGGAAACCGGGTTCGCCCAGTCTCGCGGCACGGTGATCACCGCACACTCAGCGGGTTTCGCCCCAGCGGCAACGTGAAACGGGCACGCCCCCCACGTCACTTGCTGTCCGGTGTAGCGGTCCGGCGTGGCCGCGGCGGCCGTCCCAACGGGCATCGCCGGAACCGCGAGCAGCACGGCGGCTACCAGCAACCGGCTCGCTGTCTTCTTTTTCACGTAATATCCCTCCTCCGGGTGAATGATCACCCGGGAGTATGGCGCGCGCTCACCGCGCCGGGATCAACCAAAAGTACGAGGAGATGCCGGATCGACACACACCACAAGAGTCCGCGCCACCAGGTCGCCGATCCGCTGCCGCCGCCGGGACACCACGATGCTGACGACCGCCACCAGCCCGAGCAGCAACCCGTCGACCGTCATCAAGAGCCACCGGAAGACGTAGGCGCGCGCCTTCGGCCGGCCGCCCCGCAGGGTTTCCACTCGCAGCCCCATGACCAGCATGCCCGGTGTGACGCCGCCCCGGCGCAGGGGAACCCAGATGTGGATCAGGGCGTCACACGCGTAGTTGACCGCGATGAACGTGATCGCCGGACCCCAGAAGAACGCCTTCGGCGGCACCCACCCCCACCGCAGCAAGGGGATGGCGATGAGTCCGGCCGCGAGCGCGGCGAACATCCCCACGCCGGCGGCGAGCGCCTGGTCCAGCGCCGCTTGTACCACCCGGCGGCCCACCATCCTCAGCCGTTCCGGCACTTCTCGCCGGCGGCTTGGATGCTCTCCGCGCTGACCGCACACTCGCCGAGTCTCGCACACCGTTCAACCCAGCAACCCACGCTGCCACGCCCAAACGGCGATCTCCGTCCGGTTCCGCAGTTCCAGCTTGCGCTGCACACTCGCCAGGTGCGTCTTCACCGTCGACAGCGAAACCCGCAAGTCGTCGGCGATCTCCGCGTTCGTCCGGCCGCGGGCGACCGCGAGCACCACATCGGACTCACGCTCCGTCAGCAGGCCCGGCGTCCCCTGCGCGCGCTGCCGCGCCTTCTCGGTGAACCGGGCCAGCAGGCGCACGGTCACCGAAGGCGACACCATCGCCTCCCCGCTGGCCGCCGCGCGGACCGCTCCCACCAGCAGCTGCGGTCCCGCGTCCTTGAGCAGGAACCCGCTGGCGCCACCGAGCAGGGCCGCGTAGACGTTCTCGTCCGCGTCATAGGTCGTCACCACCACCACCCGCAGCGGATGCGCGACAGCGGGGCCGGCCAGTAGCTCGGTGGCCCGCAGACCGTCCACTTTGGGCATCCGGATGTCCATCAGCGTGACATCGGGCCGCAGCTGCCGCGCCAGCCGGACCGCGCTCTCGCCGTCGGCGGCGTCGGCGATCACCTCGATGTCCGGCGCGGCGTCTAGTACCAGCCGGAACCCGGTGCGCACCAGCACCTGGTCGTCGGCGACGAGCACCCGGATCGTCATCAGAAGCCCCTCGGAAAGGCTTTGAACGGGGAATCCTCGCCACCGAGCGGTAGCCGTGCCACGACAACCCAGCGCGCGCCGTCTGCCGGCCCCGCGGTCAGGCTGCCGCCGAGCATGGCCAGCCGCTCGGCCATACCGATGACCCCGAACCCTTCAGAGGCGGACCGGGACGTCGCGGGGACGCCGTCGTTGCGCACCTCCAGCACGAGGTCGTCGGCCTCGACGCGAGCGGAGACGACCACCTCGCTCGCGGCCGCGTGCCGGCGGGCGTTGGTCAGCGCCTCGGTGACCACGCGGTGGACGGTCGTGGCCACCTGTGACGGCACCGGCAGCTGGTCCAGTTCCTCGGCAACGACCACGCGCGCGGACGGGTCTGCGGCCGCGCGCACGGCGTCACCGAGCAGGGCGCCGGAAAGCGGGGGCACGTCTTCAGTATCCCGCAGCATCCCGACCAGCCGGCGCGCGGCGGCCAGTGCCGCGCCCCCGGCTTGCTCGATCTCGCGGTAGACCGCAGCGTGCCCGCCTACGTCCGCGTTCGCCTCCGCGATCGCCCGGGCGGCCTGCACGCGGACGACGATCCCGCTGACGTGATGGGACACCAGGTCGTGCAGTTCCCTGGCCAGCTGCAGGCGTTCCTGGCCGCGGACCCGGTCGAGCGCGTCGAGCTGCCGGCTGTCCGCCGCGCGCAGGATCAGCCCGACCCCGAGACAGGAACCCCAGTACGCTGCGGCGGCCACGGCCAACAGCGTCTCCGGCTGCCCGGCGCCGTAGCGCAGCAGGGGCGCGGCGATCATCACGGCACCGAGGACCGGTGCCAGCGCGGCAGTGTGCTTCGGCTCAAGCTTGCGGCCGACTGTGGCGGTGAGCAGACCGGAGGCCACGATCTCGGCGATCGGTGGCTGGCTCCACGTTCGGGCGGCCACCGACACGACGGTGCTGAGCGCCGACAGCGCGGCGACGACGCTCCCCAGCACACCGACGTGGCGGGGAAAGCGCCGCCGCAGCACGGTCAGCACCGGGATCGCTGTCCCCGTCGAAGCCAGGACCCCGATCAGCGGCGCGGCCCAGCCGCCGCTTCCGGCGGGGACGCGCAGCACCAGCACGACGTCGGCGACGACCGCCGCGGCCAGCACCGCGAGTTCCGTGCCGAGCATGCCACGCCGGGGCCGAGCTCCCGCTCTGCGCATGGCCGTCATGATCCCGCGACCCGGCTCAGCCCGCGCGCCGGACCCCGGCGATGTAGCGGTTGGACGGCGACAAGTAACTGAGCACGGTCGCGACGATCGCCACCCCACAGCTCAGGTAGCCCGCCCACGAAGGTTCGGTGGTGAGCAGCGAAGCGGCCTGCAGCAAGGTGAAGACGGTCAGCGTGACACGGGCCCAGTTGCGGCCGGTCTTGAGCTTAAAGGACAGCCAGAGGTAGACCAGCGCGATGACGACGGCGATGGCGACCGGGACAGCCTGCGCTAGCGATGTGAGCTGGTCGAGCCGGTCCGGCGGCAGCGCGGGGTTCGCCCGGCGCAGCGCCGCCGCGATCTCGTCGCGCCCGGTCAGGACTAGCAGCCCGCCGGCGATCGCCGAGACGGTGGACACCAGGAAGCCGAAGAAGGCGGCAATGATCGTGTTGGGCGGGTTCTTCCGCACCGTTTCGGTAGTCATACCGAGGAAGTTAGATCTCGCCGCGACCCGCCACAAGTTGAGCTGAGTACGTCTCGTACTTTCGGCCGAGGCGACACGCCTTTCGCACCGTGGCGGGCAGCCGACCGGGCGAGAACAGGTCGTCGTCCGGCTGGCCCTCGTCGGCGAACCCGACGTACTTGGCGTCGGGTCGCGCTCCGCTGAGCCGAGGATCCGCGCCCCGGCGCAGTTGTGTCCGGTAGCGTCGGCGATGCGCAAAAATGGTTGAGAGAGTAGGCATCGGATCTCTAGTAGCGTGAAACCGATCACGCCCGGCGTGATTAAGGATCGACAGGGTGCCGCGAGGCTGGGCATAGCACGCGGTCGGGTCTCCGGGAGTTTTCGATCACCTAGTTCCGTAGGTCGTTGCGGACGCCGTCGATGTCCCAGTCCGCCCAATACAACAACCTTTGCGTACCAACAGCGAAACCTCACCGGCCTGCTCGGCCACCGTCTAGTGACCGCGCCCAGCTGAATCCGCCGTTGTTGCAGAGGTAGAGCCGCCCATCCGCGGGCCGGCGGCCGCACCGTTTGGGCCACCGGGGACGTCCAGGATCCGGTTGACCCGCCCGTCAGGAAAGATCCGCGCGATGGTCCGGCCGCGGATCTCGACGGCCAAGACCGACCCGTCCGGGCGCCACGACCGGGCCCTCCGGGAAGCTCAGTCCTTCGGCTACGAGCTTCATCGCCGTCAGGCGGGAATCTTCTTTCGGCCGCTGCAGTCGCGCGATTTCGAAGCGGAAAATGCCATAACTCTCAGCCCTTTCAGGCAAGCGCTTGCTGACGATCCACACGAGCGACGGAATTTGCCGAGGTCCTCAAGGGACAGCCGGCTCGTCCCCCGCACCCCCAGCGTCGCGGTGGCAACCACCGAACCACGGCCGTCCGTGGAGGCAGCGGTCGTAGCACTCGAAGGCTCCCAACCGGGTAAGCCACGAGAGCCGCTTTCCGTACCCGCACCCACTGCTCCGCTCCGGATGGCCTCGTCACCGTACGGTCGAGGTCGGCGCTCATGCTCGCCCCTTCGTCGGCTACCGGTTACTCGCGATCACGAGCTCACGGGTTTCGGCAGGCGGCTCCTCGGTCCGGCAACTGAAGCGGTCGACCGCGATCTTGAAGACTACCCGCTGCTGGCCAGCGGCCAGCAGCTCCGACATCGGCTTGCTACCGCGGTACTTGGTCACCAGCTTGGCGAAGTGCTCTGCGTTGTCGTCGGACTCGTGGGCGACGACACGGCCAATGATGGTCACACACTGGTATGGGTTCAGCAGCGAAGTGACGCACACCGAGACGCGAGGTCCGCCAGCAAGTGCTTCGTCCATGCGCGGCCGGTTACCCCGTTGACGACGACGACGTCGCCATCGAGGTCAACCCAGACCCGGGTCACCGCGGCGCTGTTGTCGGAGCGGATCGTGCCTAGGTAAGCGAAGTTTCGACCTTCGATCATGGACCGGCATTCGGCGGTCAGCTCTGGCATGGTTTCTCTTCCTCTTGCGGTCCGGTCTTCGGACAGGCCGAAGCAGCCCCGCGAAGAAGCGCGGGCTGAGAGCAAACGCTTCCACCGAATCGGACTCTCTGGTTCGTCGGGTTCCGGCAGGCGGAACGTTAGTCGGTACCGGGCGCGTGGGCGTCGAGCATCGACCCGCATGGACACCGACCGGTTGCCCGCCGGGCACTCAATTCGAAATGCGCCGGCTCCGGTATGCCGAGACACTGGCCCGGTGCGCGCAGGCCCGGGTGCAGAACTGCTTCGAGCCGTTGCGCGAAAGGTCCACGAACGTGCCGCGGCAATGCGGTCCGGCACACACACCAAGACGAGCCGGACCGAGGGTCGCGATCACGGAAGCGAGCGCGCCGAGCGTGATCGCGGCCAGGTGCGCCGAGCGGCGATCACTGCCGGAGGCGGCTTCGATCCACCAGTGCTCGCCGTCGTGACGCAGGACCGGGCTCACGTCGCTGCCACGCAGACCGTCATTGATCAGCGCGGCAGCGCCCGCCGCGTCGGTGCCGGCCCGTTCGAGCACAGCACGCACCGACTCGCGCAACGCGCGAACCTCGTCCAGGTCGGCTCGGGTGACGGGCCCTCGCCCCTCGGCCAGGAGGCGGCTGTCAAGAAAGTCTCGTAGCTGCTCTACGGTTTCCAACGCATCCTCCCCCTTGACCGGTTTCAGTGTGTTTGCGAGATCGACGGCGATCTGGACCGCCGCCGCGGTTTTACCGGCATCCAGCATTTGACGTGCCTCCCGGTGTTCCGTAACGTACCGTAGCGTGACACTCGAAGCAGCTATTGCGTGTTACATGGTAACCGAAGGGAACTGACGATGTCGCGGACGATCCCCTCCGGCGGGGCTCGCTCCGACGGATCGACCCAAGCCCCGGACGGGCGTCGGCTCGGCTTGGTGTTGGGCATGCTGGTGCTGCCGATGTACGTGGCGCTGGGCGCACCATCGGTGGCGCTGCCGACCATCGGGCGGGCGCTGGGAGTGCCGTTCGGGGCCACGGCTTGGATCCTCGCCGCCTGGTCGCTGACCTCCGCGCTCGCGATGCCGGTCGCGGGCCGACTGATGGGCCGGTGGAACCCCTTCCAGGTGCTCGTCACCGGCGTCATCGCGCTCGTGGGGGGCTCCGCGCTCGCGGGAGTCGCGCCGACACTGCCGGTCGTGATCATCGGCAGGCTGAGCGGCGGTGCCGGGGCGGGCGCGACCGTGATCGCCGTGTTCGCCGCCGCGACCGCCCTTCCCGGCCGAGAACGCACCCGTACCCTAGGCATCATCGCGGTCGCCAGCGCGACGGCGTCAGGATCCGGGACATTGCTGGGCGGAGCGGTGACCGCGTGGCTGGGCTGGCGTGCCGCGCTCGCGGTCCCGGTCGTCGCGCTGCCTCTCCTGCTGGCCGCACTGCCGAGCAGACGAGCATTGACGCGGACGACAGGCGGGTCGGGCGCACCGTTCGACATCGTCGGCGCGGCCGTGTTGTCGGTACTCGCCGGCTCGGTGATCATATTGCTGCAGGCACACTCGGTTGGCCTGCCCGCGGCGGTCATCGTCGTCGTGGCGGCCGCCGGAGCGCTCGCCGCCGCGGAGCTGTGGCGTCGCGTGCGAAAGACACCCGACGGGTTCGTGCCCCGGAGGGTGGTCACCACCCGCGGCTTTCCCGCGACCGGTCTCATCGGCGGAACGGTTTACTCCGGGTACTACGGGGTGCTGTTCCTCGCGCCGTCCTTGATCGAGCAGGCCACGGGTGGCGGAGCATTGGAAGCCGGTCTGCTCCTCGTCCCGGCCGCAGCCTGCTCCGTGCTGACCGGACGGCTGATCGGCGCCTTGACCGGCCGGGTGACCGGCTGGCAGTTGTCGGCCGGGCTCGCGGCAGTCACCGTCGCCGGTGTTCTCGTGGTCGCCGCCTTCACCGGGCCGATCCCGGTCATCATCGGCACCGCGCTGACCGTGTGCGGGTTCGCCGGCGCCCAAGCCGTCCTGGTGGGGCTCGCCACGGACCTGGTCGCCACGGATGACCGCGACACCGCGCAAGGCCTGCTCAACTTCATGAACGCCCTCGGGGGCGGGATCGGCCCGGCCGCCGTCGCTGGCCTGTCCGGCATCGTGCCGGTGCCGGCGGCTCTCGCCCTACTCGCGGCTCTTCCCCTGTGCGGACTGGTCGTCAGCGTGACCCGGCGGCCCGGTGCCTGAGCCGCGAACTGTCCACTCTGGACCCGATGAACGCCTTTACGTCGAAAGGAGCCCTCTCCATGGCCGCCAAGCCGTTCGAAGTCAGCATCACCGAGGCCGAGATCGCGGATCTGCGTGACCGGTTGCGTCGCACGCGGTGGCCCGAGCCCGAGCCGGTCGACGACTGGTCGCAGGGAACCCCGCTGGCATACACGCGGGAACTCTGCCGCAGCTGGGCCGAAGACTATGACTTCGGGTTCGCCAAGCGGCTGAACGTCTTCTCGCAGTACCGCGACATCGTCGACGGGTTGGGCATCCACTTCCTGCATGTCCGCTCGCCGGAGCCGGACGCGTTCCCGCTTGTGCTCACACACGGGTGGCCGGGTTCGGTGCTCGAGTTCCTCGAGGTCATCGGCCCGCTCACCGACCCGGGCGGACACGGAGGGGACCCGGCGGACGCCTTCCACGTGGTCGCGCCGTCGTTGCCCGGATACGGCTGGAGCGACAAGCCCGCGACGACCGGGTGGGGCGTCACCCGCACCGCGCGGGCCTGGGACACGCTGATGGTTTCGCTGGGTTACCAGCGTTACGGCGCGCAAGGAGGCGACTGGGGTTCGGCGGTGTCCGGCGCTCTGGGCGAGGTGGCGCCCGAGCACGTCGCCGCCGTGCACCTCAACCTGGGATCCGTCGCAGCGGGCACCTTCGCCGACCCCACACCCGCCGAGCTGGCGAACCTCGAAGCCGAAGAGGAAATGCAGCGCACCGGCCGGGGATACTCGGCGATCCAGTCGACCCGCCCCCAGACACTCGGCTACGGCCTCACCGACTCCCCCGCCGGCCAAGCCGCCTGGATCGCCGAGAAGTTCCAAGCCTGGACGCACCACGACGGCAACCACGAGGACGCGGTGTCGCGGCAGAAAATCCTCGACGAAATCTCGGTCTACTGGTTCACCGCGTCGGCCACCTCGTCCGCGCGCCTGTACTGGGAAAGCTTTACCCACTTCCGGGACAAGGTCACCGCACCGACGGGACTGTCGGTCTACCCCCGAGATATCACCCGCCCGTCGCGGAGGGAGGCGGAGCTGCGGTTCACCGACCTGCGCTGGTTCGAGGAAATGCCACGGGGCGGCCACTTCGGTGCCCTTGAGCAGCCGAAGTCACTCGTCGAGCAGGTACGCGGCTTCTTCCGCCTCTTCCGGTGATCGTCAGCCTCGGCGCGTGCCCCGGCTTCGGGCGGCGCCGCCCGCCGCAAAATCCCGCCAGCCTCAGCCGCAAGGGACTGTGCCTTGGAGACCGTGCTAAATGCCTCCGCCGCCGCAGGAATCACCGGTACACCTTTGGCGCAGCTGGATCCATGAGCACCACACCCGCCCGTGAGAAGCGGCACAACTACGGGGTACCCGCATTCGCGGAGTGGTCCCCCGCCCGTTACGCTGTTGCACAGGGAGACCAGCACAGTCGCTTCACCTGGTTGATTGTCTTCATCAGCGCCTTGGTCTCTGGCCCTACGACGACGCCACGGAACCGGCAGAGAGCGTCCGGCGGTACCAGCGCCGGGCAAGAATACGCTCGGATTCGTGACATGACTTCTCCCAGTGAAATACACGAGAGCGGTCGAGTTCAGGATCCTTGCTTCCCTAAAGTAAAGCTATGTGCGAACCGTTATTTACTGTCAGGGTCGACTATTGAGTCCCGGGTAGCCGTTGCGCGATCGATCAATCTGCCGTCGCCGCAGGAATAGGTCGGGTAACGCACGGGTCCAGGAGCAGTATGGATGCCGGTCGTACGGCGACAACCGGAGAGCGGCAAGGCCGCCGACAGGAAAGACCACGGATCGCAGGAGTCTGCTGAAGATCGGTGCCGGGGCGGCAGTCGCCATCGCCGGATCCGCGCTGCTGAACGCACCGGCGGCCGCGACGACGACGCCCGACCTTCCGCCTGTGTCGGGGATGCTCGGCGACCCGCGGACGAACGAACTCTGGTACCGGCTCGACGAGATCTCGATGTACCACCGACACCAGAAACCAACGACGCCTGAACACCTTCTTCGGCTACGTCGATGAAGGAGGCATCTACGCGAAGTGGCTCGCTTTCAGTGAAGAACCAGGCTACCCGTGGAACTACGCCGAGTACCTGAGACCCGTTGAGCAGCCGTTGAGGATGCTATCAACCCTCCAGCTGGACAACTTCGACCGCTACTACTGCGGCGACGACCATGGACTGATCGCAGCCTCGCCGCATTCGGGCAAGGTGTGCTCTTCGACCCACGGCGAGCGGACGTCGAGTCCGACGTGCACACCATGGACGGTGATCCCACCCACGCCTACCACCGCTGGCACGCGATCCAGCGCGGGAACATGGTTCTCGACATCGATCGCGGCCAGTGGGTACGGCTGAATCCTGTTCTCGGGTTCGCCTGGGCTCTGCAGTCCGTCGCGAAGCCGGATCACGGCCATGTCAACCCCCGCCTGCCCGCGGACCAGGTCCGCGCGTTAGCCCGCCACTGGCTGCCTCGCGACCAGACCTTCCTCGATCGTGACTTCCGATCGGCGCCCTACCCGTCCGGGATCGAGTGAGACACCCGTTCACAAGCCGCGCGCGACGCCGGGCCCGGCGCGGTCCCCAACCGTTCGTCGCGGATCCGCCGAGCCCGGTGGTACGCCGCGACCGCGTCGGCTACGCGTCCGCTCGCCCAAGCGCTCGTGGTGAGCTGAACCCGCGCGCTCGCGTAGCGGCTGGTCGTGGACCAGGCCTGTGGCGTCCGCACCGCGCTCTGGTGGTCGGCCACCGCCATGGAGCGTAAGCTCCATAGTTCCTTTGGGAAACTGGGTGCAAGGAAGGTAACCGGAGTCACGTGCGGACGGTGAATTTCCACGCGAGTGGATTTAACTGACGGGACAATCCCGGCCCGACAACGCCGAGACAGTTCGAGTTGCCACACTCTGCCCCTGAGCGGAACTCGCGCGGTTCTCACTGACGATAGAAGATTGCGGTACCTGCGCTTGACCAACCTGCCGAGCCCTTCTGCTGGATCATTCGCAGCGCGCATCGCCCCGCGTGGCCGCCAATGACGCAATCCAGGCAGCAAGTGTCGAAGCGGTTGTCTCGGCGGCCTCGGGTGAGGACTGTGTCTTGATCGCCCGGTACGTCCAGCACCTTGTGCGGCAACGGCCAGCTCGGCCGCCAGCCCCGGTCCGGGTCCGCCGCCGTCATCTCCGGGGTGGGACCGCCCATGAGCAGCAGGGTAGGCACGTTGGACCGCCCGGGAGGCCAGCGGTGGAAGAGGCGGACATACCAGCAGGCGGTGAGTAGCCAGGCATCCGCGAAGTGCTCGTCTTCCGCCGGCTGACCAGATGCGGGGGGCGCGGCCGACATCAGCGCGATCGTGCGGGGGTCGGAACCCTCGGTCAAACCGATATCGGACTCGATGAGCGCGACGTCGGCCGGCGCGGACCCGATCGAGGCGAGGTGCGTCGCCAAAGCGTGTGTGACCAAACCGCCGGAGCAGTAGCCGAGCAGGATGACCGGCCGGTTGCCAGCCACCTCGTGCACCTGGGCGGCGAACTTATGCACGAGTGCTTCCAGATCACGCGGGATCGCCTTGTCGTCGGCGAAGCCGGGTACTGAAGGACGAAAAGGCCGTAATGGTCGCCCAAGCTTTACTTCAGGCGGACTGGACCGGGTCGTCCCAGCGCAGATAGCAACGAAAAGACGGTTTCGCTGCTGTGCAAGGAAGGGGCGCGATTCCGGCCCGTTCCAGTGCCTCCCAGGTTACCGGACGCGGACTAAGCAATGCGGAGATCGCGAAGGCGCTGGTGGTCAGCGAGTCCACGGTGCAGGTCCGCATCGGGCACAACCTGGCCAAGCTGGCCGCGGCGAATCGCACTCAGGTGGCCATCCTGGTCCACGACGCCGGACTGGCCTAGCTAGCCGTGGACCTGGGCTTGACCGGTCCGGCGAAACCTGTGCCTTCCGGAGTCGCGATTTCCGTCGTACGGCATGCGCGAGCGCTCGGAGCTGTGCGGAGGTACGTTCAATGGCGGACCGCGACCCGATGGTGGCTTCGCTGCAGTTGCGTCCTTGCCGCTCGAGGAGAGAACATGACGGTCCGGGTGCTGGTCGCCGACGATCAGCAATTGGTTCGAGCTGATCGCGCTGCTCGTGCGACGGCCGGCTCGCCCAGCGTGTTCTCGAGCTGGCTACTGCCGCACGCGCCCAGCTCTCCTCCAACATCCAGCTGTTCCGGGAGCTGATGGCCGGTTTCGACGTGATGCCGGGTCGACACACCATCGTTCCCGTGCGCGTCGAGCAAGTGAGCCGCGTTGCGGAACGCATACGCTCAGCGGGGGTAGAAGTAGAACAGCCTGCATGTCCCGTCGTACCGCGCGGCACCAAGCGCATCCGTGTACAGCTGCCCGCGCCGCACACCGAGCAGGACATGACCCACGACAAACGCGTACCTCCGCGCGGGTCAACAGCGGCTGATCTCCCCGGAAGCAGCTCATCGAGCCACAAGCCGCCCTCGGTCACCCCCGGTCGGATTCGGCCAGGGCGTGGGCGTGCGCTCTGGTTTCGCTGTTCATCGGGAAGAAGCACTCGATGCGTAGTTCCTGCAACGTCACGTCTTGCGGAGTACCCAATGTGGTCACCGTGGAGAAGTAGTCGAACCGCCGATCACCGACCTCATACCGGATCGGCACGATCGGCAGGACAGGCGTCGATGCGTCCATTGTCCGCAGATTGGACGGCACTCCCGGGTAGCCCAGAACTTCGTCGAGAATCCGCTGCGCCCGCTCGTCGAGGACACCACCGATCGCCTCGCGCCGGGCACGCCGCACCAGGGCCTCAGCGACCTCCGCCCAGTTCTTCACGTGACGCCGAACACCGTCCGGGTGAAACATCCGGCGAAGCACGTTCGCCGGCCCCGGCGAGCGATCCCCGTGTTCGTTCTGAAGGAAGGCGAAGAACCGGCGGGCAGCGGTGTTGGCGTGTCGAATGTCCCAGCTACGGTCCATCACCAGTGCCGGGAACGGCTCCTGCTGGGCGAGGATCGTCTCCAGTGCTCCCCGCACCGCGGCCAAGGCAGGGGCATCCAATTCAGACTCCGGGTACTCGGGGGAAAACCGGCCCTGAGCAGCAATGTGTTGCGTTCACGCAAAGGGACGTCCAGCACCTCCGCCAGCTTCAGCACCATCGCGCGGCTCGGATTCGCCCGACCGGTTTCGACAAAGCTGAGATGGCGAATCGACACGGCGGCCTCGGCGGCCAGAGCCAGCTGGCTCATCCGCCGAGTACCACGCCACTGCTTGAGCAAAAGACCGACGTCAGACACCCGTCGAGTATCTCGGTTCTGAGACGCGCGGCAACACGACGTCCTCCAGCGGTGGTATCGCGGCGTTGATCACGTAGTCGGTCATCGCCGGGATCGCGAACCCAGTTGTGAGCTCGAACACCTTTACCTCGGCGCAACCCGCCGACCAGCTAACGTCCGAAGCCCCTCACAACCCGGACGTCGTCGATGTCATCGTCCACTCTTACCGGCACTGTGGTGGTCTCACCAAGGGAGATCCTCGTCCTCGAGAGCAGAGGAAACCTCTACGCCCAAGTTCGCGTGGCGACCGCGATCACTCTACCGGACGGTACGAACACCTGCTCCTCCAAGGTGTCGGTACAACGTTTCACACGAAGCGCCGGAGAAAGTCCGCGAACGCGGTCGCAACCCTCCTCCGGCGCCAGTCGGACGAAATCACGCCGACGATCTTGCCATCGGCGAGGTCGACGAGCGCACGGTGTCACCGCCAGAGCCGATTCGCCTGACAATCCGACGCGCTCGCGAACTTCCTAGACCAGGGTCGCTTCCAGCGTAATCTCGACGGTGGACAACGCCTTGGAAACCACACAACCCGTCTTCGCCTCGCCGGCGAGCTTTGCGAACTCGGCTTCGTCAATACCCGGGATGTCGCCCCGCGTCTTCAGGTCGATACGCGTAATCTCGAATCCGCCGTCGACGGCGGAAAGTCGCACCTCGGCACTCGTCTCCACCGATTTCGGGGAGTGCCCGGCGCCTTCCAGAATATGCGTGAAAGCCATCGAAAAGCAGCCAGCGTGCGCCGCCGCGATCAGCTCCTCCGGATTAGTTCCCTTACCGTCCTCGAACCGCGACCGGAAGCTGAACGGTCCTTCATACGCCCCCGAGCCTAGCGCCATCGAGCCAGAGCCCTCCACGACCGAGCCCTGCCAACGCGCCGTGGATACCCGAGTAGCCATTTTCTTCTTCCCCTTCGTCACCGCTGCCCGGACATCCCGGGCGTCATCAGCAGCAAGGTACCCAAAGACGGGTAGTTACTCGCAAGGACAAGTGGTTCCCAGCGGGAAGTACCAGCGCCCAGGCACCCGAAGAGTCGCCACCATGCGAACGTCCGGGTCTGGACGACCCGACCGAGCGAACACCGGCGGGCTAGGAGATACCAGCACGCCGGTTCATTCCGCAATCGCCCGGACTCAGGCAACCACAACGAGCGGCACTTTGGTCCAGATGCGGACCAGCTCCGCTTGGACCGACCCAACGTACGCAACTACCTGGAGTTCGGCGACGCCCCGAACAGATGGACACCACCCGGACACCCGACCATTGGGCGCCCGGCGAGCGTGCTGTCAGCGAGCCCGGCAGTTCGCGGTGCCAACACCTGCACCGGAATCGCCTGGTCGAGCGACAGGACGTCCCCGAGCAAGAACACCGCCATGCGGTGCCGAGTCATGGTGACATCCCAGTGCGCGGAGGCAAGACCGCGAAATTGCCACACGAAGGTGGTTACTCCAAGGTATGCCTACTTTCCATACGGTGCGTAGCTCCCCTTTTTGGAAGCAAGTTCGCTTGCCAGTAACCAAATCTGCGTCTTTATAGTGGCGTGGCGGGACGGATCGGCCCGAAGCCACTACGGAAAGTCAAAGACACCATGACAACCTCGTTTTCCTCTTTGTTCAAGCCCGCCACCGTCGGTGGCGTGCACGTGCCGAACCGGCTCGTGATGTCGCCGATGACACGCAATCGGTCCACTCCCGAGGGCGTTCCGACCGCACTGAACGCCGAGTACTACGCGCAGCGCGCGTCGATCGGGCTGATCATCTCCGAGGCGACTCAGCCGTCGGATGACGGACAGGGGTATCCGCTCACCCCTGGTATCTACACCGACGAGCAGGTAGCGGGGTGGCGGCAGGTCACCGACGCGGTGCACCGCGTGGGCGGCCGTATCTTCATTCAGCTCATGCACGCCGGCCGCGTCGCCCACCCGTCGAACACTCTCCACGGGCGGCAGCCGGTTGCACCGTCAGCCATCCGTCCCGAGGCGGAAATGCCGACGGCCACCGGTTCCCAGCCGATTCCGGAGCCCCGGGCACTCACTTCGGAGGAAGTCGCCGCCACGGTCCAGGACTTTCGGAACGCGGCCGCCGCCGCGATCCGGGCCGGCGCGGACGGCGTCGAGATCCACGGCGGCTACGGCTTCCTGGTGCAGCAGTTCCTGTCCAGCAGCGCCAACCAGCGCACCGACCAGTACGGTGGATCAGTCGACAACCGCATCCGGTTCGCGGTCGAGGTCGCGGCTGCGATCGCCGACGAGATCGGCGCCGACCGCACGGCCATTCGAATCACACCCGGAATCCCGCACAACGGCATCGTCGAGGACGACATCGAGCAGATCTACCCGGCTTTGGTTCGCGCCCTCACCCCGCTCGGCCTGGCCTACCTCGAACTGGTCCACGTCGGAGACGACTCGTTTTTGCGCACGATTCGCGAGGTCTGGCCGACCGCACTGGTTGTCAACCGGCCGGGTGCCGACCTGTCCACCCGGGTCGCCGACCTGGACACGGGGCTGGCCGATCTGATCACCGTCGCACAGCTCGCGTTGGCCAACCCCGACCTGGTCGAGCGCCTTCTCGATGCGGCTCCGCTGAACGAGGCCGATCCGGCCACGTTCTACGGCGGCGATGCAGCCGGCTACACCGACTATCCCCTGCGCACGAGCAACGGCCAGTGACCAAAACAGACTTTGCCGAGCCCACAACCGACCGGTTGTGAGCCGGGTAACCCAGCACAAACCGGCTCGGTGAGCATTGAGCTCACCGAGCCGGTTTTAGTGTGCCGGGAAGTGGTGTGGCATTGGCCTGGTGCGGTCTTGTCAAACCCGCCTGCGTCGTCCGCCGCCCCATGGTACGGAGCAGCACACCGGCAACTGTCCGCTCAGCGCTGGCCTGCAGTCACGCCGCGGGCGCAACCACCGTCCGACGATCTTGAGCTCGCGAAGCGCACCGACTGGTCCTTGCCCCGGCACCCGGTAGGAAAACCAGTCAGTGCGTCAACGGAATCTTACTTCGGCTGGACGCCCAGCGCGGACAGGGCCGGGCCGGCCATGATCACGCCGTTGCCCGTCACCGTGTCGAAGCCGGGCGCGCCCAGGTCGATCGCCGAGGACACCAGCGCCGAACGGATCTGGGCCGGGGTCGCCGTCGGCTTGCCGGACAGCAGCAGGGCCGCGATCGCAGCCGCGTGCGGGGCCGCCGCCGACGTCCCGTAGAACGGCTGGAAGCCCGCCACCGACGTCGCGACGCCGTCCGCCGCCGTGATGTCCGGCTTGCTGCGGGTCGTGCCGCCCGTCGAGGACACGTTGCCCGGCGTGATCGCCGACCCGTCCGCGTTGTAGAACAGGTGACGCTTGCCGTCGGAAGAGAAGCGCTCCCACTTGCTCGACGCGCTGAACAGGCCCGGGTACGGGCCCGCCGGGTTGGCCGGGTCACCGGTCTCGAGCGGCCGGCCGAACGCCGGGCCGGCCGGGGCCGCCGCCACGCTGAACGCGTTCGCCGCCGCCGAGTGGCCGTTCGTGACGCCGTTGGTGCTGAACGCCTTGAGCGAACCCGAAGCCACGAACCGGCCGCGGATGACGTTCAGCGCGATGAACCGGTCGGCACCGCTGTACTTGACCACCGCGACCTTGTAGCCGGAGCCCGTGGTGGGCACGCTCGCGATCTCGTACGGGTTCTGCGAGCCGGACTGGCCGTTCTCGCTCGAGGCGACGACGCTGCCCGAGGAGTTCAGGATGAACAGGTCGTAGTCGTTGGCGGACTTGCCCCACGGGTCGGACCAGAACAGCGTCACCGGCTTGCCGAGCGAGCCCGCCGAAAGCGCGTCGAAGTTCTGCGTCGTGCTGCTCGGATCGAAGTCGTGCGGGGTGCCGGTGACGCCGCTGATCTTCGACGACGACGCCCGGAAGTCGCCCTCGTAGTAGCCACTGGTGCCGTCGGTCGCGTTGCCCGAGTTGCCCGCCGAGGAGAAGTACAGGACGCCGGCGGCGGTGACCTCGTTGACCGCCTGCGCGACCTGCGTGTCCTGGAACGGCGACTCGTCGAAGTAGGCGACGTCGTCGACGATGATCGTGCAGTGGCCGGTGGTGCGCAGCGCGCGGATGTTCGCGGCGAAGCTGGCCTCACTGGTGAACGCGGTCGCGAAGCCGAGGGCGGCGTTCGGCGCGAGGTCGTGGACGATCTCCAGCATCGCGGTGCCCTCGTCGCCGCTGCCCTTCTGGCCGGACAGGACGTCGACGGTGGGCAGTTCGCCGGCGCTTTGCGACTTCGCGAGCGAGTCGACGCCGTCGGAGAGCACGCAGACCTTGACGCCGGAACCGCTGACGCCGTAGGTGGTGCGGGCGGTGTCGGCACCGTGCGCCTTGTCGCCTTCGGACACCTGCGTCGCGGCGGCGACCTGCGCGGCCGCGGCCTGGCGGAAGTCCCGGTTGCCCGGCTCGCTCCAGGTGGTCGCCTGCGCGGCGGGCCGCACTTCGGCGACGTCGGCGCGGCCGGCGATGGCGTCCACGGCGGCCAGCGGCAGGTCGGCGCGAACGGCGCCACCGGCGGCGTAGCGGACGGTGCCGCCCGCGGCCTGGACCGCGCTCGCGACGGCCTGGTCACGGCTGGCGGCGATGTCGACCGCGACGGTGCCGGCGCTGCTGACACCGACGCCCGAGCGGTAGTCGGGGATCTTCGCGGCGAGCGACCGATCGGCCCGCAACCGCTTCTCGACGACGAGCTGGCTCGATTGCTTCCGCTCGGCGGGGGTCAGGCTCTTCTTGATGCCCTGCAGCGCGTTGATGCCCGCCTCGGTGCGCGCGGCCGCCGCATCCACGGTGGACGGCTGCGCCGCGGAAACCCCCGTGGTCAGCAGCAGGGCGCCGACCGTCAGCGGAACCGCGTGCGCGGCGACCCGGCTGAATCTCACCATCGATTTCTCCCTATGATTTTCGATCATCCGGCCCTGAATCGGCTCGATCGGAAGTTATCCACAATGAAACTAAGTAATCGCCATCGAACGGTCTAGCGACCAAAGTCGGGAACGTATCGGACATTGTTGCTCGCCGGGAAGTCAAGTGAGTGACAGGTAACCGCTTCGACTCTGGCTCATGAGGCTCGGTTGCAAGCTGCACTGAAACCCGACTTGTTCAAGACGAATCACAGCGCGACATCGACCGGTGAGCACGTCCCGGCCGATAACCGAGCGTATACCGGCCAGCAGGATGCTCCTGTCAGAGGACCGGATGCGAACGAAGCAAATAGTTGATTCCCATAAGAAACCAATACGCGTTGAAGGTAACCATCTGCTGCGTGATAGGATTTCGATGTAGCTAGGCAGGGACTTTAAAAACCGAAATCACCTGCGCGAACCCTCACCTCAAGAAGGATCTGTCATGTATATCTCTCGCGTACTTGCTACTGGCGCATTGACCGCATGCCTGGGACTCGGCCTCATCTCACCGGCAATGGCCGCTCCGACTACAGCTGCGTACAACGCCGCAGAGTGCAGCCGAGCACTTTCAAAGGGACTGGATATTCTCGGCGCGATCGGCCAGACCACCTTGCCGCTCCCATCCTTGGTATACGGGGCTCTTGGCCAGGCAATCGACAGTGGCCGACTTAGCGGGCCCACGGCACAGACGGCCGCACGCGAGGTACGTGATCGAATCTCGATCTACTGCTTCAATTGAGCATCCAGTAATACTTTAAACCCACCTTTAAGAACATCTTACCTCGATTTCGAGATATTCCTACACTCAAATCACACGAGCTACGACGGTGGCGTGCCAGGCCAGCTAAAGGCCTGGCACGCTATCGCATTCTAGGGAATTACCGGATTCCTGCGTTAGCTTGCGCAAGTTGGTCACACGCGGTGAACACTAACGATTAGCGATGGCGCCGACTACGCCGCTACCGTCGCACAGCGATGAATCTTGCATTGCAGGCCTAGAGAAGCTGTACCGCACTAGCCGGTCACGCGGCTGTCCAAACGCGTAGCCGGACGGGGTGCGGCGCATGATGATCTGTTCTTCCAGGTGCGGGAAGAACTCCCTCACGTCGCGAGGCAGCACTCCGCGCCGCAGCACCGAACGCACCGCCGCCCGGTGGCTCCACCACCCCCGCAGGGACACCGCGAACCCGGTCAGCCACGCCCCGGCCGCCGCCGCGATCATCAGGTGGTAGGCAAGGGACCGGACCTCCGCGCCGACGACCGCAGCGAGCACCGCGGCCAGCCTCCACCACACCACCAGCGCCACGGCTCCGGTCACCACCCGCACGAACAGCGTCCGCCGAGCGGCCGCGGTCCGCACCGACCGCACCCGCCCGGCACCGCGCTTGCGCCGCGGCGCGGCCCGCACCGGCAGAGCGAGCACCGCAGCCGCCGCCCCCGCGGTCACCCCCGGCAGCAGGCCGAGCAGCAACCCGTCCACCCCGCCGAGCGCTCCGATGCACACACCCACCATGAGCCCGGTCGAAATGCTGGGCAACGCCATCAGGAGCGCACTCGGCAGGTCCAGCCGCCACCGGCCGGCCACGAACTCCGCGAGCTGCAGCTGCGACAACCCGCTGGCGTTCACGCGCTGCGCGATCCGCCACTGCATCAGCGCGGTCAAGATGAGCACGACGACGGAGGCGATCGCGTAGCCCGCGCCCTTCACCCGAAGCTCATATCCGGCCAGTCCGAGTGCCGCGCACAGCGCCACCACGGCGTAGGCGCCCATCGGGATCCGGCCGGGCGGCGCCGGGTCGGCCTTTCGCACCCAGGCGAGGGTCAGGTTCTCCATCGCGAACGTGTCGCGGCCGCCGGACTCCATCAGCCGCGCCAGCCCCCGCAGGTGGCCCATCGTGGCCTCGTCGCCGAAGCGCGGTTTCCCGGGTGTGGTGAGGCTGCGCCGCCGTTGCAGGGCCTCCGCCAGGTAGGCCGACCACAGGTGATCCAGACGGCCGGCGAGCAGTTCGGCAACGGCCGCGTCGTCGACCAGCCGGCCGCGGTAGGCGAGCACGGCGACGGTCAGCGCCAGCGGTGTGTTCAGCAGCCGGACCAGCTCGGCGTTGCGGCCGCACGCGCCGCGCAGCGACGCCAGCTCGTCGCCGGCGTCGGCTAGGTACTGGTCGATGTCCGCGGCGCTCAACGGCGTGATCTCGGCGGCGGCGCCGAAGTTCAGGAGGCGCTCGGATTCGAAGTACTCCTTGGTGCGGCAGCAGACGACGATTGCGGTGTTCAACCGTGACCGCAGAAGGGAAAGCACCCCGACGCAGCGGCGGCGGTCCTCGACGTTGCGGATCTCGTCCAGCCCGTCCAGCAGCAGCACGATCGGGCTGCGGTCCATCCGCAACCACGCCGCGACCTTCGCCTCCGGGACCTGATACAGCCGCGAGATCTCCCACGACAGCCAGTCGATCGCAGCCGCCACAGCAAGGTCGGCCTGCACCCGGCGGGCCGCGCGCAGCCGCTCGCGCCGCATCACCTTTTCGTCGTAGGTCGCCTCGTCCGCGCGGCCGGTCCGCTGCAGGGTGGTTTCCCGGCCGGGCTCGACCTTCCAGCTGCCGGTCGACAACGAGACGACGATGGGCACCGGCCCGGCTCCGTCGGCGAGCAGGTGCTCCGCGAGGTGCAGCAGTTGCGTGGTCTTCCCGGCGCCGGGCTCACCCAGGACCACCAACCGCCGTTGCGTGCGATCGGCTTCATAGAGGGCAACGATGTCCGCGACCTCGTCCGGCCCATCGCCGTCAACCACCCTCAATGGACCGGTGATCCCGTCTTTCCGCTCCCGCAACCCCAGCCGCGCCGGCACGACCCGCTCCAGCGACCGGGCCAGGAACTGGTCAATCCACACCACCCGCATCCGGCGGCGGACATCCTCCAGATAACCGTCCTGCTGCGGATCCCACGGATGAACGGCAGAACCGGCGGCCGGCCGGGCGCCGCGCTGCCACAACGCGAGCACCGCACCGAACAGCGTCACCGCACCGAACAACGACAGCGCCAACGCGATGTGGCTCTTCATCCACTGCTGACCGGGCAACGGGTCAGCGGCCACCCAGTCCCCCAGCGGCGCGAAGTAGACCGCACCGGCCACGCCGACGGCAATGGTCAACGCCGCGGGCACCGCTCCGTTTCCCCGACGTCCGGCCACCCGCGCCCTCGCTCCTTTCCGCACCAGCGAAACGTCGACAGCATATCCGGATTACCAGCGCGAATCAGCGCTCTGCCAGCGACTGCCACCTGCGCGTACCAGTGATCTACAAAATTCCGAAAACCCGTTCCCACATGATCGACAAGACGGTGATTCACGAGCGACACTCTGGCTCGTATGTCCGATCAACCCGGATCTGAGTCCGCGTCGAAAGCCACTCCCGGGAATTGCCGCCGCAGTTCGGCCAGCACTGCCGAAGCCGTTCCGCCGTCCACCTTCGCGGCTCCGGTGCGGCTGCCGGCCGCGACGACGATCGCCGCGACCTCATGCAGCTTGACGCTGGTCCGCTGGGAGATGCTCCGGAGGACGCCGAAGGCCGCTTCGGGCGGCCAGCCACACAGCAGCATCACCATCCCTGTGGCCTGTTCGATCACCGGCTGCGTCGCCAGCGCGTCGCGCAGCTGGCTCACCTCGTCGACCGGATCGTCCGGGGGTCTCCACGACGTCATGCCGCTCATTCCACCTCATCGGGCTTTCAGCGAGCCGCAAGAACGCAGCACGTCGAACGTCTCGTCCGCGACGATGCCGCGGCGGGCTCGACGAGGAGAAGTTTCGATGCGTCCGAACGGGGGTATCGAGAGGCCAGGTCTGATTGTCTCGTACGAGTGTCCTTCGGACCCAGACCCCGTCGGCTCCAAAATCGGGGGCCGACGGGGTCGCCCACCACCTGGGAGGCGACCGCCGTTACGCCAGACCCGGAGCCGCGAGGTAGGCCGTCAGCCGCAGGCGCAATCCCCGCAGGTCAGCCACCGCGACGAACAGCGTGCGAACCGGCGTATGCCCGTTCCGGCCTCCCGCGAGCACCGGGCCGTCGAAGTACACGCACTCCGTGATCCGGTCGACCCGCGCCCGGCTCCACCGGTCGAGACCGCCGACCTTGGCCGTCGCAGTGCTCTCCAGCACCGCCTCGACCGCGGCCGCCAACCCCGGCACCGCCGCCACCGGCACCAGCACACTTCGACCCCGCCAGGCATGCGGCTGGATCCTCGGTTGCGCGCCGACCTCCGGCACGTAGGAGAACACCGCGTCCCGCCCGTCGACCGCTGCCGACCAGGGCGCCATCACAGGCGACCGCGGTATGACCATCATCGGCCCACCCTCCGGGTTCCGCTGCCGTCTTGGCGGGCGAATGCGCCGAGCAGGACAGCGACCTGTTCCGCCACCAGGGTCGTCGGCGCGGGACCATGCAGCAGTTCCGGACTCGCCTTCAGCTCCGCGAAACTAGGCGATGGACATACCTGCCAGCTGCGCCACCTTCTCACGACACAGCCCCGACCGTCGGCGCCGTGAACCATCCGCCAGGTCGAAGTCAGCCTGCCACATCAGCTCGCGGTGGCGGAACAAGTCGGCGAGGGCGTAACGATCCGATCATGCGGCCGTTCTGGACGGCGGCTCACTTGAGCCAGGGAGGCCCCGACCCTGATGGACCCGGCCTCATGGCAGGGCGTCGGTGCGGGCTGGGACGACACCGAGCGCTTCGGTGACACCGGTCAACTGGAAAACACGTGCCACCGTGCTGTGCTCGGGAGCCACCACCCGGACCCGGGTGACGGGCGCCGCCTGGCGACTGGCTTTGAGCAGGATCGTGATCCCGATCGACGCTAGGAAGGATACTTCGCTTAGATCGATCACCAGCAGCTCTGGTCCGCTCGCCCTAGCCTCGGCGATGGCGGCTTCCAGAACGGGAGAGCTATGCAAGTCGACCTCCCCGGCGACCTCGAGCACGACCGCACCTGTGCCCGATTCCGCAGGGAGGGCCGTCACTCGCCGCAGATCACGGGGTTGAACCCAAAGAGGATCGGAAGCCACTCTTTACCTCCGGTGGGACAAGTAAGCAGGACCGAATACCCGTCTCGGCGCAGCGCAAACCTTCAACAATGTGACCTGCGACACATGTCCGGGTGATTGGCAGGGCAGGGGTCCGCTCCTTCGACCTCAACGCTGACGCAACAGAGGCGGCCCGGACTCCGCGACAGCCGCACGGTGAAGGAGCAATCAGACCTTCCGCTGGATTGGACCCCGCCGCGACGGCGGCTGATCCGGCGACGCCGTGACAGCCCAGCTTTCCGCGAGTATCCGTTCCCGGAAGCACCGTCAGCGCGACATAGCCACGGCCGCGACGAGGCAGTGCAAGACGCTGGCGAAGCGCTGGCCTTCGGCCTCAACTTGGCTCAGTCCACCGCCTGACGCGCCCGGCGCCTGGCAGGCCCGACGGTCACTTCCCCACACCCGACAACACGAAATCACTCGCCAACTTCGACAGCGCACTGAGCAGAGAACCATTTCGTCGACGACCCACATGCACGAAACAAATTCCCCGGCGAGCGGCAACTCCGACCGGTTGAAGAATCTCCGGACCGCGACCGCCGCGGAAAACTCGACACTTTCACCGGGCAATCCGGCGAACCAGCTACGGCGTCGAACCGCAAGCGCATCACAGAGTACGTCGAGCCCGTGACGTTCGCGGGCTTCGATCGTTACTTCAGATAACGCGAAGGAGAATCAGGTGGCCAACATCGACAACGCGCTGTACCGCCGTATCCTCGGGGACGAAATCCGTCGGACCCGGCGCCGGCCGGGCTGGACCCGCGAGGAGCTCCGGGCGCGAATGGGCGGCACACTCTCCCTCCAAACCCTCGCCACATACGAACTCGGCACTCGCCACTGCTCGCTTATTCGGTTCGTCGAGATCTGCATGGCACTCGGCGAGCCTCCGAGCGACGTCTTGGCCCGCACTCACCGTCGCGTGACGCCGGACCCGGCAGACGGTCTCCTGGTGCACTTGAACGCCATCGTCCGAGATGCCCCGCCGACGCTGGAACCGCTACGCCGGTGGGCCCAGAACCGTCTCGCTTGCTCGGGCATTCCCAGCGGCGAGGAGGAAATCCTTTCCGGCGCCGCGCTTGAACACCTTGCCCGCCTGTGTGGAATGTCCGTCACGGAGGTCATCGCTACAGTGAACGACTTCGCTCCGGTTCCGTCGGCATCGTAAGGCAAGCGCGAAATCCGTCGAGAGGCCGCGGAAGATTCGGATCGAGCGCACCGCTCAGGACCATGTCGACCACGGTCTCACCACATTCCGCTTGACCAACCGGACGCCAGCCTGGAGTGCCAGACGATTTTCGGTCGCGTACAGCACGATAAGGTCTCGTTCTCTACAGAGAGTAGGATTAGACCGAAGTCGCTTAGCTCATAAGGGTGGTTGCCGACTCCTCCTTGGTCGCGAATCTCGCACACTGTAACTCAGCTGCAGAGCTCTGCGACCTAGAAATGACACCAGACATCGACCGTGGCGGCGGCTTGAGGTGAGGGCGAGCCGTCCGCGACATCGCGGAGAACCGGAATGAGCGCACACCTGCCCTTGTTCGGGATGCTGACCTATCAGGCACGGCACGCCCGCCGGCGCCTGCGCTGGCCGGTACTCGCACTCCCAGCCACCACGGCGGCCATTCCGGTCGCGGACACCGCGGCCGGCATGATCGTCCTCGCCACGGCCGCAGTGCTCATCGCAGTGATCCTGGCCTCGCGGTGGCACTGGACCCGCGCGGCCACGCGGATCGAGGAGATCGTCGCTACCGAGCTGGCCAACAACTCACGGCCACCCGCCACCGGCCGACCACACGACTGAACACCCACAGTGGATCGACCGTTTCCGCCGGAGTCCACGCGCCGGTCCTCGCCACGGCATGTCCGCACATGTCATCTTGCCAGCACGTCAAGCTCAGAGAAAGCCGTCAGCGTCCGGACGCACTGCACCGGGAGCAACACCCGACCGCGATCCTCGCCGGTTTTGATGATCGCGGGTGGCGCCAACTATCGTCTTTTTGCACCGAGAAGTCTGCATCAGCACGCAACCCGCTGCTGGCGCGGACCCTTCAGCGGGCCGCTTTCATCTTGACTCCCAGCAAACCGGCGAGCGAGCCGCGCAGCTCGCCCGGATTTCCCTCCCAAGTGATCACCGCGGGCGGCTGCGGTCCGAGAAAGCGCAGCGCCTGTTCATCGAGTTCTCGCACCACGACCAGCACGGCAGCTCCGCCGACGACCATCGAAGCACGGGAACGAACCCGGTTGGCCACGTGCTCGTCGAGAACCAGGCGAATAGCCAAGAACACCGCTTTCCCCGCCTTCTCGACGCGCGTGTTCCACCATTCGTCGGCCGCCCCGTTGAGGCTTACCTGTGCGCCCAACTCAGCTGCTATCTCTGCGACGACGGCCATGATTTCACTGTTGAATAGCGCGTGCTCGGCCAACCGGGCAGCCTCGGTGAGGTCCACACCGTCTTCGACACCACCGATCGCGTCGGCGATAGCGTTTTGCGCAATCTGAGCGAGCTCAGCCGGCGGCGTCTCCAGCGCTTGCGCGTCGGCACCCTTGGTGCCTGTCCGCAGATCGATCTTCAAGTTCTTACCCCACGACACTCGCCCCGGCAGCACGCCGACGACCCCGAGCAGAAACGCCGCCCCGGCCAGAACCACCAGAGCCACCACAGCGGCTCCTTCATGTCCCAAGAACACGTCCCATTGGGCGAAACCCGCAACCAGCAAACCAGATCCTCCGCACACAAGCCGCTGCGGAAGAGGCAGCCGCACCGGCTGCAGCCTCTCGTTGTGGTTGTCACGCCCGGACATCCGTCACCGTTCCCATGCCTAATCCGCAGAAGCGGCATTGCCGTGGGGACAGCCGAGTTTGGGCACCTTGTTCCGCCAGGCGTGCAGATACTCCTCCTTGCCGTATCCGCACGCCGCCTGCAGATACCGGATCTGCCACCGCGAAAGCCGTGGCCCCTTCGGCACCGGAAGCAGCACTCCGCCACGACGAAGCCACCGCACGTCTGCCGTCGCTTCGACGCAGCGGAATCCGAGTGCCCGAAGTGTCCGAGCGTGTGCCCGGCCACCGCCATCACAATTCCATCGCTTGCCGCGCTTCGCCATACCGTCAACCACCCCGCTCACTCAGCGTCGCACTCGGCTCTAACCGTGCGTTGTAGCGAGGAGATCGTTCGGCTCTGCTGGTCTGCTACGCCCGAGCCCCATCCCCTCCCTGTTGGAGACCGGATCGTGACCGCGGACCAGGCTGAGCCCGGTCATCCGGTGGGGGCAGCAGTCTCCGAGGTTTTGCTCTTTTCGGCCTTCCGCGACTCCTTGGCCGCTTGCCTGGATGACTGCTTCGCGGCCTGCCTCGATTCCTTCGCGGCCAGCTTGGATTCCTTCGCCGCCTGGCCGTCGTTCGTGTCGGTTCCTGAGCCCTGGGCCGCTTCGGACTCCGCCGCAGCCGCCGTCTCATCGGCCGAAGCTGCACCCGGCGCCGACGTCAGCTGCGGATCCGGCGAGGCCTGGCCAGGGCCCGCTGGAACTGCTTGCCCCGCAGTGTCGCGCGCGGCCGAGCCGCTCCGGGCGGTCTGCGTCGTCGTTGCCGCGCCGCCGGACACCGGCGGCGGGGTGTCATTGGAGGTGCTCGTACCGATAGTCACCGTCGTCACCAGGACCGCGCCCGCCGCGGCGACCTTCGCGGCCGTCGCCCAGGACAACGCCGAGGCGCCGGTGCTGGCGGCGACCCCGGACGAGGCGAATGAACTGCCCGTGGTCAGCCAGTGCGTGATGATCGGCAAGCCGAGGATGAGCGGCGCCACGGTGGCGGGCAGCTCCTCGTTCAGCTCCTGCAAGCCGGTCGCCAGCTTCCGGCAGTCCGCGCACCGCTCGAGATGCACGGTGATCCGGTGCGCTTTGAGGTCGGAAATGTCGTCCCGCACCCACCGGGCCAGCTGACCGGACACGTTCTTGCAGTGGCGCCGCCGCGCCTCCGGCACGTGCTGGCCCAGGTACGCTTGCCGCAGGCCCTCCCGCGCACGGTAGGCCAGCGCCGCCACGCCGTTCGGCGTCATCCCGAGGTCTTCGGCGATCTTCGCGGGCGAGTCGCCGTCGATTTCGGTCCGCCACAGCACCGTCCGCCACCGCTCGGGCAGACTCGCGAACGCGTCCGCGGCGACCGTGGCGTGCAACCGGCTGTTCACCGACTCGTCGCTGCCCTCGCCCGGCAGGACGTCCGGCACCTCGGCCACCACCGACACAGTGGAGTCACGCCGCCGCCAGCTGACCATCGTGTTCCGGATTGTCGTCAGCAGATACGGCCGGAAATCCTCGTCCGGCCCGTCACCGTTGCGCAGAATCCGCAGCACGCGGGTGAAGCCCTCGGCGATCAGGTCGTCCCGCTCCGCCACGTCGGCCGCGATCGCGGCCGCCACCCGCCGGGCGGCGGCGAGGTGGCGTTCGTAGAGCTCACCGAAAGCCGCGATGTCACCACCACGGACCGCCGCGATCAGCGCCGCGTCACTCCGGGCATCGGTCCCGGCCACCGCCGGCGCCACTTCGGTCATCACACCCCCTTGCCCGTGCGGGTGCACGTGCAGAACGTCACACGATAGTGGTCGAAGGTGGAGTCGTCCGCAAGGCTCAACGCGTTGCAGATGCGCGAACTCAGCAGCGACACAGGAAGATGAGCTGCGTTCGCTGCGGTGGCTTCACCGGGGTCATAGCTGCACTGTCAGCTACCGGAGTGAGCGCTCGGCTCGGGAACTGAACCGTAGCGCCATGCTCACCAGAACGGTCTCCAAGTCCAAGGCCTGCCGAAGCCAAGGCAGCCTCTCCGTCTCCAGCCGCTCGCGGAACTGGCCCGGATCGCCGTCCTGGGCCAGCGTCACCACCAGAGCCAGTGTCGGGTCGTCGCGTCCTCCGGTCAGCGTGGCGCGTGCCTGGCGCGGCGTCCGAAGCAGCCCTCGACGCGGGGATGTTGCGCCCACGTGCGGCGGCGCAACCCCGGCTGATCACCACGGTGGGTTTGCCGTGGATCTCCTCGTCAGCGAGCACTCGCGGGTGCCAGCAGTTAACGGGAGCGCAAGCGCCGCCCCTGGGGCGAGGGCGCCGTCGAGTTGGCCGCTGTCGTGGACCTTCGGCGGGTGCGGGAACGACCGCATGCCCGTGTCGCTCCGTCCATGGCCGCACCAACAGGCTGTGAACGCGGTGCATCGACGGTGAGGCGGCCTGCCGGGTGCGCCGTGCTGCGCCCGACAGGCCTCGCCGACCGGCGGTGGGCCGGGGGGAAACCCACATTGCCGGTCGGCGTCCTCCGAGAATGGCAACGGCACGCGGTACCGACCAGGGTCGAACGCCTCTGTCAGCGCCAATCGGCACCGCCAGCCGCTGAGTCGATCAGCCCGCGTCGAGACCTACGAGTGCTGATGACCTGCCGCCCCCGACGGCCGGCAGGCCGTCGGGGTCATTGCCGTCACGCTGGATCCACGACCACGGCCATGAAACCGGGCCCCAGATCGCCTTCGGCGTTCCCGCTGGACATCAACGGTCAACTCCGCCAGCAAGACAACGCATAACCAGCACCATTCTTCGGCAGAGCATGGCTTCAGTCCGCAGCGCCGTCGATGAGCCGGATCAGGTCACCGGTACTACGGTGATCCAGTGCACGGCAGAACAGTGAAGATCGCGGTGTGGGGCGGAGCTGCCCTCGTTGTGCTGGCGGCGGTTGCCGTTCCGTCCGTTCTGCCTGCTTCGTCCGATGACTACCGGGATTCCGCGCTGTCGGCGGCGGAAGAGGCGCTGTCACAGTCCGGACGACCGAGCTGATGGTGACGGCCGACGCCGAGGAGAACATCCTTCCTCCGTACCGGTCGGCGGTGCTGTGGCAATCCCGCGACAGCCTGGCCACGGCGATCAGCGATTTCGCCGGCGACGAGGTTCCGGACGCCGCCGCCTTCGCGCTGCGCGACGAGTGCCTGCCGTTGCTGAGCGCTGCGGCCGCCGAGGTGGCCGCCGTCAGCGCCGCCACGGACGCGGGACCGGGGGCCGAACGCGCGTTGGCGGCGAAGCTGCGGAGCACTGGTGATCTGCTGGCCGGTTTTCTGGAGCGCCGCCGATGAAGAAGGTCTTGGCCGTCACCCTGGGGATCCTCACGGCGATCGGCGGTTTCGTCGACATCGGCGACCTCGTCGCGAACTCCCAGACCGGCGCCCGCTTCGGCATGCGGCTGGCGTGGGTCGTGATCGTCGGCATCGTCGGGATCTGCGTCTACGCGGACATGGCCGGCCGGATCGCCGCGGTCAGTGGCCGTCCGGTGTTCGACCTGATCCGCGAACGGCTGGGCCCGCGGATCGCGCTGGTGAACCTGGTCGGGTCCTACTTGGTCACCATGCTGACGTTGGGCGCGGAGATCGGCGGGGTGGCGCTCGCGCTGCACCTGGCGACCAGCGTGCACTACCTGCTGTGGGTGCCGGTCGTGGCGGTCGTGCTCTGGGTGGTGTTGTGGCGCACCAAGTTCGAGACCCTCGATCGGGTGTTCGGGCTGCTGGGCTTGGCGTTGGTCGTGTTCGTGGTCGCGCTGGTGACGCTGCCGGTGTCGTGGGCCGATCTACTCGGTGAGGTGGGCGGGGGACCACCGCCGACGGAGAACTGGGCCACCTACGGATATTTCGCGGTCGCCTTGTTCGCAGCGGCGATGACGCCGTACGAGGTGTTCTTCTTCTCGTCCGGTGGAGTGGAGGAGAACTGGACGCGCAAGGACCTCGGCACCGAGCGCATCAACGTGTTCGTCGGGTTCCCGCTCGGCGGCATGCTGTCGCTGGCGATCATGGCGTGCGCCGCGGTCGTGTTCGAGCCGGCCTCGGTGAAGGTCGACGCCATCACCCAGACGACGCTGCCGGTCGGGCTCGCGCTGGGCAAACTCGGCTTGGCCGTGGTCATCCTCGGCGTGTTCGCCGCGACGTTCGGGGCGGCGCTGGAAACCGGGCTGTCCGCCGGCTACACCGTTGCCCAGTACTTCGGCTGGGAGTGGGGCAAACGCGTCGCGCGGCCCGGTTCCACACCGTCGTGCTGGTCAGTGTCGTGCTGGGGGCCGCGCTGTTGCTGACCACCATCGACCCGGTGCAGCTCACCGAGTACACGCTGCTGCTGTCCGCGGTGGTCCTGCCCCTGACCTACCTGCCGATCCTCGTCGTCGCGAACGACCGCGACTACCTCGGCGACCAGGTCAACGGCCGGATCCGCAACGTACTGGGCGTCACCTACCTGAGCGTCATCCTCGTCGCGGCGGTCGCGGCGATCCCGTTGATGATCATCACCGGAGCCGGCCAATGACCACGTTGCGGATCGACTTCCACCTCCTCGACCGGCAGGTCGTCGACCTGGCGGGCCGGAAGGTCGGCAAGGTCGACGACGTCGAGCTGGCCGCGGGCGAGGATGGGCGGCTGCGGGTCGTCGCGTTGCTGGTCGGCCAGGTCGCCCTCGGACTGCGGATCGGCGGCCGATTCGGGCGCTGGCTCGCCGCGGTGGCCACGCGGCTGCGTGCCGAAGAAACGCCGGTGCCGCTGCGGATCCCGTTCGAGCACGTCGCCGACGTCGGAAGTCACTTGACGTTGTCGTTGCGGGCGGAAGTCTTGACGGAACCGCCGCTGGAGAAGTGGCTGCGGGAGCACGTGATCGGCCGGATCCCGGGAGCTCGTGATGCGCGCAAGTGACCTGCTGGGTTCGACCGCCTACGACACCCAGGGGCGGCCACTCGGGCGGATCGCCGACCTGATCACCGAGGTGGACAGCACCGGTGCGCCGGTGATCCTGGCGGCGCTGATCGCTCCCCGCCGGCGCGTCCGGTTGCTGGGCTACGAGCGGAAGGAGATGAGCCGGCCGTGGGTGATCGACCGCATCGCCCGGTGGCTGCACCGCGATCTGCGGGAAATCGCCTGGGCCGATCTGAGCGTGGCCGCTAACTCGCGAGACCGCTGATCGGCAGGGATGAACCGGCGGCGTTTGCTCGAGGGCCGCCGATCCAGGTGCTCTTCGTGCGAGCGCCTGCCCCCGCCTCGGGAAGCGTTGAGCAAGCACCTGTGCGTCACCATGTGCTCCGGGCACCGAGGTCCGCAACGCGATGTCGTCGCGTTGATCCGAGGAACAGGAATCCGATGGAGAAGTGGTAGTGCCTCGCGGACCAGACCACTCATCGGAGCGGTGATCTTCGCTCTTACTTGCCAGCTGGCCGCCAGTCGCTGGCCCGCCGTCACACCACCACAATTGCGGCTGATGGATCCTCAGCCGATGGTGCGGTCGATCGGGGGGCCGGAGGTGACTTCGGGCAGCAGCTTGCCCAGTGACTGGCGCCAGGCGGACTGGTAGCGGCCGTCCTGGTAGCTGTGCTCGAGGATGTCGTCGATCCCGTCGGCCAGCTCATGCCGGTCCTTGCCGACGGCGATCCCGTAGGAGCTGTCGCTGAACGGCGCTCCGACGAGCTTGACCTTGGCGCCGAGGCCGAGCTGGTAGCCGAGCAGGACCGAACGGTCGGAGCTCACCGCCGTGGTGAGGCCGTGCAAAAGCAGCTGGAGGCATCCGGCGATGGTCCGGCGAGTAATCAGCTGGCCGGAGCGATTCAGGTAAGGGCGCAGGCTTTCGACCGCGGTGGTGCCCTCGACGGCGCAGACGGTCAGGTCGGGGTTGCGGAAGGACTCGCGGCCGTCGACGGTCGTGGTGGGACCGGCGACCATGAGCGACTGGCCGGAAATCTCGTAGGGACCACCGAACCGGAGGTATCGCCGACGGGAATCGGTGATTGCCATGCTGCCGGCCACGAGGTCGACGCGGTTCGTCAGCACCGAGGAGAGCCGTTCCTCGGCAAGTAGGTCCACCCAGTGGACGCGCTCCGGTGGGTATCCGAGGTCGGCGGCGACCATCTCTCCGATGGCGATGTCGAATCCCCGGAAGGTGCCGTCAGGGCAGCGTTCTGCCAGTCCCGGCCGGGTGAGCATCGTGCCGATGTTCAGATTTGGCTTGCCGGCCAGCGCTGCTGTGGCCGCGACGACAGCCGGAGTACGGGTGAGCGGCCTGGCAGGCGGTGGGGCGAGCGGCTCACTGCCCTGACAGGCCACTATTTCGACCGGCGGTGGAGGCGCCGGAATCGGCACGGTGTCGGCCGCGACGAGCATGGTAGTGGCCAGCACCGCGGCCGCCGTGACGCGGGCTTTCCGGGTGGGCCGGGTGGCCGGTGGGAGTGGTGGGCCGGCGAGGTTGCGCGCGAGCGGGATCCGGGTGCCGGCGTTGCGGCTGCGCAGCTGCGGCAGCGGCCGTCCCTTGGCTCGCAAGCTCGCCCGCAGGTGCGTATAGACCGTGTCGATGTCGAGGATGGCCGGGCCGCCGGGGATGCCCCCGGTCAACGTGCTGAGCAGCTCGCCGGTGAACGCGGTGAACGGCTCGCCGCGCGGGGCCAGCGCGGTCTTGGTTTCGGCGCTGGCGGTCAGGACGCAGACGCCGTCGACTGCGGCATGGTCGGCCGCGTCGGCGGCCAGGGTCCCGCCGAGCGCGACGCCGCTGTAGCAGCAGTCGAGCACGATCAGCTTGCGTTTCGCCCGGACACCGGGGTGGCGCAGCGCGCGGCGGATCCAGTCATACGGGAGCCCGGTCCAAGGCCGCGTGCGGTCGGTGGCAGGCAGGGCGAGGAACAGCTCGTCGGAGTCCAGGTCGATGAACCCGTGCCCGACGAAGTAGAAGACGAACAGGTCCGTGGCCGCGGCCGCGCTGTCGCGGATGCGGTCGAGCACCTCACCGGCCGACGGCGGATCGGTCAGGGTGCGGCAGTGCGCCGGCGGCAGACCCCACAACCGGGTGTCGGTCAACGCCGTCTGCAGGCCCAGCACGCCGGCGGGGACGGCCGGCACGTCGCGCAGGTGGCGGTACCGGCCACAGCCCACCAGCAGGGCACGCGAAGAGCCCGGGTCCGCCAGGTCGAGCACCGGGTCAGACCGCCTGCTCGTCGTCCACCGGCACCGGGTCGGCCAGCGCGGCGGTGATCGCCGCGACCGTCTCCGGAGCCGGATCCCGCACGACCACGCTGACACCGTTGTGCTCGATCCGGACTTCGTTCGCCTCCGGGCGACGGTGGGAGCGCCACGCGAGGATCGACACCACCAAGCTCGACAAGGCGGCCGCGTTCGCGACGAGGGTGTTGATCACCTCGAACCCGCCCAGGTCCTCCTCGCCTTCGACACTCGCGGTGTCCTGGACGAATCCGGCCACGTCGGGGTCGGCCAGCAGCCACCGGTACAACGAGCCCACCTCGCCGCTGACTCTCAGCTGCAGCTCCATCGCCCTCTTCCCGGTCGGCTCGTCCTGGCAGGCAGAAGTCGTGATCGGGTCGCGCCGTGTTACGCCGGACGCTGGCTACACCGGCTTCGGCCACCCGTACGGCTAGATTGGTGGCGACGATGGTTGAGCAGGCAGCCATCCTTCGTGAATCACAGGAGGATGGGCATGACCGGTGAGCGAGATGAGCAGCTCGACAAAACGGCGTTCGTTTCCGGCGCCGAGGCCACTCGGTCGGCTCTGGGACCGCTGGCTGCGCAATTCGCCCAGCTGACGACCACGCTGCTGGCCGCTCCCTCGGTCAAGGATGTGCTCCAGCGGGTCCTGGACGCGACTGTCGTGATGGTCCCGGCTGCCGATGTCGCCAGCTTCACCCTGCTCGACCCCGAAGGCGGCTTCCACACCCCGGCCGAAACCCACGACCTGGCCACCGACCTTGACGTGCTGCAGTACCGGTTCCGTGAAGGCCCCTGCGTCGCGGCGGCCGTGCCGGAGGGCCCAGCGGTGGCCATTTGCCCGGATCTGGCCGACGAGCCGCGCTGGCCGCGGTGGGCCCCGGCCGCGGTCGGCCTCGGCGTTCGCTCCGTCATCGCCACCGCCCTGCTGCCTGGCGCGCCCAGTGGCAGTTCCGTCGGCGCTTTGAACGTGTTCTCGAGAACCGCCGGCGGCCTGGACGGCGCCGACCGGGATGTCCTGCTGCTGCTGGCCACGCACGCGTCGCTGGCCCTTGCCACCACCGACGCCGTCACCCGCGCCGAGCTGCAGGCCGCACACTTGCGCACAGCGATCGAAAGCCGGGACGTCATCGGCCAGGCCAAGGGCATCATCATGGCCCGCCGCGGCGTCTCGGCGGAAGCGGCATTTGATGTGCTGCGGCGCACCTCGCAGGACCTGAATGTCAAGCTGGCCGACGTCGCGTCGACATTGGCGACGCGCCACACCGAAATTGACCTTCCGGCCCGCTGACTCACCACTGATTCAGCCGCCTCTGGGTGCTGAATACCGTTGCCGGTCGGCTGCCGCACCGACGTGCTGAGCGGCCGCTGATCCAGCAGCACCCGGCGTCGCGCTCACTCCAACGTGAGCAACCTGCCCGAGGTTGAGCCGGGCAGTCGTCCTCCCCGCGGTCGGGTATGGGTCCCCCTATGGCGTGGTGGCGTGGATGCCGGCCAGGACGACGTCAACGATTTCCCTGGAGGTGTGAAGCACGGCTGCATGTTCAACCCTCGCGACCACCAACGTCGCCGCACCGAACGCTCGTGGACGAGCGGAGTGTTTCGGCTTGCACGGACGGGGTACGGGTGGTGAAGGTCAAGTTGACTCGCACGGGTACTTCTCGACCTAGATCCCGCCGGCTCTAAACCCAGGGCCGGCGGGGTCGCTACCACCCGCTCCGCACCGTCTCCGGTGACCGGACAGGTGATGGGTTCATGTTGGTCGTTCTGCCTGTCCGGCGCTCAGCGATGATCATTTCGGTGATATGTGGAGCACCCTGACGGGCGGCGCGCCGGGGCGCTATACACTCCTGCCGGTTGAGTCCACAGCTACTGGCGAGCGCCCGCGTGGGCGTCGTTGCGGCTGATCCCGCCCGTCTACGTGCGGGCACGTGGTGAGGCCTCGGTTCCAGAGAGGCTTCACGTTGTGACCACTGCTGCGATCGGCTTTGCCCGGGTCTCTTCGGCGCTGACGGCGAGCGACCGGCTCTCGGTGCTGCTGGTCGAAGACGACGACGGGGACGCCCTGCTGGTCGAGGAGATGCTCGCCGACCTGCCGGTCGGCGCCGAGCAGGTCGCATTGCTACGGGTGCAGACCCTGGCAGCCGCGCTCACGCACGTCGGCGGCGTCGACTGTGTCCTGCTTGATCTCCAGTTGCCCGACGCCACCGGGCTGACCGCCCTGACCACGCTGCGCCGGCATCGCCCTGACGTCGCCATCGTCGTGCTGACCGGGCAGAACGACACCGCCACCGGGGTGGCCGCGGTCGCCGCCGGCGCGCAGGACTACCTGGGCAAGGACCAGGTCGACGGCCACCTGCTGATGCGGGCGATGCGATATGCCTGGGAGCGGCGCCGCGCCGAAGGCGCCGAGCAGCAGCTGCTGGAGCAGCAGCTGCTCGCCGGGGAAAACACGCGCCTGGAACGCGGCCTGCTGCCCACTCCCCTGCTGCAGGATCCCGCGCTGGAGCTCGCTGTGCGGTACCGCCCCGGACGTGACGGGGCGCTGCTGGGCGGCGACTTCTACGACACCGTCGAGCTGGCCGACGGCACCGTCGAGATGATCATCGGCGATGTCTGCGGCCACGGCCCGGACGAAGCCGCCCTCGGCGTGGCGCTGCGGATCGCCTGGCGGGCCCTCGTGCTGGCCGGGCTGCCCGCCCCCGACGTCCTGACCACGGTCGAGCAGGTCCTGGAAAACGAGCAAATCAAACCGCTGTTCGCCACCGCCTGCACGATCACCCTCGCCCCGGACCGCAGGTCCGCGCGGATGGCCCTCGCCGGCCATCCACCCCCTTTGCTACTGCCGCATGGCTCGCCGGCCACCCTGCTGACCTCAGATGCGCTCGGCCCACCGCTGGGTGTCCCCTCGCGGCGCCCGCGGCGCCAGACCCAGCACGCGCTGCCGCCGGGATGGTCTCTGCTGCTCTACACCGATGGCATCTTCGAAGGACGGACCGAGCAGGGCGACCGGCTTGGCCACGACCGGATGGCGACGCTGGCCCAGGAGCAGCTGCGGCAGCCCGTGGACACCGGCGCCGCGCTGGACGCCCTCATCACCCGCGTTCAAGAGCTCAACGCCGGCCCGCTGGACGACGACATCGCCCTGGTTCTGCTGACCCGCCAGCCCCACGGAGACACCCGATGACCCCGAGCTCGACCGCCTGGCCCATGCGGCGCTGGGTCACGCTGCTGGCCCTCGCCGAGGCGATCGTGCTCGGCGCGGCTCTCCTCGGCGGCGCGATCGCGCTGACCAACCTCAGCGACGCCCGCACCCGCTTGCTCGACCAGACCGGACCGCAGCTGCTGCAGGCCAACGCCCTGGCCACCTCCCTGGTCAACCAGGAAACCGGCATCCGCGGCTACCTGCTCACCCAGCGGCCGGACTTCCTCGAGCCCTACCGCACCGGCCAGGCCCAGCAAAACCAGGCCGTGGCCGAGCTGCGCCGGCTCGGGGCCACCGCCGGCACCCAGGCCGGCCGGGACCTCGACGCCGTCCTCGCGGCCGCTGACACCTGGCGCGGCGCTGCCGCGACCCCTACCGCACCCACGCCCGCGCAGGCCGAGCAGAGCAAAACCCTGTTCGACACACTCCGCGCTCGCCTGGCCGAGCAGACCGCGCACCTGGAAGCCGCGCGGACCGCCGACCGGGCCGACCTGACCACGGCGTCGAGCCTACTGACCTGGATGCTGATCGCGATCGCCGTCGTGATCGCGGTGGCGTTCGTGTTGCTGTTCGCCGGTCTGCGCCGCGCGGTCGTCGGCCCGATCCAGCAGCTTGCCGCTGCGGTGCGCGACGCCGCCGCCCGGGACCTGCGCCGCCCGGTGGTCGGCACCGGGCCCCGCGAGGTACGCCAGCTCGCCACCGACGTCGACACGATGCGCCGCCGTATCCTGGAGGAGGTCGCCGAGCTGGCGCAGGCGCACGCGCAGCTGGAGACTCGGACCCACGCGCTGGAGCGGTCGAACTCCGACCTCGAGCAGTTCGCCTACGTCGCTTCGCACGACCTGCAGGAACCGCTGCGCAAGGTGACGAGCTTCTGCCAGCTGCTGGAAAAGCGGTACGCCGACCAGCTCGACGAGCGTGGTGTGCAGTACATCGGGTTCGCCGTCGACGGCGCGAAACGGATGCAGGTCCTGATCAACGACCTGCTGGCGTTCTCCCGCGTTGGCCGCCGCGGTGGCGAGCCGGTCGATGCCGAGACGTCGGCGCTGGTGGCCGCAGCGACGGCCAACGTCGAGAGCGTCATCGCCGACACCGACGCGCGCGTGGTCGTCACCGGCGACCTCCCGGTGGTGCGCGCGGAGACGTCGTTGCTGACCGCGGTGTTCCAGAACCTGATCGGCAACGCGCTGAAGTTCCGCGGCGAACACCCCCCGCAGATCACCGTCGCCGCCGAACGCGACGGCGACGAGTGGGTGTTCTCCGTGACCGACAACGGCATCGGCATCGACCCCCAGTACGCCGAGCGGATCTTCGTCATCTTCCAGCGCCTACACGGCCGCGGCGACTACCCCGGCACCGGCATCGGACTGGCGATGTGCCGCAAAATCGTCGAACACCACGGCGGCCGCATCTGGCTCGACACCGAGGTCGCCAAAGGCACCTGCTTCCGCTTCACCCTTCCCGCCCTCCCGGCCTCGGAACAGCCCGACGCCGCCGACGAAGAACAGGACGCCGCATGACCGAATCCCTCGAACCGATCGACGTCCTGCTCGTCGAGGACGACCCCGGCGACGTCCTGATGACCCAGGAAGCGTTCGAGCACTACAAGATCCGCAACACCCTGTCGGTAGTCTCCGACGGCGAGCAGGCCCTGCAGTTCCTCCGGCGGGAGCCGCCGTACGAGGACGCGCCCCGGCCTAGCCTCATCCTGCTGGACCTCAACCTTCCCCGCCGGGACGGCCGCGAAGTGCTCGCCGAGGTCAAAGTCAGCCCCGACCTGCGCAGCATCCCGGTCGTTGTGCTCACCACCTCCGAAGCCGAAGAAGACATCGCACGCAGCTACGACCTGCACGCCAACGCCTACGTCACCAAACCGGTCGACTTCGACCGCTTCGTCGACATCGTCCGGCAGATCGACAGCTTCTTCGTCACCGTAGTCAAACTCCCGCACTGACGCGTATCCGGTAAGCGGCTCAACGCAAAAAGCTAACGGTGCAACGGCGTTGCGCCGGATACAGCGGACGACGTCACACGATGGCCGCGTCACCTGGTCGACCACCGGCGACGCGGACACGGCGAGGTGCCGGGTCGTCGGTCACCGACCGCAAGCGGGTCAAGTCTTCTGCGCGGCAGAGACCCGCCGGTTACTACCCAGGCGTCGCCAGGCACCCGTACCAACCCTGCTCCGAGCGCGACCGAGAACTCGAACGGCGTGCGCAGAAGCTGACTGCGGACGCGTCATGACGGCGACGGGTTGACATCCGGTGCGCAAGTTTCCGGGTGTTCGCCGCAAACTGACGGCACCAGTCCCTCCACCCGGTTCCTGACGTTGTTCATCCAGCGCCGTCTGCCTCGCTGGGCGCCAGACGCACTTGGCGAAGCGATAACCAACACATATAGCTGACCGCCGCCACCATCTCGCTGCTGACCGCGGTAGTGCTCCTGTTGTGGGGCCAGGGCAATCGGGGGCTGCCGGTGTCTGTTGCTACGCACGGCCCCGCTGTGGCGTCCAGCCCGGCTGCAATAGCCCTTCAGAGGGCGGCTCGAGCCGAGCGCGGACTCGCGTCGGCGACCTGCTCGGCCGTCGCCCGGGCCGCCGCGTCCAGCAGGACCGAAAAGCGGGGGTCCGTGCGGATCTCGCGGTGCCAGGCCAGCTGGGTGTACACCTGGAACGGTGCCGTCCAGGGCACCTCCACCAGCCGGCCCTCCGCCAGCTCGGTCGCCACGCTCAGCCGGGGCAGCAGGGAGATCCCCAGGCCCGCCGTCAGCGCGCGCTTCACCGCGTCGATCGAGCCGAACGACAACGCCCGGACCCGGCCGTCACCGGCGTTCTCCAGGGTCTGCTCGAACAGGCGCTGGTACCCGCTGCCGCGGTGGGCGCACAGCAACGGCTGTCTCGCCAGCCGCCTGCTCGGTACCGGCTCCGCGTCCAGCGGGCCGTCCTGGCCCGTCACCACCACCAGCGGCTCCGGGCACAGCAACGTCGAATCCGCCTTCGGCGAGGACTCGCACACGTCGATGAAGAACGCGCAGTCGACGTCGGAGTCGCAGATTCTGCTCCACGGATCCCTCTCCAGGGGCCGGATCTCCAGCGCGAGGTCGGGGTGCCGCCGGTACAGGTACTCGACGATGGGGACCAGGCGGTAGGACGTGAGCCCGCTGTCGGCGCCCACGGTCAGCGCGTCGCCCGGGGTCGTGCTCGCCAGCACCATTTCCTCCGCCATGCGGCTGAGCTTCACGATCTTGTGCGCGTAACGGCGGAAGCGTTGGCCGGCGGTGGTCAGCCGGATGAGGGCGCCCGTGCGGTTGAACAGGTCGCAGGCGAGGTCGCGCTCCAGTTTCTTGATCCGGGCGGTGACCGTCGGCTGGGCGACGCTCAGGTCGTTCGCTGCCTTGGTGAAGCTCGACTGCTCGGCCACGCTGAGGAAGGTGGTCAACGCTGCGGTGTCCACGGCGGGATCACCGCCAGGCCGTGCGGGCGGCACGGGGGCGGGCCCCCGTATCCGGGCGGACGTTCCCTTTCCCGTCCGGGCAGCGTTTCCGGGGGGTTGGCCGCCTCACGCCAACCGTGATTCCGATACCGGACGGCGGCTCTCCGAACGGCTGCGGTTTTGTGGCGCGGGTCCGATCCGTTCCCGGGCGTGTGACCTTCCAGCGGCCGGCTGCTCGCGGCCAGCACGGTATCTTTCACGACGTCCGTCCCCCAAATCTGCGTCCACGGCTCGTTCCCGACCACGAATGGGTGGCTCGTCCCCGACTGCGGACGGATCTGACTTTCCTGGCTCGCCTACCGGGTTCAATTAGAGAGCAGACCGACCGGTTTCACCGCCAACGTCGCCCTCTGGTGAGTTACCACCCGGCTGAGACGAGCAAACTACGCTCATCGGGCGAGTGATGAACGTTCTCCTCTTCACCCGCCGTGGCGCAATTGGCGAGGCAGGTCACCCTAAGAGACCATCAACGCCGGTGCCACCTGATCTAGCTTCTACGGCAGAGAAGCGACATTTCCTCGTAGCCGCGGTTTGACCCCCGCGGTTTCTGTTCGACGTCCCGCCCGGCGCGGCGAAATCAGCCGAATACCAGTCGCACCAGACCGGCGGCGCTCATCCGGCCCCTGCACGGAGCCGACGCCGCCCGGGCGGCCACGGACTTCTCAAGTACGAACCGCACACCGCCCCGAACCGGGACCCGTTCACTCGCGGGACTTGAACGCTACTGCCGGACTCGCCGCAGCCGCAACGCCACAACGACCGCTGGCGCCACCACGATCACGGCGATCAGGGACTGTCCGCCCCCGTGCTCCTCGTCCCGACCGCGCGTCAGCACCGGTGTGGTGGTGTGCGGAGCTCATCGCGTAGCGACGCCGCAGGCGCCCTTGATAGCGCCGCGCCGGTGCTAAGACCGCATCTCATTTGGGGTTGTTGTGGGCTAGAAGATCCAGCTTGATCGCCCGGCGGTAGCAGATCATCGCGCAGGCCAGCTGGGCGAAGCTGAGGAAGTGGGCGGCCTTGCGTTCGTAGCGGCGTGCCAGCCGGCGGAACCGGGAAACCCACTCCAAGGTCCGCTCGATGACGTACCGGTAACGTCCCAGCCGCTTGGCCGACTCGATACCCCGGCGGGCGATCCGGGCCACGATGCCCCGCGCACGCAGCACCTTCCAGCAGGCCGGATAGTCGTAGCCCTTGTCCGCGTGCAGCTTGTGCGGCCGGCGCCGCGGCCGTCCGAGCGGCCCGGCGACCGGTGCGACCGCATCGACCACCGCCTCGAAACTCAGGTGGTCATTGCGGTTGGCCGCGGAGATGACCACCGCCAAGGGGAGGCCATCACGCTCGCTCATCGCGTGGATCTTCGAGCCCGGCTTGCCCCGGTCAACCGGGCTGGGGCCGGTCAGATCCCCCCTTTTACCGCCCTGACCTGCATCGCGTCCACCGACGCCCGTGACCAGTCGATCGCTCCGGCAGAACCGAGCAGATCCAGCACCTGCTGGTGCAGCCGGGCGAACACCTCCGCCTCGACCCACTCGCTGAACCGGCGATGCGCGGTCGCGGCACTGACCCCGAACGAGGCAGGCAGCGCTGACCAGGCACAACCGGTCTGCAGCACGTACAAGATCGCGGCCAGCACCGCACGGTCATCGAGCCGGCGCCGACCTCCGCCCTGGTGGCGTTGCGGCGCATCCGGCAACAGCGGGTACGCCAGCAGCCACAACGGCTCCGGACACCACTTCTCCACATCGGTCATCGCTGATCAAGATATCGCCCACCCAGCAACACAACCAAATGAGATGCGGTCTAAGGGTTCAACGGCGAGGTTGCAGGGGCCACTCACCGGTGGTGAGCTATTGTGCGATCTGGCAGCGGCTTGGTTACTATCGGTGGTGGCGTGGCGCTCGTGTCAGCGGCTGGCGGCGGAGGCGCTCGTTCGCGCACTCCCCCTCAGGCGCGGGTAGTGGCTGCCTTAACGAGACGCTGGCCGGTTCTGCATCTGGTGCGGACGCCACGCCCCCGCTTCCCGCAGGAGCCGGGGTGGGATTCTGCTGGGGGGGAGTGCATGGGGCGCGGCGCTGGGGTATCCGGTCCCGGGGAGCAGTCGATGGCCGGCTCATCGGGGCCGGTTAGGCTGTGGCGAAAGGTAGGACGTCGTGAACGACAAGCTGGAGAACAAGGGCGAAGAGCTCAAGGGCCGGGCCAAGGAAGCGGTGGGCGACGCCACGGGCAACGAGCAGTGGCAGGCCGAAGGCAAGGCGGACCAGGCCAAGGGCGCGCTGAAGCAGGCAGGCGAGAAAATCAAGGACGCGGTCAAGGGCGTGACTCACAAGGACTGATGCGTCTGCAATTTGGGCTGCCGCATCCGGGAGGAGTTCCGGGTGCGGCAGTTCTGGGTCTACCGTCCCTTCGGATCTCTGCTGCCTGAGCCCGATGGTGACGCTGTTCCTCGTGGGCGGGGGTTCGCTGGGAAGCGGCTAAGGATGCTCTCTGCTGCGGGTAGGCTGGCTGGGGGCGGTTTCCGTAGCGTGGGCGGTGTGTGGCACTCGGACGCCGCTGGTAGCGGTACGCGATAGGGAACGGGAGGGGCTGCCGGTGCGCTGTCATCCCCGGGCGGTGCGCCGTGACCGGTCCGGGTGCCACGGGTTGAGCTGGTGAATGAGTGTTGTGGGGTAGAGATTCCGCCCGGCGCGAACGCTCAGGCGCCGAAACCGAACACGACGCGCTGGCTGAAACGCTGCGCGCGCTTGCCCCGGAAGGCCATCCGCACATCGCCGCGGCACGCGCCGCAACCCTGGTGTCCGCGGCCACGACCAACACCCCGGTGACCAGTCCGCGCTCGAGGTGATCCGTGCGTTCGTCGTCGAATGCCCCAGCGAGGACACCGGCATCGACACCGCCGACCTCGCCGAGGACCTGCGCCACGCACTCGTGGCCGCCGGCGTGCTGGACGACGGAGTGTTCGAACCCGTCCCGTACGTCGGCGAGAAAGCGTAGGACTACACCGTGGTCGTTGCAGCTTCCTTCAGCTCCGCCGCTGATTTCACGTGCCTCAGCGAGTGTGAGCTCGGCGCAGTTACCTCGGGCGTTCCGGCGTGACGGACATCGACGCCAGTCCGCTCGGGCTCCACCAGGCGAACCTGATCCGGCTGCTGCGGGCCATGGCCGACGCCTACCCGTCGCAGCCGGGCCGTCGGCACGCAAGCGTCGAAGCGCTCGTGCTCGAACACGGCCGCTGGTTCGCCCCCGCGCCCTTTCCGCCAGGCCGGCCGCTCGGTCGCCCACAGCGCTGCTACGGCAACGCGACGCTTCACAGCGAGACCTACGGCCTGGTGTACGTCGAGGGCTTCGCCATCCACACGAGCGGGTTCCCGGCCGCACACGCCTGGTGTGTCCGGCCCGATGGCACGGTGGAAGACCCGACCTGGGACACCGACGGACATGCCTACCTCGGCCTGCCCTTCGCCGCCGACTACCTCCGCGATCACGAGACCCGATTCGGCACCCACACCGTCCTGTTCGACCAGCACCGCACTGGCTGGGACCTGCTTACTCGGGACCTCCCCGCAAACGCGCTCGCGCCGATCGAGCTCCCAGGTACAGCAGCCGTGCCGAACGACCGGTGATCGGCCCCGGCCACCGGAACCGCCCGCCACCAGCTCCCAAACCCCACCCAGGGCGCCGATGGCTGGGCACACACGCAGTGAGTAGGCACTGGCGCGCTACACGCTCCCGTTCGGCGGCAGTACTTCATCGTGCTGCACGGCCACGCGGGCAGCGCCGACCGCCCCGACGACGCAATGCTGGCCTGACCTCCTGGTCCGGGCGGGCGGATGATCCGCGCGGAGTTCGGCGCGGCGGGTGGTCTCCCGCCTCTTGTCCTGGCACGTCGGACCGAGTCGCAAGCGGTATTTCACCCGTTGAGGGCACGCGTACCGGGTCCTCTCAGTGGCACGATGGTCAATGATGTTGACTGGCGATCCGTGGGGGGAAGCCGTGTCGGGAAAACGGAAAGCCGCGTGCTGGATCACCAATGCAGGCCAAGTCACCACGTCGAAAGAAGTCGCCAGGCCGGCTCAGGCGCCGACGGTCCGCTCGGCTGCGGCGACCATCGTGCCGCACCACTCCTGCAGCGCAGGATTCAGCCTGCTCTTCTGTTCGGTGAACCCCAGCGACAGGGTCGCGTGTTGAATCAAATTCTGGAAACCCAGCGGCTTTTTCATCGCTGCGCCGCTCGATAAGCGGCCCGTGCGTAGCCAGCGGCACGGTCGCGGGCCGCGACAGCACCGAAAACACCGGTTCGCAAGGGTGACCCTGATCTGCATTCTGGACGTGCCCTGAGCCGCAGTCGGTGTTCCGTATCCGAGTTCGGCCGGGGTCCGTGCGAGAACTTGCAAGGGGGAACGAGAATGGAACAGCCGATCAGGCTCGACGTCAACGCCTCCGACGTGCACGCCGAAGGCGCCCGCCTGCGGGAACAGGGGCCGGTCACCCGGATCGAACTGCCCGGTGGCATTCCGGCCTGGGCCGCTACCGGGAACGATGTCCTGCGTCGGCTGCTGGCCGATCCCCGGGTGTCCAAGGACGCGGTGCAGCACTGGCCCGCCTTCACCAACGGCGAAATCGCCGAAGACTGGCCGCTGCGGATCTGGGTTTCGATCCGGAACATGTTCACCGCCTACGGTGCCGACCACCGGCGGTTGCGTTCCCTGATGTCCGCCGCGTTCACGGCCCGCCGCACCGAGGCGCTCCGCCCGAAAGTCGACGAAATCACCCGGGACCTGCTCGACGCGATCGAGGCGAGCGCCGGCGACGCGCCCGTCGACTTACGGGCGCGGTACGCCTACCCGCTGCCGATCGAGGTCATCTGCCGGCTGTTTGGGGTCCCGGAAAACAAATGGGCCGGGATCCGCGAGGTGGTGGACGGCTTCTTCGACAGCGCGATCACCGCCGAGCAGGCGCAGGCGAACGTGGCGGCGGCGTACGCCCTGTTCACCGAGCTGATCGCGCAGAAACGCGCGGCTCCCGCGGACGACCTGACCAGCGCCCTGATCGCCGCGCGCGACGACCGGGACGGCGCGCTGAGCGAAACCGAGCTCGTCGACACGCTGATGCTGATGATGACCGCCGGCCACGAAACCACGGTCAACCTGCTCGACCACGCCATCACCGCGCTGTTGGCCCACCCTGATCAGCTCGCTCTGGTCCGGTCCGGGCGACGGCCGTGGACCGCTGTGGTGGAGGAGACGCTGCGCTGGCAGGCGCCGATCCCGTACACGCCGCTGCGGTACGCGGTCGAGGACATCGAGGTGGACGGCACGGTGATCCGGCGCGGCGACGCGATCTTGGTCAGCTTCGGCGCCGCCGGGCGCGACCCCGCCCAGCACGGCGACACCGCCGACGAGTTCGACATCACCCGCGCGGCCGCACCGCATCTCACCTTCGGCTACGGCGTGCACCACTGCCCGGGCGCCCCGCTGGCCCGGCTCGAAGCCGAGGTGGCGCTCCCGGCGCTGTTCGACCGCTTCCCGGACCTGTCCCTCGCCGTGCCGCCGGAGGAGCTGGCCACCCTGCCCACGTTCCTGTCCAACGGGCACACCAGCCTGCCCGTCCACCTCCGGCGGGTGTCCCGCTGACGCCCGGAGCAGAAGTTCGGAGGCCCGACGGCTTTCCGGCCGAAGACGACGAAATTCTGCCCCGGCGGCCGACCTACCGCCGGCATCGTGCAGCCCCGGCTCGAACTCAAGGAGATCGGTGGCGGGCAGTCGCTGCGACTGCAGCTGGACGCGATCGGCACGCGGCTCGGCTTGGTCGGACGCCACGGGCGTCCGACCCGCTGCACAAGCGGCCCCCTCGGTGCCGGCGCGGCTCAGTACCGCCGAGGCGCTGCCATCCTCACGACCGCACCTGACCTCGGCTCGGACGGCCCGCCATGCCAGCGACTGTCTCGACGAACGCCGCAGCGCCGAGATCGCTGACCACGCCATCGCGCCCGAAGCAGGTTCTAGCGAGTCGAGGCCGTGACGGTCTGGTCGCGACCGCGATCCTTCGCGCGATACACCGCGTCGTCGACGGCCAGCAACACCGTGGTCAGGTCATCACCGTGGTCGGGGAACATCCCGGCGCCGACGGAGGCGGTCAGCGTGACCACCGCGTCCTGTCCGTTGCGGCGGTCGGTCGCCGTGAGGGTGATCGCGGCGATCGCGGCGCGGATCCGGTCAGCCGCGGCCTGCAGTCCTCCAGGGTCGAGGCCAGGCAGCAGGACCACGAATTCTTCGCCGCCGAAGCGTCCAGCCAGGTCGGGGCCGTGGCCGCGCACGCAGCCACGCACCGCATCGGCCACCGCGCGCAGCACGGCGTCGCCGGTCAGGTGCCCGAACCGGTCGTTGATGTCCTTGAAGTGGTCCAGATCCAGGAGCAGAACCCCGACGTGATCACCGAGGCGGCGGGCCCGCTCGAGTTCCCGTTCGGCGACCTCGTGCCACCAGGTGGCGTCGGCGAGCTGGGTGCGCCGGTCGGTGCGGGCGGCGTGCTGGAACTGCGGCAGCAACAGCCCCAGGTGCAGGCCGACGATCAGGACCAGGACGAATACCAGCATCCAGGGCCGGGTGAGGGCGACCAGGGCGTAGACGTAGCCCAGCCCGATCGCCGCGGCGATGATCAGCTGGTCGCTGGCCGGGCCGAGCGCACGGTGGGCCGGCTGGTCGCGGTTGTCCATGATGATCGCGATGACGACCAGGCCGTAGTTGGTCAGCCGGTAGATCAGCCCGGCCAGCACGATCGCGACCACCCCGCGCGGCCCGTCGAGCACCGTGACGAACGGCCCGGCCACGCCCGGGTAGAGCGCTGAGAGTACGAGGGTGGCTCCGGCGACGCCGAGCACGACGGTGGAAGCGGAGAACACCTTCCGGTGCACCGGCGCGCGGCGGGCGAACACCCGCACCCACTCGTAGGCGAAAGTCACCCCGATCAGGACGACCTGCAGCGGCAAAGGCAGCAGGAGCAGGCCGGCGATGTACCAGGTGGACTGCAGGTGCGTGTAGGGCGCGCCTTCGGGCAGTTCCCGGATCCGCTCCAGACCCTGCGTGACTTCCAGGTGCGCGACCGCGCAGGCCAGCAGCAGCCCCAGCCACGCCCAGTCCCGGCCGGCGACCGGCGTCGTCGCCGTTGCGGCGGCCACGACCGCCGCGGTGAAGCCGACGACGGTGCAGACGTAGGCCAGCAGGCCACCGGGAAGTGAGCGCAGTGCACGCAGCGGGGACTCTCGAACGCGTGACGATGTCCGGTCCACGACGTGCCTGCCTCCCTCCCCGGATCAGAATATCCACTGTAATCGGATGACCACGCTTGGTCGTGCGTCATCCGGGTGACCGCATCGGGACCTAGTGCCCGGCATCCAGGAGGTAGACCGTGATCATCACCCACACCCAGCTGACCCGCCGTCCCCGTCCCGGCCGCCCCACCGAGTGGAACCGCTGACCGACGACGAACCGGGGCCCGGCGCTTCACACAGCGTTCGCCGTGGGCCGGGCCCCGACCTTTCCGGCGTTATCGGGCTTCGCCCGCGACGGACCTACCCGCCGTGGGTCAGCCGATCAGCGCATTCACGTCGATGGTCAGGGTGAATGGCGAGGTCACCCTCAGCGTTCCCTCATCGACACTGTCCACCGCGTACGCCTGTGTCCGGGCGTCCAGGACGTGGCGGACAACGCGCCGCGACGCAGATGCGGCGTCGTTGTTGTCGACGCGCCAGTAGTGCCCGATCCCCGCCGCGGCGTACTCGGCCGGTTTGCTCACCAGGTCCGCGGTCACCGAGCCCGGGGACATGACCTCGACCACGAGCCGGCAGTCCGCGGGCCGCAGCACCTTCTCGTCCGGGACCTGCACGTCGTAGACGATGATGTCCGGGCGCCGGTTCACCAACGGCGACTCGCGAACCCGCAGATCCGCGCCCGTCACCACCGCTAACCCCGGGCCGCAGCCGGCCTCCAGCGCATCCGCGAGACGCCGGACCAGCCGCTGATGCGACCGCACCGGCGCAGGAAGCACGACCACTGCCCCGTCGACGATCTCGACGCGCCGGCACACGTCCTCCGGCAACGCCTCGTAACCGGACCTGCGCATTGACGGTCGGCCCACCCCCTCTGCCCACCAAGGCCGCAGCGTCCTCGCGGAGGCCCGCACGCTGTCCACAGGTTGCCCACACCGCGCATCACCTGTGGATAAGTTCACTTGTTTCGACTGTCGTCGAAGGACACCATTGCGCCGCCGACTCCCGTTGCCGGCAGCGTTCATGCGCCCAGCGTCGACCCGGGTCGGCGACTGGCCTATCCAGCATCGAAGAGTCCTACGTAGATCAGCCAAGCCGAACGACCGCTGACCGTTCACCGCGACGCGACCACCTTTCAACGTCAGCCCCCCGCTCGCGAGTTGCCAAAATAATAAGCCAGAGAAACGATTCATCAAGAGATAAAGAACCGACAATTTGAAACGATGAGGCAGTGTCGAATATTCGATTCTTTGCAACAAGCCCATAGCGCGACACCGACCCGCAAGGGGGGCTCGACCAGCCGATTCACCTGAAAGTGTGCCTAGGTCGAATATTCGAGATCGGATCCACCATGCGTCGTCGCCCGATGACCGACCGGGTGGAAATCAGAAATCGACACGTGCAAGACTTGCTTCGCAAGGAAAGGCTGGATGGAATATTCGACATCAGCGACTATCCATTCTTGCCGGAGCGGCGCGGCTCCCTCTGATCCCGGAGAGCCGCGCCGCAGTTGCCACTCTCACCTGTGAACAGAAAGGACAACGTGATGAGCCTAGACCCCGGCGATGACACGCTGCCAGCAGGACATGCCGATGATCACTCCACGGTGGAGGAGACCACCGTAGCCGGTATCCGCTCTACCCGGGTTGTCATCGACTTCGCCGCCGACGGCCCGACGCTGCGGCGTATCCAGATCGTTGACGTCCACTTCCCGCGCGCGGCCCCGACACGTCACGGCCGCCGCCGGATGCACCGGTGGCCGCGCACCTGGCCGGAGGTTGCGGGAATGATCGTCGGGAACTGGGCGACGACGCTGCGAGCCGGAGTGATCGTGATGACTGTCGCCGCGAGCGGGACGGTGTCGCCGTCCGGACTGGGCGCCGCGAGTACGGCGATGACCGGTGCGCTGTGTGCGCTGACGGTCAGAAGGCTGCGCGCCGGCGGCACGACGACCGTTCCGCAGCAGCTTCCCTAGCGATACCACTGGTGTGGCCGCCGACTCGCCGGTGGCCACACCTCGGGGACCTGCGCCGCGAGCTGGTCGGGGGTGCGGCGCAGGTCCGCCCGCAGGCATCTCAACCCGTTTGACTTCGATGGAGTGAACATGGCCTGGAAGAACACGCTGCGGGCTTGCATGTCGAATATTCGACACTCATTCTGGGGTCGACTTGACAGGCGAGCTCTCAGGGGGAGCAATGCAGTTCTACGATGCGCCAGTACCCACGGCAGACTTCGACGAGAGCGGATGGCATCGATCGAGCTTCAGCGGCTCCAACGGCGGCACCTGCGTGGAGGTCAACCTCACCTCCCGGGACGCTGTCGGCGTTCGCGACAGCAAGCTCGTCGTATCTCCGGTGCTGGAATTTCCACACGACACATGGGACGTCTTCTGCGGCCTGCTGCGCCGGCAGCCGGCCGGCTGACACCTGCCTGCTGGAGTGCCCCGCTCACTTCCCACACGGCGTCGCCGGGGCGGTGGATGCAGTGATGGCATCGGATCCCACTCCGCACACAGACGACACGCTTCAGCACGATCTCGGCGCGAAACTCGGCGCAGCCCGGGAGGCAGCCGGCCTGAAACAGCACGACATGGTCCCGCTGCTGGGCAAGACACAGCCGACAGTGAGCAAGATCGAACGCGGCGACACGTCCATCTCTCGTGAACACCTGCTGGCCTGGATCACCCGATGCAATGTCCCGGTGGCGGACGCGGACGCGATGGTGCGGATATGGGACCTGGTGAACTCACCCGTGCGTGTGCGCGGCTCCGACCGGGCTCCCACTCCGAAATGGTTCTTTGAAGCGATGGAGCGTGAACAGCAAGCCAATGTGCTGTGCTCCTACAGCGGCGAGGACATTCACGGCCTCATGCAGCACGAGTCCTACATGCTGTTGTTGTTCGACGGGCAGCGGCGTGCCACCGACATCTCAGAACGCCTCAAGCAGCGAACCTGGCGGCAGCGCATTCTCGCCGACCCCGACAAAAGCTTCGTGTTCATCATCAGTGAATCCGCCCTCAACCGCCTGTGCGCCCAGCCCGCCGACATCGTTGAAGACCAGCTCGGCAAGATGGTCACACTTGCTCAGAAGGACAACGTCGTGATCCGCTATCTTCGCTATAGTGCCTCACCTGAGGCTGGCCCTAGTTACGTCATGCTGCGAATTCCCGACGACGATGTGCCAGTTCGGGTTTACAACGAGCACTTGACCGGCGTGACCTGGATACCGAAACGCAATATTCACACTTACGAGACAACCTGGGCGGCCCAACTGGCACTCGCCGAGAGTGCCGAAGACACGCTGGTCGAGCTACACCGCCGGTTTCAGCAGGTCACGTCGGCCAACACAAAAGATGGATAGCAGTTCCTCCGTTTGCCAGGTTTTCAAGACGTCACCCGTGAACTACTCTCAGTAAGGAACTGGATATGCTCCAACCAGGGAAGGGGACACTGGTGGCCGACGAGGGCGGAGAACTCGAGGCATATCCACCTCCTGGCATCGACATGCGACGCCCCAGCGTCGCCAGGGTCTATGACTACTATCTTGGGGGTGACGCATCGTGGGCGGTCGACCGCAAGTTCGGCGACACCGTCCTCGACCAGTTCCCGATGCTCGGCGAAATCGCCAAAGCCAACCGGGTTTTCCTACACCGTGTGGTCCGTCACCTCATCGGCCGCGGAGTCACCCAGTTCATCGACATCGGCGCGGGCCTGCCGACCATGCAGCATGCCCACCAAGTCGCCGATGACCTCGCCCCGGGCCGCACACGGGTGGTCTACGCCGACTACGACCCCATAGCTGTCTCCCACTCCCAGGCGCTGCTCGAAGAGCACGGTGACCCCGCCCGCCATGCAGCCATCCACGCCGACCTGCGCGCCCCCGACCGGCTATGGAAGCAGGTACAGGACACCGCCATCCTCGACCTGAACCAGCCGATAGCTATCATGCTCATCGCCGTGCTTCACGTCCAGCAGCCGGCGTCACCGCGCAGTGGCGACACCGGCGATGTCGGCCCGGCCGCAGTCGCTCGCTACCGTGAACTCGCGCCCCCCGGCTCCTACCTCGCCCTCTCCCACATCACCGACGAAGGCGTCCCTCCGGACTACCAGCAGCCACTCGCCAAGCTCAAAGAGCTCTATGACAACAACAGCAGCCCCGTCATCTGGCGAAAAAGGCATGAAATTCGGGAACTGTTCGGCGACTTCGACCTCATCCCGCCCGGACTGACCTGGACAACCGAGTGGCACCCCGAAGACCGCTCCCCCACCGAACCCGACATCACCTTCCCCACACCCAACGGATCACTCATCCTCGCCGGCGTAGGGCATAAGGCACCGTAAAAGGCATGTTCGCCCGGATGACACGCCCGGCACAATGTGGATGGAGGGCGGTACCGGTGGTGAAAGCGATCAACCGCTGCGGTGAGCACGACGTGCTGGCCGCGGCCGCCGAGGACCACGACCCGGTCATCGCCTTGACCCGGGAGCTGATCTCCATCCACAGCTGGGGCGGAATCGAAACCAACGAACCCGTTCTGGACCATCTCCGCCAGGTGAAGCGGAACCGCACGAGTACCGGGAAGCGATGCGCCTGGTCCGGGCCACTGAAGGGCGCCGCGTGGAGCGACTGCTGTTTGTGACCGGAAAGTCTGCTCGTCCCGGCTGACAGCGCGAAACGGGAGACGGAGTCCGATCGATCCGACACCATCGGTGACGAGCACGGCCGCGCTGCCTGCGCGGCCCTCGACCGGCTCGGTGACTGCCCCGCGGTCGGTCCGGTCGACCAGCATCGCACAGGCGGTGTCGCGGGAACGTGCTGTCCGCGCGGCCGCCGCGATCACGGGATCGTCGGCCCGGGGATCACCGACGATCTATGACGTGTGGCAATGGGATTAGCTTAACACCGCTAAAAGCTCAGCCTGACTGTGGCGATTGCCAGACGTTGGTGTTTTCATGTCGAGCCATCGTTAGCTCGCAAAATCGCTTTCAACTACACTCGGCCGCGCCCCAGCCACCAAGAACTCATGAAGGCCGCGGCGTACCGTAGATATCGGGACTTCAACGCTGGCCGACACTTCGCTGTGGTTGCCCATGTAGATGTAGTCGACCATCGTGTCGGCGTCGCCGTCCCCAACAGTCCAGCCACCTTCCGTGCGGGAGGTGTACCCGATGAAGCCCTTCTCCTTACCGAGGCCGACCTCAAGGGCAGGCGAGCGCTTCACGCCGGAGAGCGCCACCTGGATCATCGGCGGAGCCACGTTGTCGGCCGTCTCCTCGATGATGCGGTCAATCAGGGCGTCCAGCTCGGCAACAGTGTTCACGCGGATCACGACGCTACCGTCGTCATCTTTCGGCGTCTGGTCGTACCAGATGTCGAGCGCTACCACTCTTCGCCTCCCTCGAACGTCTCCTCATACCCATCGGGACCGTACACGGTGACGCTGTACCCCTTCGGGAGCAGGACCGGCAGCAGCGAGTCGCATCCCAACGGACCGACGCACGGCCGGTTGTTCAACACCAGTTCGGTGTGCCGCTGGCCGCTCTGAATCATCCCGGCGGCGACCTTGGCTTCGACGTGCGTGGTGATAACGGGCTTCCGATTGGCGGGCATTCCGGCTTGCTGAAGTCGCGCCCACGCTGCCGCTGATGCTTGGTCCTCACCACTCACCGTAGTGTGCACGTTACCTTGCCCATCTACCCACTGACCGTGGGTTTTCTTGTTCTCGGGGTTCGGCTTCGGAACCGAAGGGGGCAACGTGGCGCGAAGCTCCTCTAGCTTGTCCGGATCAAGCTTGCGTGAGCTCGCCGGTTGCCCCTTCGCTGTGGAGGGCTCCGGCCGGCCACTGCTGGAAGGCGTCAGTTCTACCCTGCCCACCCTCACCAGATAGCCGGTAAGTCCTTGGGCGGCAGTCGTCAGCGTCTGGTTGATGCGACCAAGGTCGCCGACGGCGTCCGCAAGAAGACCAATGGCCTGGCTGGCCTCATGGTCACCGGTGCCCTGCACGGCCTGTGATAGGGCAGCATGCGCCTCCTGGAGGGCTTGACCAGCTTGTTCAAGGGCAGCAGCCGGGAGCTTGCTGATCGCGGCGTTCACGCCGCGCGCGATGTCCTCGACCGACACCTACTCCCCCTAGCAAGATCGCCAGGAATATAGAAACACCCCTTGGCCACTTGCGGAAGCCAAGGGGTGCTGGTGGGTGAGAATTACCCGGCCTTCACGCCGCGCGCAGTGTTGTAGATCCAGTCGCGGAAGTCCGGCTCGCTCGTGTAGATGGTGGGCGATTTAGATGCTCCATGGCTGCACGAGCCGACCAGCTGAGCGGTACCGTCTTTGATGAACTTCACGGCGGGACCGCCGGAGTCACCCGGACCAGGGCCGTCCGTCTTGTGAGGGTTGTTGGTGCAGATTTCCCCGGCGGAGTGGCCCGCCTCGGCGCACTTGATGGAACCGAGGACTTTCGTGTCGAGCTGCTGAAGCTGAGCCGGCAGGTTCGGGGTGCAGTCGGGCAGGTCGACGCAGCCGTACACCTGATCCGGTCGCCCGGCTGAGCCGCACGACCAGCGAGCTGGATGGGCTGCTGGTTGACGGGGTGGTCCAACTTGGGCACGGCGATGTCGGCGGTCGGCGCGGTCATCCCCCAGTGGCCATCCCGGGCACAGGCCAGTGCAGAATCCATGGCCCGGGTGATCGGCTTTCAGGCAGATGACAGCAGAGTCTCAGCAATGCTGGCGTCGTTTAGACCTACTCTCGCGCAACGCAGGTGGCTACGCGGCGGCCTGCGGATGGGAGCGGGGTCAGCGGCTGGGGCGCTCGGTGGTCGCGCGCTGCAGCGTGTAGCCGATCTCGTAGCGGTCGGCGCGCAGCACCATCTCATTGACCTCGCACACCCGACCCGCGTTGCTGCGCGTGATTCGTAGCAGCCGCAGCACCGGCGTGCCCGGCGCCAGGGTCCAGAGCGTGCGCTCCCGCGCCGACGGCGGACGTGCGCCGAGACGCTCCTCCCACTCCAGGGGGCCGAGGCCATGGTCTTCCATCCGGTCGTAAATCCCGCCTGGACCGGTGTCGGCGGAACCGAGAACGGGGAGCTGGTCGACCAGCCACGGCGCCAAGTAGCTGAGTGACACGTGATGGACCTCGCCCGTCTCGGCATCGCCCATCACGCAGTCCCGGACGACCACGGCCTGCCCGGGCTCGGTCTCGAGCATGTCGGCGACGTCCGTCGGCGCCGGCGCCGACCGCACCATCGGCTTCTCGATCGCAACCCAGGTCTGCGCCGTCAGGTCGAAGAAGTAGCCGCGCTCGTCGCGGAAGACCCTGCGCCCCCGCACGATCAGCTCGCGCGTCGGCGCGGCCCTCACTACTGTGCCGCGCCGACGCACCGGCTCGGCCAAGCCCTCCTCGGCCAGCACCCGGATGGCGTTCTGCACCGTCTGCTTCGACACGCCGTAGCGCTGGGTGAGCTCGGCCAGCGTCGGCAACGTGCTCCCGGGTGGGTACGTTCCATCGACGATGCCGTTGCGCAGCTCCTGCGCGATCGCCGTGTACGCCGGCGTGTCGGACACCTCTGACGCCCCTTCCTTCAGCTCGATAGTACTAGGACTATTGCGCCATAGTCAGAGGCGTGCCATCCTCAAATAGTACTAGTACTAAACCCGGGTAGGTGCCCGGACGGATCCGCGCAGTCATGTCTTCTACCACGCCCATGGGAGTCAGCCGTGTCCAGCGTCGTGTTGCCCGTCGATTTCAGCCGACGTAACGATCCAGCAGACCTGCCCACCTTGCCGAACCGACTTCGAGCGCCTCAACGCGGCACTCGGCGACGCCGAGTTGCTCACCCGCGTACGCGCAGGTCACACCGAGTACTACGGAGTGCTGTTCGAGCGCCATCACGCCGCAGCCCGCGCCCAGGCCCGCCAGCTGACGAAGTCCAGCTTGGAGACCGACGACCTGGTCGCCGAAGCGTTCGCCAAGGTCCTCACAGTTCTCCACGGCGGCGGCGGACCCGACCGTTCATTCCGCGCCTACCTGTTCACCACGCTACGGCGCATCGCCTACACCGAGACCCGCCGCGCCCGTAGGATCGTGCTCACCGACAACGTCGAGGCGACCGCGATCGACGCTGAGATCCCGCACGTGATCGCCCAGCCGTTCCAGGACACCGCCGTAGCCAAACTGGAACGCACCTTAGCCTCACTTGCCTTCGCTCGATTGCCCTGCCGATGGCAGGAAGTATTGTGGCGCACCGAAATTCGTGGCCTGACGGCCGCGTCGGTCGCGGCCAGCGTGCACCTGTCACCCAATGGGGTCTCCGCTCTGGCGCACCGGGCCCGCGAGGGCCTCCGGCAGGCGTACCTGCAGGCGTACGTCACCGACAACGCCCAGCGTCCGCAGCAGTGCCGCCAGGCGGCCGAACAGCTCGGCGCGTGGACCCGCAGAAGGCTCAACAAGCGCGAGACCGCCAAGGTCGACAACCACCTCGACGACTGCCGCCGCTGCCGCGTAATCGCCGCCGAACTCTGCAACGAACTTCGTACCTGACCTGGGCTCCTGGCGCGGTGGCTTGAGTCAGAGCAGCTGCCTGGTTGAAACGGTCGCAGCCCGATCGGATGCTTGGTGTCGCCATCCCGCAACAGGCATCGTGGACGATGTGGAAGCGCGTGAATTTCGGGTACTGCTGCCAGGGGACGTGCCGCCGGGCAGGTACGCGGCGATCGTGCACGCGGTTGCCGGGGTGCTCGACGCGGCCGGGATGGTCGCCATGTCACCGATCGTCGTGGACGAGGCAGCCCGGGATGCGGACCTGAACGCCGCCTTCGACGATTTCACTGCGCAGTACCCGTGGAGCGACTGCTGACTGCGCTCGAACGGCGTCCAGCCGGATGACTTCTCGAACAGAAGGGGTTTGGACGGTGCGCCCGGCCGCCACGCCGTCGCGGGCACCGGTCGTTGCCTAGGCACCAAGACGTGCGCGGCGATGTCGCGCAGACGACAGCGCCGACGCCACCCGAGCGTACGGCACGATCTCGACGTCGGGCGCGACGTCCAAGTCCCTGGGCTCGGGCGCCGGCCGTCGGGGCGTATGGCTTGGGGGTGCGGTTTCGGTGAGCAATCCTGCGGGCTGATCATGACGTCGTCGCTCGATGCCGAGCCCGTGCGCCTCGGCATCGAGCACGCCGACGTTGAAGCCCTGCGCGGCCGCGTAGGTGGCGATGTAGGCCATGCCGAGCACCGGCAACGTGAAGTCGTTCACCCGCGGGCGCTCGTCGTAGTCGTGCAGCGGCGCGTTGACGAACAGGGCGTCGATCTCGCGCGTCAGGTCGGCGCCGGCGATCAGGTCAGAGAGCAACTCCTGTGGCGTGTCGGACTCCCCAAGCGAGGGTGAGCAGCGTCCACTCGGACAACTGCGTACCGGCCATCGCCTGCCACAACCGCCCGAACTCAGGTTCGGGTTTCGGCCAGTCGACCGAAGGGGCGAGCTTGCCCGCCCAGGTGCGTACAGCGAGGTCGGCGAAGGGATAGAGGCTAGCCCAGGTCCATGCGGCCCTGCGGGGTCCACCCGAAGACGATGGCCGACGCGTCGCGGGTCGGCGGCAACGCGCGGACGTCGGCAGTAAAGAGGGTCGCAGCGTGTCGTCGGTGAGGACGCGTCCTATCATCACCCGGAACCGGACAGTGTCACGCTGGGTTCACTAACGGTCGCGAAATGTGCACGGCTGATGGTTGGTTCGATCCGTTGGTGATGACCATCGACCGCGCGCGACACCGCCGCCCCGCGTCTTCACTGATGTCCCACCCCAGCCAGACTCGAGACCAACTGGAGTCCTAGGGAGCGATCACGAGGTCGCGACGCGATTCGTCGAGATGCGGGCAATATCACCCTCGGCGCGCTGATGATCGTGGCTGCGGCGGGCGGTAACTATCATGATCCGATGTGATGACCACGGGAGCCGCGTCGCGGTGGCTGACCTTCGCGCCGGTGCGGCGTCTGCTCGCCGTGGCCCACAACGTCACCGCCGCGACCCGGCTCTTCGACGTTGTCGCACTGGTAGCCGAAGATCCCCGGATCGAGGTCGTCTTCACCGATCCGGGTTCATCCGCCTTTCCCGCGGGCACCGCCGACTTCCTCCGATCACGCGGCGTGCGTCAAGTGGCGTGGCCGGAGGCGCTAGAGGGCGGCTTCGACCTGGCGATCGCGGCCAGCCACGGACAGACACTCCACGAGCTATCCATTCCGGTGGTCGTCATTCCCCACGGAATGGGGTACAATAAATACTTAGAAACCGGAAACCGGAAACCGGAAACCGGAAACCGGAAACCGGAAACCGGAAACCGGAAACCGGAAACCGGAAACCGGAAACCGGAAACCGGTTTTTGGTTTGTCGGACGATTGGCTACTGCATGACGGCCGCGTGATCGCGTCGGTGCTCGCCCTGTCCCATGAGGAGCAGCTGCGTCGGCTAGCCCGGGACAGTCCCGCTGCTGTGGACCGCGGCAGGGTCGTCGGCGATCTCGCTTTCGATCAGATCACGGCGTCCCGAATCCGTCGCGCCGCGTACCGGACAGCGCTGGGCGTTACCGATACCGAATCCCTCATCGTGGTGTCGTCCACCTGGGGGCCGGATTCGCTGCTGGGACGTCGCGCCGGGCTGCCGGCCGCGTTCGGTGCTCGACTTCCCGCCGACGAGTTCCGAGTCGCGGTGGCCGTCCACCCGAACGTCTGGTGGGGGCACTCCCCGTGGCAGGTACGCCAATGGCTGGCGAGCTGCACTCGCGCGGGAGTGACCGTGCTGGAGGACGTCGACGACTGGCGCGCTGCCCTGGTCGCCGCGGACACGGTGATCGGCGATCACGGTTCCGTCACCTTCTACGCGGCCGCTCTGGGCACTCCGGTCGCGCTGGCCGTGACGCCGGATCACACCGTCGCTCCCGACTCCCCGATCGGCATGTTCCTTCGTCGGGCTCCCCGGCTGGACGAGCTCGGCGACCTGGCCGGCCAGCTGCGCAAGCTCATGGCCAACCACGCTCCCGACCGGCTCGCCGACGTCACGTCCCTCACCACGTCGCTCCCCGGCGGATCGGCCGCCGCGCTGCGCACAGTTCTCTACGACCTGCTCGGCGTGCCCGAGCCGGACACGGCCGCCGATCCACCGCTGCTGCCGCTCCCGGACCAGGCGCTGAAACGCTGCGACTCCCACCTCGTGCACGTCACGCTCGGCGGTCCGACCAGTGCGCACCTCACTCGTTTCCCCGCGGAACGACTACGCACGGATGGGGCTGCCGGCGACCTGTGGCTGGTCGTCGGACCCGGCGAGACCACGCGCCGGTGGTACGAGCTGGCCGACGTCATCGTCGGCGCCCCGGGGGAGGGCACGCCGCGCTGGATGGCCGATGCGCTCGACCACGCGCCGGGCGCCGTCTTCGCCACTGCACCAGCCGACGACGGGCACTGGCTCCTGGGCGATCGCAACGGCAACGTGCACCGGATCAGCACGGCCGGTGGCCTGTTCGCCGCCGTCGCCCTCCAAGCCCGAGCCGGCGGCCGCACGGACCCCACCGGCACCTGGACGCTCACCGTCGGCCAGCGCGCCATCGAGGTCACCGTCACGGGCGGCTAACCCGGCAGGCTCGCGAGCCTGTTCCGGACCTCCCTGGCGCAGACAGCGAACCCAAGATCGTCGTAACAGCTCAACGCCTCGCGCCAGCTGTCCCGCGCATCGGCGACGTCGCCGGTTTCCCGCCGGACATCGCCCAAGGCCACCAGAGCCTCCGCCTGGTCGAACCGGCGTCCCCTGGCCGCCATGAACTTCACGGCCTCCACAAGCACCCGCTTGGCCTGTTGATTTCGTCCCGCGGCGAGCAGGTGCTTACCCTGCCAGGTCGCACATTTGGCCCGATTAACGACGTCGGCGTTGTTCTCGAAGTACGCGCCCGATTCGGCGAGCAGGCGAAGCGCGATATCGGGCGGCTCGGCCTTGGCCAGATGCAGCTGGGCCAGCGCGATACGCCGGCCGTCACCGATCTTTCCTGCCAGCTCCAGATTCCGCCGGAGTATCGCCACCGCGTCGGCGTCGCGTTGCTCGAGACGAGTCAACCCGAGCCCTTCTAGCGCAGTGGCTTCCAGTTCGAGAATCCCCGCCACGCGAGCACACTCCGCGGCGGCGGTGAACAACGACGCGGCAGTGCCCAGCTCGCCGGCCCAGGAATGCCCGAAAGCCTTCTGGAGGCGGATCAAGCTCTCCAGATCCGGCCGCCGCAACGCTTCAGCCGCGTCGATGCCGGCGTCGTGGGTGGCGAAAAGATCACCGAGATGCTTACCCGACTCGTAGAACGGCCACAGCAGCACACACCACGAACACACCGTCTCCAAGTCGCCCATCTCGTAGGCGTAGCTGAGGAGCCTCGCCAGCGTCTGGCGCTCTTCCTCCAGCCAGGCCAGCGCTGCCTCGGCGTCGCCGAACGCGCCTCGCGAGCGGAGCTCGGGAAACAGCATCCGCCGCCACGGCCGCGCCGGCATCAGCATCGCATCGGCGTCATAACTGCGCTGATGGTGGAAAGCCACGAGCCGGGCGCTTTCAGCCGCCTTCTCCGCGTCGGCACGTCCATCTGCAAAGGACGCATGCAGGGCGACGAGGTCGTTGACCGCGTAGCGATCCGGGCCGATCTCCTCGATGAAGCCGCTCTCCCACAGCTCGGCGAGACTCTCCGCGACTTCGTAAAACGGCTCCGCCAGGGCTTCGGCCAGCGCTTCAGCGCTCACCCGGCCGGTCCGAGGCGCCAACCCCAGCGCCCGGTAACACCGCTGCGCGGAGTCACCGAGTTGCCGGTATGCGGCAGTGAACGCGGTGTCGACCGACAGATCCGACGGCGGCGACAGCACCGAAAGCCGACGATGCTCGTCGCGAAGCCGTTCGACCGTGCTCGCGATCGTGCGGTTGCGCGGCCGCCGAAGCATGCTCGCGACCACGCACAACGCGATCGGGAGATGGCCGCAGAGGACGATGAGCTCGGCCGCTGCGCCGGGCTCGGCCGCGACCCGTTCGGCACCGAGCAGCCGTTGCAGTAGCTCCAGCGCCGCCACGTCCGACAGGGGCGACAGCTCGAAGAACTTCACCGGTGTATCGACCGCGAGGTCGGAAACCCCCTGGCCGGCCGTCGCCAGCACCAGGGACCGGCCGTCGCCGGGCATCAGCGTTCGCACCTGGCTCGACCGGACGGCACCGTCGACCACCACGAGGAGCCGACGTCCGGCGGTGAACGTCTGGTACCTGGCGCGCAGCGCAGCCACCCGGTCGGGCACGCTCGCCGCGTCGACGCCGAGCTCGACGAGGAACGTTCGCAAGACTTCGGCCTCGGCACCCTCGCGATCGAGGGCGCCACGAAGATCAGCGAACAGGACACCGTCCGGGAACCAGGACTTGATCCGGAACGCGAGCTCACGCGCGGTGGCGGTCTTCCCGCTGCCCGGCGGTCCCGAGAACACGATCACCAGGTTGCCCTCGGCTGCCGCGACCGCCGCGGCCGCCTCTGCCAGCTCGTCTTCGTGATTCACGTAGTGCGGGTTCCGGCCCTGGATGTGGTCCGGAACGAGCGACGTCGCCACCGGTTCGTCCCCCTCCGTTCGCCACCAGCCTACCGGCCGATGCCACCCTGTGTCGCCGGACAGTACGGCCCTGTAGTGCAATGTCGGGCATGAACCGAGTCGTGCTCAGGATCTTGCTGGCCCTCATCGTGGTCGCGGGCGTCGCCGGGATCCTGTGGGTCCTGTTCGGCCCGGTCGTCACCTGGCTCGGGGGTCCCGACCTCGACCGGCTGGACGCTAAGGACCGCATCGCCGCCGTCGGGACCATCCGCGGCCAGGTCGCGACCGTCCTCAGCGCCGCGTTCGTCGCCGCCGGTCTCTACTACACCGGCCGCAAGTTCGTCCTCGACCGCGACAAGCAGTACACCGACCGGTTCACCAGCGCCGTCGACCAGCTCGGCTCCGACGACGTCACCGTCCGCGCCGGTGGGCATCGGGCGCTCGACCGAATCCTGCACGACTCACCCCGCGACCGCGACCGGGTCCTGCGGACCGTCACCGGCTACCTGCGCGCCCACGCCGACGACGGCCGCACCGACGACGTGGTCGCCGCACTGGAGACCCTCCGCGACCGCGGCACCCCCGCACGCGACCGCCACGACGTGCTCGTCCTGCGGGGCGCGAGGATCCCGGGGGCGGAACTCTCCGGCTTCGACCTCCGCGACGCCGACCTCACCGACTGCGACCTCACCGGCGCGAACCTGCGCGGTGCGCACCTACAAGGAGCGCAGCTGGACCGGGCCAACCTGCGCAAGGCGGATCTGACCGGCGCCACGCTGAGGGGCGCCCACGCCGTCCGGGCCACCGTTGCCCACGCAGTCGCTCGCGACACCGACCTGCGCGACAGCGACCTCACCGACGCCGATCTGAGCGAAACCGACCTCGCCGGCAGCCGATTCGACGGCACCATCCTCACCAACACCGGCGTGGCCGGCGCCGACCTCCGCACCGCCACCGGACTCACCAGCGCTCAGCTCCGCCGCAGCCGCCGCGACCCGGCAACGTCGCTGCCGCCCGACCTCGGCTGACACCCGGAGTACCGTTCTCGAAGATCGACCGCACGCAGGAGCGCCGAACGTGTCAGCCAGTCATTGGATCAAGGTCCCCGTCGGACCGCAGAGCCGGCGCTGGAACACCGCACCGATCGAACGCACCGCCCTCGTGGTCGTCCACACGGTGACCGCGCTGAACCGGCTGCACGACATCCTGACCGTGTTCGACTCCGACCGGCGCGTCCAGCTGGTGTACACCATTCCCGGCGCCTCGGCAGCCGAAGCCGGCGTCGAACCGGAATTGACCGAGCTCGGCGCTGTCGTGCTGCCCTGGCACCAAGCACTCGCCACTGAATTCGATCTCGCCATTTCAGTACACAATAGTGGGAATCTGCACGAAATTGCCGCGCCACTCGCGATCCTCTCCCACGGAATCGGATACACTAAATACTCTAGCCGGAAGCCGGAAGCCGGAAGCCGGAAGCCGGAAGCCGGAAGCCGGAAGCCGGAAGCCGGAAGCCGGAAGCCGGCACGTATACGGACTCTCCGCCCAGTGGCTTGTTCAAGCCGGCGTTGTCGTTCCCAGCGCTGTCGTTCTCACGCATCACGATGAATTCGAGAGGCTGTCCCTCGCCGTTCCTGAAGCGGCGCATGCTGGCGTGGTCGCAGGAGATCCATGCTTCGACCGGCTCAACGTCAGCAGGACCGGGCGCCCGGCTTACCGGCATGTTCTGGGCGCCACTCCGGACACCACCGTGGTTTTCGTGTCCTCCACCTGGGGGCCACGGTCGTTATTCGGTCGATTTCCCGACCTGATAGCCCGGTTGCTCGCAGAACTTGACCTCGAGGAAAATCTGGTCTGCGCGGCCTTGCATCCCAACATTTGGTTCGCTCACGGTCCCGCCCAGATCCGGCTGTGGCTTGGCGACTGCCTGCGCGCAGGACTGCACCTCGTCCCGCCGGTACGCGGGTGGCAACAGGCGCTGCTGGCCGCCGATGTTGTGGTTGGTGATCATGGCGCGGTCACCGGCTACGCTGCGGCGATGGGCATGCCCACCCTGCTGGCCACGTTCCCCGAGGACGACGTCGTAGCGCAGTCCGCGATCGGCGCTCTCGGCCGGACCGCCCCTCGCCTCGATCAGCACGCACCGCTGGCACCGCAGCTCCGTCACGTCGCAGCGTCGCCGCAAACTGTTCGCGACCTGGTGACCTCGACCCCAGGCGAGTCAGCTGTGCTGCTGCGTCGCACGTTTTACGCTCTGATGGATCTACCTGAGCCGGCTGCCGCTCCTCTCCTCCCCGCGTACCGCGCGAGCGACCTGCGGCCCCTGCGCGAGGACGTCCGGGCATGGTGGGCGGTCACAGAGATCGTTGACGACCGCTCGGTTCGAGCGGGCCGGTGGCCGGCCGATGTGACGGCTACTCATGGCGGCCCGCCGGAATCCGGGGACGGGTATCTCGTCGTTGCCTACGATCATCCTCGGCGAGACCTCTACGCCCTCGCCGCCGTCGTGCTCGTTCCCGAAGCCGGCGCAGCGCCGGCCGAGGTGTTCGCCACTCACCCCGTCTGCCACCTCGTGATACAGCGCCAGGGCGGAGCCTGCCGGGTAACCGTGCGGGACGGCGCTACGGCCGTCGTGGAAGCGTCCGAGCCCGGCCTGGCCGAAACCGCGAGCGCCGCCCTGCTCCCCTGGTTCGACCTGCACGCCGGCTCGAACAGCCACCTTGATGTCCTGCTGGGGTCCCAGCGGGTCCACCTCACCGTCCACTAGGACTCGAGCAAGCGACGGATTTCGTCTTCTCGCGCATCGCCGAGCTGCGCGTAAAGTTCCTGGGCGCGCTCAAGCGCCGCCCTGTCGTCCGGGTAGTGCAGGCCGACGCGATGCCAGGCTTCGGCCTCCGATTGGGTGACACCGTCGGCCGCGAACAGCTCAGCCGCCACTCGATGAGCGTCAGCAGCGGCCTGGCGGTCTGTCAAGACGTCACCAAGGACCATCAGGCACTTCGCCCGATTCTCCCGCTCGCCGGAAGCGGCGTCGAAGTACCTCAAGGCACGTTCCGCCGCAGCGCGCGCCGTCGGCGAGTCGCTCCCCAGGCAATAGGCGCGAGCGCGCTGCAAGTCCAGCAGCGCCCGCATCCGCGGCACCTGGTCGTCCGGGATCCCGCTGCCGGCCTGTTCGACCACGCGTTCGGATTCGTCGTACCACCGCAACGCCTCGGCCAGGTCGCCGCGCCGAGCCGCCACCTTGCCGAGCCACTCCAGATTCGACTGCTCACCGAGAACATGCGACGTGCGCCTCGCTGCCGCAAGGGACGTCTCGAAGTCGGCACGCGATCGTTCGAGGTCTCCGACGGCCATCCAGGCCGCCCCGCGCTGGTTCGTCAGCTGCATGACCGCCGCGTCGTCCCCGGATTGCTCCGCAGCGCCAATGCCAATCCGGTGCGTCTCCAGCCACGCGTCCGTGTGGCCGTGCATGTGCAGGAACTTGAATAGAGCGACGCACAGCTGCCCCGCGATGTCGTGCCGTTCGACGCGAGCAGCAGCCTCGACGCAGGCTGCGACGTTGCGCCACTCCGCGTCGAACCAGGCGATCGCTTCGTCCCTCGATGGCCCCGGCAGCATGGATGCGGCCTGCTCGGCGAAGACCTGCCCCACCCGCCATCGGCCCGACAACGCGGCGTCGCGCGCCACGGCCTCGTGCAGGTACCACCCGGTGATGCCCGCCACCAGTGCGTCGCGGACGTCGCTTTCTTCGCCGGTGAAGGCCTGCAGCTTGGCGTGTTCGCGGACCACGGTGTGGAACGCATATCGGCCGCTGGCGTCGTCGAACATGAGCAGGCAGGCGTCGACCAGTTCGTCCAGCAGCTCTGACGCGGTCAGGACGTCGGTACGGCAAACCATGGCGGCCGCGGCGGGCGCGAAGCCGGGCCCCGGGATCAGCGCCACCCGGCGGTATGCCTGCCGGACCGTGTCTTTCAGGCCGTCGTAGGCAAGCTTCAGCGACGACGCGACGGGCTGAGTCACGTCGAGCTCCAACAAAGCTGCGCGCGACCGTCTGATCCGGGCGACCAGCGGCTCGGCGGCCCGGGCACGCCCCAGCAGGTGTGCCGCGACCAACCGGATCAGCAGCGGGTGGCCGTCGCATAGAGCGCCGAGTTCGTCGATCAGAGCGGGGTCGAGTTCACGAGCTGTGGTCCCCAAGCTGGTCAGCAGCAGTTCCCGGGCCTCGGGCGGCGGTAATCCCTCCAGCCCTACGGCCAGGAAACCGTGCGGATAGAGCCTGCGCAGCGCCCGCCGGCTGGTGACCAGCACCACCGCATTGGGCGCGGAGTCTGGGATGAGGGGCTCGACCTGTTCGGCCGCGACGACGTCCTTGACCAGCAGGACGAACCGGCGTCCGGCCGACTTCCGCTGGTAGGTGTGGGCTCGGTCGGCGTCGGAGCCGGGCAGGTCAGGCTCGGCCAAACCCAGCCCGCGCAACGCCTGCCCGAGCAGCTCGCCTGGCGGAACAAGAGCACCGTCCGGGGTGCTCGCCTGAACCTCGACATAGACACAGTCGTGGTCCAGAAGCTGGTCCTCGCACACTTCGGCTGCGAGGCTGTAGCTGCCCAAGCCGCCTCGGGCGTGAACACACACCAGCCCGGGCTTCCCTGGTATCCCGCGCAGATGCTCGCGGATCAGCTCGCGAGGTTCCCGCCGATCCAGAAACGGAACCGCCCGGCGCGGCCTGCGCCCAGTGTCCACGACAGCCCCCTCACCACGTCCCTCATGCCTGCACTAACGGTAGCGACCTACGCATCATCTGGCACAGGCAGCTCACCGCAGCCCTGAACCGGGCGGCGAAGTTCGTGCGGCGCCGAAGACCGCACCGGTCCCGCGCAACGTAGCGCTGCCCCGCAGGTCGCCCGCTGGGCCGGCCCTCGCCGCCGACCGCTTCCGCAAATGGACGCCGACTGCACTGAGAGCCCAAGAACCCATTGATGTGCCACCAGGAGGCATGGCGCCAGCGCCGCCGTGGGCGAAGTGCGCGACGACTGCCGACGCGCCGTGACCACCCTGTACGTTGACCTCGCACGGCAAATCGATACCCTTCCCGACGAGTACGACGACTTGGCCCGCTGGCTCACCGGCGTCAGCCCCCGCCCTTCCCACTTCCAACCCGCCACCGACCCGCTGCCCTGAGGGGAGCGACCCACTCAGCGCATCGCAACTTCTCGCGGCGCGCATCGGTCGCTGCGCGGCGCGAGTCAGCGGAGCATTCGACGGTGGACATCGTGCTGATGGCGGGGTCGCTGCTGGGGATCCCGTTCCCGTTGCCCGCGCAACGGCGCGCCGGGCGGAAGCTCGGGTCCACGAACACGGTCGCGGACTCCGAACAAATCGTGCTTGCACGTATCTGTCCAGGGTGCCAATGATCAGGCTGCTGCTGAACTCGTTGTACGGCTTGTCCTAGGCCGACCCGGTGTTGCGCTGGTCAACGCCGCTGCCGCGGTCGAAGAAGGCCGCGAAGCCGGGCGCGGCGAGCACTGCTGCTAACCACCTCCGCCGAGGAATCCCAGCGGGGACCGATGCGCGCGTGTCACCCGAAAGTGGATTCCGCGCTAGCGGATCCTCGCCGTCCTACGCCAAACTCGCTGGTCACGCACGTGAGCTCCCGGGTCCGCGCGTACAGGAGTCGTCAATTGCGCTTGCTCCGGCGCGGATCGGCGATGTGGGATGGCGCGATGACAACTCCGACCCCCGAGCGGACGCAGGCAAAGTGGCGGGAGATCGCGACACTGGCCGAGAAACTGGCCGAGCGCTCGGGATCCAATACCGGATTCGTGGTTGCGCCCGGCAGTCCTTTGGCCGGAGACGACCTCCGCTGCGATCCCTACCACGTGTCGCACGCCGTGCAGACAAGCATCACCTCTGCGATCGACCACTTGCATGCCCTGTGCGCCTTGGTAGTCCAGTCCGGATTCCTGCATCTCGCGGCGCCGGCAACGCTGGCACGCGGAGTCCTCGAATGCGCCTCGACCGCAGTCTGGATCGCGAGCCCGACCACGCAGGACGAGCGGATCGCACGCGCCTTGAGGTGGAATATCGCCGACGTGAAGGACGGCGACCGAGCGGCTACCGGCGCCGGCATCTCGGTCCCCACATCGCTGCAGGACCGGAAAGACAAGATCGAAGCAGTCGCCACGAAGTGCTCCCTACCGTTCAAGCCGATCAGCGGCGGCTACACCAGCTCCGGAGCGGTCGCCGCAACCGAGACTTTTCTGAAGACCCCGTTCGGCGTCCTCCTTCCGTGGCGGCTATCGTCCGGCTTCGCCCACGGCCGCCGCTGGGCGATGGTCGCGTTCGCCGACACGATGCAGCAGCAAGCAAACACACAGACCGGGGTCGTGCACCTCAAGATGGAGAACGACCTCACGCGGGTCCTGTTCTTGGGCCTGGCCGCTGCCCACGTGGCCAAGGGCGCGGTCGCCCTGTTCGACCAGCGCAGCACCGCTCCCTGACCCGAGCACCGCGGACCGGCGCGCGCCAAACCGATCGCCTGCGGCCAAGCACCAGCCGTTTGTGGACTTGCCCGGCGACCCCCGGCCCCACGGCCTCAGGCAACGGTTCGGCGTCGAAGGCAACGTGGGCATCCGGCGGCCTGCATCTCGCTGGCCGCCGGGTACCCGCGGCAATGTTGATCCGCCGAGCCACCGCAGGTCAGGCGCAGCCGAGCTTGAGCATCATGCCCGCGGCCTTGTCGAACTAAGCGTCGGTCGGGATGGCGACGCGGTCCCAATCCAGGGAGAAGTCTCCCTCCACCGTCTCCCAGAACCGGAAGTTCTTCACGCCTTCAAGGATGCCCGGCGCGCCGGAGTCGAACAGGGCCGACATCAGCCGGCCGAGTACTTCGTAGTGGTGGGGTGTGTCCACCGCGGTTCAAGAGTCACGGGCACCTCGATCACCGCTCCGCCGCCGGCTCGGCCCGCTGACGCGCCGAGAGGGGACCGAGGTCCGCTCGACCAGGTGAAGCAGGCGCCGCTGACCTCGACTACCGGGCACGCATCTGCGGGACGGTGGCGTGCGGAGCGCGCGTCCACGGGACGTTCGCGAGTCGCGGGGCCAGGTGCACCCGGGGAATACCGGGCCCCTGGCCTTACGCATTTCCTCAGCGGCCACATCCGGCGAGCCCGATCGGGGCCTTGGTGTCACCAGTTGGCTACGGGCATCGTGGACGATGTGGAAGCGCGTGAGTTTCGGGTGCGGCTGCTGGTAGACGTACCGCCGAGCAGGTACGCGGCGATCGTGCACGCGGTTGCCGGGGTGCTCGACGCCGCCGGCGTCGTTGCCGGATCATCGATCTTCGTGGATGAGGCGGCCCGGGATGCGGATCTGAACGCCGCCTTCGACGATTTCAGTGCGCTGTATCCGTGGAGCGACTGCTGACCCGCTGGGACGACGTCCGGATTGTCGTCGGCTCCAGCCTCGCAGGCCGGAAAGGACCTGCGTGGAGAACTGCACAGGGCTGTGCCGCGAGCGGCGAAGGTGAGCATCATCGGGTGGGGAGCACTGTCGGCTCAGCGAGCGAATGCCCCTGGCCAGCAACGGTGGTCAGGGGCATTCTCCGCGGGTGGGGATGACCCAACGGCATCTACAGGTCGAACTCGCCGTCCTTAATGTCACGCAGTAACGCGTCCCATCCGGTGGGGTCGACGACCAGGATCGGGCTGGCGGCGCCGAGCTTGGTGTCGCGGACTCCGACCACGCCGGGAACGGATCCGACTTCCACACAGCCGCCGTTTTCCTTGCTGTAGGAAGCTTTGTGCCAGTTGGTCGCGTGGGCGAGGGCGGCAACGGCGTCCTCGAACTTCATGATCGGTCACAGGTCCTTTGCTAGCTGACGGAACAGCACCGAAGTCTTCTCCGGCTTGCTGGCCTTGATCCGGAGTTCGGTCAAGGCGTTGCGGTACTTCCTGATCTGCTCCAGCTCCTCGTAGTAGTACGGCTTGACCAGCGTCTCCGCGTACACGCAGCCGGGGTAGTCCTCGAGTTCCGGCGGCGCGGACAGGATGGTGAAGGTCCCTTCCACGCCAGTGTGCGCGCCGACGGTGGTGGGAAGCACCTGCAATTTGATGCCGGGCCGGTCGGCGAGGTCGGCCAGGTGCAGCAGCTGCTCCCGCAGGATGTCCTTGCCGCCGACTTCCCACTCGAGGGCGGTGGCGGCCACGACCCGCCAGACCAGCGGAGGTTCGCCTTCGTTGAAGATCATGTGCTGGCGGGCCATCCGCAGGTCGACGCGGCGTTGGACCTCCTCGTCGGACAGGTCCGGTTCGGCGCCGCGGATGGTGGCCTCGGCGTAGCGGCGGGTCTGGAAAACGCCGGCGACGACGTTGGCGTCCCATCCTTCCAGCTGGCTGGCCGAGGACTCCATGCCCAGGAACAGCCCGAAGTCCTCGGGGAAGTCGCCCTGCTGCTCGTCGCCGCCGAACCAGTCCTTGCCCTTGCGAGCGCGTTCGCGCAGGCGCTGGAAGCGCTCGGTCCGCTCGGCGACGCCGTAGAGGGCGAGCAGGCTGGCCAGCTCCAGCGGTTTGGGCAGTGAGCGGCCGTTCTCGATGTGGGCGATGGCCGAGACGCTGCCCTGGATCGCGGCAGCGGCGGCTTCGCGGCTGACGCCGGCGGCCTCGCGCAGGCGTCGCATCGCGACGGCGAACCACCACTTCAGCGCGGACGGGCTGGTCGTCGCCACGCGTTGCTCCTGTTCTGCCTGGTAGTGCCCTCACGTCTGCTAACGCTTCGCATGCGCAAGGACACCCGATCGGAGTATCCACTTCTGACGATCGTCAGTTGTACGGTCGTCATCATGACCTACGTCACTCAGGTTGGGAACACGGTACCTGGGCGGCGTGTATCCGCTCCGGGGTGGTGCTCCGGCGATCTCGCCGCCGTCGAGCACCATCCCAGAGCCTTCCGACCGGCAGCGGCCCCGGCGCTGACCCCCGACCAGCCCCGGACCGCGGCCCCCCACCGGCGAAGGAGCACCCGCGCGATGACCGCGACCCTGATCCCACCGAGGACATCCCTGTCCGGCCTCGTCACCGCCCTGGCGCGGGTGACCCGCCGCCGGGACCACCGCGCGGGGCTGCTCGCCGAGCTGGAAACCGCCCGGCTGGTGCCGGCGGTGGTCGTGCCCGGCATCCAGCACCAGGCCGCCGAAGCGATCGTGCGCGTCGGCCTGCCGGCCGTTGAGCACCGGCGCCGCATGGTGCAGCGCCGGATCGATGAGCACCTGTTCCTCGACGTCGACGGCCGAGCGGGTGTGCGCGTCCTGGCCTGCTGGGACGAACAGGCGCACCGCGTCCGCATGCACGTCGCCGAGACCGGGGAGCCGGGACTGTGGGACCGGATCGTCGTCCGCTTCACCGAATGGGAGCGCGACGGCCGTCCCGTGCCCGGCGCCGACGAGGCGCGAGGGGCCGGATCGTGACCGCATTGGCGGTCGCGCTGACCGGGCCGACGGCCACGACGCCGCCGAAGGCGGCGGCCGTGGTGCGCGCGTTCACCACCGTCCCGCCCGGCGGCTACCGGCACGCGGTGCTCGACGCCGCCGCAGCGCTGGCGGACGAACGTCGGCTGCGCCGGCGCGCACCGGATCCGCCGGCGATCCCCGCGCCGACGATCCGCTGCTGGCCGCGGCCGCCCGGACGGTCCACGCCCGCGACGCCGCGTGCGGCGTGCTGATCGACCGGATCGACCGCTGGGCCGCGGCAGAACTGTCCGAGGGCCGAGCTGGTGTACTGCACACCAAACCCTCGGCCGGCTCGTCGTCCGGCTGGTGACGGTGTGGATGCGCGGACAGTTGCTCGCCGAGTGCCGCGCGGCCGCGGACGATCCGCGGGTGCGGCTGGCGGCCCGTCAGCTGGGCGAGCTGGGCCGCGCCCACGACGACCTGATCACCGACCTGCGGCTCGGCCGCCGACGGCTCCCGCCCTTCCAGACACCGGCGGGACCGGCCGGGATGGCATGAGCGATGACCATCGAGAGGACGTCCGGCCTGTGCGGGGCCTGATGGTCGCGGCGAGCAGCCCGCCGGGCACGCGGCCGACGCTGGCGTGTTTCTTGTCGTAGGAGACCTCGACTTCCTCGATATCGAGTCTCTCGCCAGTGATGCATTCGGCGACCTGTCGTCGTCCTCACTCGACGAACCTTTCACCGCGCCTGATCCAGCCAGCGAGCCTTCGTCTCGCCTCGTCGTCGCGACCAGAGCGGGCGCCGTGCAGAACAACTTACGCATCGGACATGACGCGCCGAGTCGGCGCCTTGCCGCGCTACTCAATATGGACGTAATTGCGATCAACATTGGCTCGGCAATCCTCGGCGGCACGGTTTCGTCTCGACTCAGTCATGAGTTACGGGAGGCGAAAGGTTACACCTATGGCGTTCATGCGGGATTCGACTTCGGTAGTCCAGCCGGATTCTTCGCAGTCACATCAGAGGTGAGCACGGGTGCCACAGGTGACGCCATAGCGGACGTGATTCGCATTATTGATGACTTCGTTGATTCTGGTGTAACTCGTTCCGAATTGGAGACTACGCGCGCTTATCTCGCTGGCGCAATGCCAGTCGGGTTGCAGACTGTTTCTGACGTAGGTGGACGACTTGTTGAAATGACGCAGCACGGACTTCCGACCGATTACCTTACACAGGAGCACGCGACCCTCCTGGAGGTTTCTCTCGACCATGTCAACAACGCGATCCGTGGCGCCTTGCATCCGGATCGCCTCATTGTTGTTGTCGAAGGCGACAGCTCGGCCATCGGCGCCGACCTCGCGAAGCTTAAGCTATGACCGCAGGCCAACCGTCCATACGGCGGCGGAGGCGAAAGTTCAGAAAAGTCGCCCGTCCAACGTTCACGACATCGCTCAGACTATAGCTGACGTCGGCGACGACGCCGCGAACGCAGCACCGCCGCGCGTGCTGATAAGCTTATCGCCGGAATGGATGTAAGCTTGGATTAAGCGATGGAGGATTGGCGAATGCCACCACGTGTAGCGGTCTTTGGTGCCGGGTCCTGGGGTACGGCGTTTTCGATGATCCTGGCTGACGCGGGCTGCCAAGTCTCCGTATGGGGACGTCGACCCGAAGTGGTCGATGCCATTAACGTCTCTTCTTGTAATCCGTACTACTTTCCCGGAATTTCTCTTCCTGAAGGAATTAGCGCCACGGTCGATGCGCAAGAAGCTACCCATGGCGCTGAAGCTATATTTCTTTGCACTCCCGCGCAGACACTACGCGGAAATCTGAAGTCTTGGCTTCCACTACTCGATGGACATCCCATACTGGTATCACTCATCAAGGGTGTCGAATTGAGCACCGGCAAGCTGATGAGTCAGGTAATTACCGAAGTGACGAACCTCTCGCCGGACCGTGTCGCCGTCATATCTGGGCCTAATCTGGCGGGTGAAATCGTGGTACGCAAGCCTGCTGCCGGCGTAGTTGCTTGCAGCGACCGGGCTCTCGCCGAGAAACTGCAGGGTATGTGTCACGCGCCATATTATCGCCCTTATACTAGCTTCGATCTAATTGGCTGCGAACTCGGTGGCGCGGTCAAGAACGTAATCACGCTGGCTGTAGGTATTGCTGAGGGCTATGGTCTCGGCGAGAACGCCAAAGCTACCCTAGTTACCAGGGGCCTGGCGGAGACTGCCCGACTCGGGAGAGTCATGGGCGCAGAGCCTCAGACTCTAGCGGGCCTTGCCGGCGTAGGCGATCTTGTTGCCACGTGCTCATCGCCCCTTTCCCGAAATCATGCTCTCGGGATCAACCTAGGCAAGGGAATGTCGTTCCCTCAGGCTATTTCGTTGTCTAGGCAGACCGCCGAGGGTGTGACTTCCGCCAAGGCTGTTCTCGAATTAGCACAGCGTCACGGGATCGAGATGCCTATCACGGAATCGGTTGTCGCTCTCATTGGCGAGAAGAAAACAACCGCGGACGTGGTCGGGGATCTCATGGGGCGATCAGTGAAGCCCGAGCACGATGACGCCTGACGTTGAGTCTTCGGGCATCGTCGAAAAAGAGATTCCGAGCCGGCGCTCGAACGGGGACTGCCCCGGCCAGTTCGGATAGCCGGGGGCAGTCTTGCCGTTCGACGGGTTGGTGCGCCGTGTGTCACGACGATCTCCCTTGCACCTGGCTCGATCGGAGCGGGAAGCCTTCAGGGAACGCGCGTGACTGGCCTGAGCGGCAGAGGTACGTGCGGGACTGGCAACGGATTTGCGGAACTGTCAAACGGCAACACGCAACCGCGGTCTGTCGCGCAGGGTGGTTGATGGGGGACGATCGGTGAGGAGGTTCCGATGGACGCTCTGCACCCGCTCTGGTCGTCGCCCGAGGTGCTGCGCGCTTCCGCCGAGGCCCGCTATGGCGTGCTGGCCCGCGCGGTTCGGGAGGCTCGGGGCTGGACGTTGGCGCTGGTTGCGGCCCAATGCCATCTGTCAGTGAGCACTCTGTCTCGGATGGAGACAGGGCAGCGCAAGCTGCTCGACTTCCGCTACCGGCGGACCTTGGCCGACGTCCTGGAGATCCCGCCCTATCTGTACGGTCTGGCCCCTACCGTAGGCGGCGCGGCAGAAGCGCATGACGGTGCCCGGACGGTTACTGTCGGCGCAACGATTTCCGGCAGCGGACAGGGCGGTGACGAGGCGATGCGGCGTAGGCAGGTTCTCGCGGGGCTGGTCGGCTTCACGATCGCCGGGGCGCTGCCCGGCACCGCCCGCGCGGCATCCGGCGAGGAGTCGCTGGAGGCTCTGCTGCTGGCGAAGTCGCAGCTTGCCCGCGGCGCCCGTGCCGCTGGTGACGCTCCACATGGCCCTGGAACAGGCGCAGCAGGCGTTCTCGCGCTGCGAGTACCGCGAACTCACCGGCGCGCTGCCCCGGCTGATCGCAACCACACACGTCAGCCACGACGCGGCCGCGGGCCAGCTGCGGGAGCGGATGTCCGCCGCGCTGGCCCGCGCCTACCTGCTCGGCTCGGAACTGGCGACCAAGCGGCACCGCGACACCGTCGCCCGGGTCGCCGCCGACCGGTCCCACGCGGCCGCCGAAGCCAGAGGCGACCCGCTGACCATCGCGGCCAGCTCGCGGGCGATCGCCATTTCGATGCGCCGCCACGCCCTCGACGCCTCGGAGCGGATCGACCGGGAAGCCGGTCTCAATGGGGCGATGACCATGCTGACCAAGACCGCGCTCGACCTGGGGGCCGACCACGGCGATCCGGAGGTGCCGCTGCTGGCGACCTACGGGTCGCTGATGTGCACGGCCAGCTACGCCGCCGCCCAGAACGGCAACACCGCCCAGGCAGTCGGCCTGGTCGAGGAAGCCGAGCACGCCGCACGCCGGCGCCCCGGCACCGCGGGCGGGACCGGCAGCGCCCAGTTCAGCGGGACGACCGTCGCGGTCTACCGGATCGGCGTGCACACCGCACTCGGCGACACCGCGAAGGCCCTGAGCTACTTCGACTCCGTCGAGCCGCGCCGGCTGCCGAGCGCCGGGCCCGCGCCTACGTCGACGGCGCCCGCGCGTGGAAGGACCACGGCGGCCTGGATCAGGCCACCAGCGCGCTGAGCCGGGCTTTCACCTGCGCGCCGCAGGAACTTCAGCGGCCCTCGGTCCGCTACCTGATCGCCACCATGCTCGACACGCCCGGCCGGACCCCGGCCGCGCTCCCGGCGCTGGCGGCCCACGCCGGGCTCTGACGGCAGGTCCCCGGCGCCAGCCGACGCCGGGGACACCCACCCGCCTAGGATCTGTTCCCAGGCGGGTCGTGATCATTCCCCGTCACTCCGCGCCGTCGGGCTCCGGGTGGCTGAATGCCTGCCAGCCCGCTTCGACGTCGTGGTCGAGATCGCAGCTTTCGTCGGCGCGCAGCACCCACGGCTCGACCTGGCCGTCCGGGGTGGCCAGCTGCACCGGTTCGTCGTCGGCGTGCAGCACCGCGTCGGGCTGGAAGCTGACCGGGAACGCCGGGAGCGCCCGCACCCACAGTTCCGGCGCCTGCGGCGTCCGCAGGATCAGTATCGGCGCGTCGAGAACGACGCCAGCGGCGACGCCTTCGTCCAGCCTGCGGCGGCCTCGCCGCCAAGCAGCACGCCTGCCGGGCCCGGACCGGACACCGTCCCGACCAGCGTGCCGGTGCGGCCTTGTTCGCCGAGGGAGTCGGCGGCCCCGGCGAGGAACGGGTCATCGACCGGCGAGAGCGGCTGGTCGATTCCTACGCCCGGGACCTGCTCGTGCACGTCGATGGCGACCTCGACCGGCTGCTCGCCGTCGCGGACGAGGCGATGATGTGTGTGGTCTCAGGAGATGGTTGACGGTTTGTGCTCAGGACATCCTTGACGGGGATCTTGTGTGTTAGCGGCGCTTGGACCAGGCCTTGGTCCGGGTGATCGGGGTGTTGGTCTTGCGGGGGTGGATGGCGAGTTCGGTGTCGCCGTCGAGGATCCGGAAGTGGGTGTCCTCGGCGATGATGGTGACGATCTTTCCGGCGTGGCTGGCGCCAACGCGCAGGCGTTGCCGGGCGACCATGACGACTCCGTCGCGGGGAACGCGTCGTTCGGCTCGAGGCGCCCGTCCCGCTGGAGCCGGCGGGAGCGGGCCGCTGGCTTGGCGGGCGCCGGTGAGGGCCAGGCGCTTGTCGAGGCTGATGGTGTAGGGCCAGGACTTGACCAGGCTGTTGTCGGCGATGGCGTGCATGAGGTGCCCATCCAGGCGCAGCGTGATGCGCTGGCCGACCAGTCCGGGGTCGACGGAGAAGTCGTCGTTGTTGAACCTGATCACGCCGTCGCGGACAACGGAGCGGTCGACCTCGACCGCGGTGGTTTCCGGCAGCCGGGAGCGGCCGCGGCCGGCGCGGGGAAGCGCGGGTGCGGCGGGTGCTGGCCCGGCCGGGCGGGCGCCGCGCAGCAGCAGGTAGCGCAGGTGCTCCTCGTGCAGGCGGGAGCTGACGGTCTTGAGGTGGTGCCCGTCGAGCTGGACGTGGATGCTGCGGTCGTCCGCCCAGACGGTGACGGTCCGGCCGGCGTAGGCCGGGCCGATCCAGAGCTGCTGACTGCCGGCAACGGCGAAGTGGCCGCAGTGCGGGACACGGACCTCCCACTCGACCGCGGCCGGGGATCCGGTCGGCGGCGGCGCGGTGTCCTCGACGATCGGCGTGGTGTCCGGCGTGGCCTCCAGCTCGAGCACGGACGCCGGCGGCACCGTCAGCGGCTTGGGGGCGCTGGGGCGGAACAGGCTGGCCGGGGGTGGCCATGTCAAGCGACTGGTGGGGGCGGGCGTGGTTGTAGGTGTGTACCCAGCCGTCGATTGCTTCCTGTGCGGCCTCCAGGTTGTCGAACGCGGTGACCTCGTCGAGCAGTTCCTCCCGCAGGGTCTTGTGGAACCGCTCGACCTTGCCGGTGGTAGTCGGTGAGCGGCGTTTGGTCAGCCGCTGGCTGATGCCGTTCTCCCGGCAGACCCGTTCGAACAGCACCTCCGCCGTGAACGGGCGGGTGAAACGGCCGGTGAACTGTTTTCCGTTGTCGGTCAGCACTTCCGACGGAACACCGTAGCGGCGCATCGCGGCGGTGAACGCCTCCACCACCGCGCGGCCGGTGGGAATCACGACGACCGCGGCGATCACGACGAAGCGGGAGTGGTCGTCGATGCCGGTGACCAGCTTGCACTCGCGTCCGTCGGCCAGGAACACCCCGCCGACGAGGTCCATCTGCCACAGCTGCATCGGGGCTTCGCGTTGCCACCGCTTGTACTTGCGCTTGTGCTCCTGCTCCTGGAGGTTGATCAGGCCGTTGCGGACCAGGACCCGGTGCACCGTCGCGCGAGATGGGACCTTCTCGAGGTTGCGGCGGCCGAGCTCGTGGCGGACCCGGCGGGCACCCCAGCGCGGGTGCTGTCTCCGCAGTTCGCAGATCAGGGCCTCCACCTCGGCGTCCACGCGTGTGGGGGTCCGCTTCGGACGCCGGGACCCCTCCTGCAGGCCGGCGACGCCGTCCTGGGCGTAGCGGTTGCGCCAGGTGTGGATCGTTTGCCGCGACACGCCGTACCGGACAGCGACCTCGCTCACCGGCGACCCGTCACCCACCTCCAGCACCGCCCGGTACCGCTGCTCGGCCTTCCACGCGCCGGCCTCGTCCACACAGCCCTCCATGATCGGAAGGCACAACAAGATCAACAACCGGGTGGCGGTGTCAAGCAACTGCTGACGACAAAACGTCAAGTACGTCCTGAGACCTCACACATCAGCGAGGCGCCGGCACCGCGAGCGGGTCGCCCATGGTGCTTCGCAGCGCAAGATCGAGGCGAGCTGATCGCGGTCGAGCTGGCCGAACACGCAGCGGGATCGTCCGCGACTCCGCCGCCGACACCGATCCGAAAGCCCGCGAGCGGCTGGTCGCCGCGACCGAGCATCAGAACCGGCGCGACACCGGCGAGCTGTTCCTGGGCGATGCAGGCGTCCCGGCGGGTGACCCGGGCGAGCTCGCCAGGCGGCTGGACGAAATCGACCGCAGCTGAGGGCAGGCTGCACCGTTGTCGCTGGTCAACCCACTCCAGCAGTAGCCGAAACCCGGCCGGCGGGGTGATGCTGGAGAGCATGGGAACCGTGCACGAGCTGCACCATGCCGGGGCGGTGATCTGGCGCGCCTCCATTGACCTGGGAATTGGCGACGACGACACCGTGTCCGGAGTGACCGAAACCGACCACAGCACCGAGCAGGCCGCGCGAGCCTGGGTCACGCGGGAGCTGCCGCTGACCGAGTTGCCGGACTGGGTGGGCCGCCGCCGGCACGGTGTCGCCGGCGCGTTCCTCTACGGAAACGTCATTCGCGGCCATCTCACCACCGGCGAGCCGGACCCATCCTGAGAACCCGACCTCGACGCACCGAGCTGGGACGCCGACCTGGTCGACGGCACCGTGCGCTGGCGTCGGCGCGACTGAGGTGCATGCGATGGGACAGCAACCTTCGGCGCGGTCGGAGATCCTCGGCCTGCTGTGCGCGACCACCCGCTTCCACACCACGGCCGGGCGCTGGCCCCGATGCTGCGCAGCGCCTCATGGTCCGGCGCCGACCGGGCGCTGGCGCTGGACCGGCTACGGCGGGCCCGGGCCGCGGCGAACTGGGCCGAGCACGCGGTGGCCACCACCGACACCACCCGCCGAACCCAACGGCCGGCCAGCGCCGAGCGCCCAGCGGGCCATTCATGCTGTCCGGCGGGCTGGGCTGCTTGCGCCGGGCCGGGTGACGTGCCTGGAGGAATCGGCGGCCGTGCTGGTGTTGCTGGCCGCGTCGCGCCAACGGGTGACGTGGTGCCACGGCGCGTCGGCCGACCAGTGCGGCTCCACGCGTGGGTGGAGACTGACGACCGACAACCGGTAGCCGAACCGCCATCCACGCTACGGTTCGCGGTGCTGCGCACCATCCCGGCCCATGAAGACGGAGGCGAGAACGATCAGCGACACCACCGACCCGATCGTGTGGATCAAGGGCCAACGGGCCGGGCTTGGCCCGTTCGCCGAAGACCTCGTCGACCAGTACTGGAAGTGGGAGCAGGACCCCGGCGTGCTCATCGGCTACGGCCGCCAGACTCCGGACTCGCTGAACAACCGGCGCGAAGGCTTCCAGCACCAGGCCCGCGGCACTGACGATCAGCTCCGGTTCACCGTCTACGACGTCACCACGACGCCGGCGACGCCGGTCGGCACGACCGCGGTGCTGATCGATCACCACGTGCGTACCGGTGAGTTCGTCATCCAGCTCGGGCCGGACTACCGCGGGAAGGGCCTGGGCACCGAGGCCACCCGGCTGACGCTGGACTACGCGTTCCACATCACCGCGCTGCGTTGCATCTACCTCTCGGTGCTCTCGCCGAACAGGAGTGCGATCGCGGCCTACAAGCGCGCCGGGTTCCAGGTGATCGGAGAGAAGCGCAACTGCGGGTACTGGCTTGGCCAGCCGGCGAACGAGACGCTGATGGACGCGGTGCCCGAAGACTTCGTCGGCCCATCCGCCGTGCGGCAGCTCATCGATCCTCGCCCGTAGAGCCGACTCAACAGCTGACACCAGCCGGGCTGCCAGTCGACGAGTTTCCGGCCTATGGCCTCACTCTGGACCACGGGCCGGAATTGTCCTAAATGGTCTGGCCGATCCGGCAGACCGCCGCTGAGCCGGCTACCGGGCCTTCGGAGCAGATCAGTCGCGATCGGGTTCCAGCAGTGGACTGGGCTTCTTACTACGGGGCCGGGCGCAGATGCGGTACACCCGCTGGCGTGTGCCGGGGGCCGTCAGTACCGTAATCTCGTACCGGTCGACCGGCAGCCGCGCTCCGTAAGTCCGGGCCAGGAGCGCCCGGACGTCGACGAGAAAGAGCGCGCTCACGACATGAGTGCGAAGCCAGTGTCGGTGGCGCCCGATCGGACCGGTGCTGGTCCGCCCGCGTGGCGCACCCGCGAGACCAGAGGACCCCCTGATCGATCAACTGCAGCTCGGCTAGGAGACATCGCCCGGCCCGAGCGGATCAAACCCGTTCTCGAGATAGGCGGTCCGACCCGTGTCCACAACGTCGACGCACACTGCGATGCGGCGTGCCATGTGCGGCCGGAGCATCTCCACAGCCTCGGTGCAGGTGGCGAACTTCGAGCGCTTCAACTCGCCGTCGTCCAGCCGCAGCGACGCGATCTGGTCTTCACCCAGAATGCCACCGTCGAATAGGTTGTTCGTCAGCGCGGGACGGCCGTCCGGCTGCGGCGGAACCCAATCCACGACCAGCAGCCGGCCGGGCAGCAGGTCCAACCCGAGCTCTTCCTCGATCTCGCGACGCGCACCAGCCCACGGAGACTCGCCTTCGTCCAGGCCGCCACCCGGAATCTCCCAGGTCTCGGCGCCGTAGGCGGGCTCGACGAGCAGCACACGGCCCTTGATGTCGCTGAAGATCACGCCGGCGCTGGCGATCTGCCTGGGCAGCGTGGCGTAGTACTCGGCGGGCGGTAGCCACCTCGGGGTCATGCGCGGCGACGCTCCCCACCCCGCCGAGGACGACGGTGCCCGGCATCGGGTTACTGCCCCGTCTGAACCTCGGTCAGCAGGTCAGTGACCAGGTCGTAAGGTCGGGTCGCACCGCGGGTATCGCAGCTGGTTCGTTCAAGGTGCCCGCGTAACGGCAGACTCAGCTCTCGCGCAGGCCGGATTGCCCAGGACCAGGGTGTGCGCGGCGACGTCGCGACAGACCCGTCACCCCCATGCCACCCACAAGAGTGCCTTTCGAAGCATTCTTTCAGCCGATCAGGCGAAAACCTCGGCAATTGTGTCGGTCCTAGTCGCTACCGTCTCCGGCCATGTCATCGCAGAACCTCCCTCCCGCTTTATGCCTGACGCGACCTGTGCGGCTCGGTATCGACGTGGGCACCTACAGCACCGGCTACGGCTGGGCAATCCTGAAGCCGGACTCGGCACCGGGCACCCGTCGTGAAATCTCCTTGAAAAGGAGCTGGCCCGGCGCGCCCCCGGACGCGGTCAAGACGCTGACCCGGCTACTGCTGAACACCGACGGCTCGGTGGTGGCCTTCGGCTACGACGCGCAGCGGAAAGGCGAATCCCGCAATGCAGGCGGCAAGAACTCCGGGCTACGCCTCGTTGAAGCCATCAAGGTCCGCCTCGGTCGGGCACCAGACCCGGCACTGCACAATACGATCACCCTGGGCCAGTACACCGACCTGCCCGAACGCAGCCTGGCCCTGTTCCTGACCCAGGTCTACCAGCACGCCGTCGCCGACATCGCCCGCGCCGGTTACAATGAAGAACAGATCCAGGTCTGCATCACGGTGCCGGCCGTGTTCACCGATCACCAGAAGCAGCTGGTCCGCCACGCCGCCTACGCCGCAGGGATCTCACGGGAGAAGGGCGCGCTGATTCTGGCGCTGGAACCGGAAGCTGCCGCGCAGTACGCGCTCACCTCCGGCGTGCGGATCGGATCGGGCATCGACGCCGTACCCGTCGACCTCGCCGCACCGGGAACCCGGTTCATCGTCGTTGACTGCGGCGGTGGCACGATCGACATCACCGCTTACCGCTGCGACGGCGACGGCATCACCGAGATCGGCAAGGTCGGCGGCGGATGGTGCGGCGGCGCCTACCTCAACGCAGCGTTCGAAAACCTCGTCCTGAAGCCTCACTTCGGTGGCGACAATATGTACGAGAAGCTCCGTGAGCGCTTCCCTGCCGCGGTACGAAGCATGCGCGATGCCTGGGAACAGGTGAAACGCGACATCACCGTCGACCACAACGAATCCCTGTACCTGCAGATCCCCGCCGATATCGCCGTCAACCTCACCCCGCGGGTCAAGAAGCGTCTGAAGGATCGCCAGGATGGTCAGGCCACCCAGCTCATCGTCACCGCCGCCGAGGTCCACGCGGTCTTCGCTGCGGTCATCCCGCAAGTGGTCGACCTGGTCGATCAGCAGCTCGCCGTGGTGGTCGAGGAGTTCGGCGCGCTCGAGACACCGGAGAACGTCCTGCTCGTCGGCGGCTTTGCAGAATCGGCCTACCTGCGCCGAAGCCTCACCGACCACTTCGCCGGCCGCGCGAAGATTCTCACCCCGCCCGATCCCAGCATCGCTGTCGTCGCCGGCGCCGTGCACTTCGCATGCGAACCGGAGACGCGCGCACGGCGCGTCCGCTTCTCCTACGGCATCGAGATTGCCAAAGACTTCGACGAGAACGCGGGGCACCCCGAGGCATACAAGAAGGTCGTTGACGGAAAAGCCATGTGTTTCAACGTTTTTCGCCCTCACGCCAGGGCTGGAGATATCATCCCGACCACACACGAAGCGACCGCGCGCTACTGGCCCACTAGCAGCAAACAGGACCGCATCCAGTTCGACGTCTACCGCTCAACGGACCGGAACCCCGAGTACGTGACCGATCCAACGTGTCACTACATCGGCTCCCTCCGTCGACTTGAACCCGGTCATCGGCTTGGACAAAAGCCGCCGTGGCGTCGAGGTGCGTTTCCGCTTTGGGGAAACCGAGATCGACGTGTGGGCCTATGTCATCCAAACAGGCCAGCCGGTGCACGTCGAGTTCGACTTCGCCAAACTCGAATCTCTCGCCGTGTGATCCCGTAGCCGACGGTGCGGCGTTTCCCGTACGCCGCACCTCGGCGAGGTCTTGCCCTCCGGTGCCTTGCCGGTGACGACCGCACAACCGTCATCTCGCGACCTCCGCAGACGCTGTCGAGGCTCCGCCAGCATGCACCAACGGCGCGAGGACCGCCCCCGGCCTGGGCGCTCCTGCGTCGCCCGGTACAACTCGCGACGGGAGGTCGCCGCTACCGCGGCCGGTGTCGCTGCTGGCTGTTGCGGCCGGATTCCTGACCCCAACGGCCAGCCAAAGCCTTGGGGGTGATCGCTCGATCGTGGCGACCGGGAGTTTGCCAGGCTGTCTCGATGACGACAACCGAAGTGACGCTGGGCGTCACTACCGCCAGGGTGCAGGTGCGTACGCACGGCGAGGTCTACGACAAGCACTTCGAGACGGTGGAGTTCATCGGAGAGACCGAGCAAGCCGTGTTCGCCGCTGCTGCCGCCTGGTGCGGTCACCATGCCGCAAGCGTGATCATCCGCGGAACGACGTTCAGCGTCTACGCGCCCTCCGACGAGAACAACTGCTCGTTCACCATCATTTACGAGCCGATGCGGTAGCCGGGGAAGGCTGCAGCATCGGCGCATCAGGCAGACCGGGACCATCGTGGGCCGAACGCCGGCGTCCCGGAGCCGGCACGGCAACGCCGGAGTCACAGGGACAGCTGCCCCGCCCCGCCTTTGCCTCGGCGCCACGCCTGCGCCGCCAGTCCCCGATCCAGACGCTGTCGGCTGCCAGCCCGTCACTATGGGCGAGAACCTAGTCCCGGGTGTACTGCTTGCGGGCGGCCGCGGTGGTAATGGCCCGAAACTTCGGATCGGCGGCCAGCAGCCCGTCTTCGCGAGCGCGTAGCCGGTCCATGCACGCGGCGGTCTGCTCAGCGAACAGCTCGATGGCCTGATTCTGGATGGTGTAGACGTTGTGCCGGACCTCGGGATCGGTGAACAGCTCGGCGAGCTTCGGGACCTTCCGGATCAGCCCGGCCCGCTCGGTGCCCCGGCCGCGCCGGACAGCGGCGTCGGCGACGACCAGCTCGACCAGTTCGGCGATCTCGTGCTTGTCCAGTTCGCGGCGATCGTCGAAGCCGTCGGTTATGCCCAGCCGAGGTGGATGAGCCAGCCCCTCGATGGCCTCCTTCCACGGCGCTCGTGCCGTCCAGACGTGCAGCGCGCCGTGATGGGCGAAGCCGAGCACCAGCCGCGCGGTCCACCCCTCGACCCGCTTGAGCGCGGCGAGCAGCCTTTCCCGTTGCGGACACTGCTGCGGCCGATCGGCCTCGGCCAGCGCACCCACCGCCGGGGCGGTGTCAGTCCGCTCATGGTGAACGTAGAACAGCGCTGTGCCGCCGGCGACGGCCGCGTCGACGACCTCGGCCACGCGCTCAGCGCGCCGGAGTCCAGGGCCACCACGGTCTCCCCGTCGATGCTCGCGGGCAGCACCCGCAGCCCGCGAACCCGCGCCTCCCGTGTGGCCTGCTCCATCAGGGCCGCCAGGGCATCACCGGTGGCGTTGGTCAGTGTCGTCGTCGCGCTGAGGAGGTCATCGATCTGCATGACCGCGGATCTCCGTAGCCACCTCCGACAGAAACCGGCCGCCGGCAGGCTTCGCCGACGAGTTCACCCGGTCGTGTCCGCCGCGCCCCGCTGACGCGCCGTGGCCTCAGCGGTCGATCGCTGCGGCGAACCGGGCGGCGTCCCCGCCCACGCCGCAGCCCAGGCAGTGGAAGGTGCCGTGCGCCGGCCGGACGATGAACGCCGGCGCTGGCGACCCGCAGAACGGGCAATCCCCGCGCAACCGGTCGCCGGCGTGCGGCGCCAGTGCCACGTGCCGGCCGACGACCGCGACGATGTCACCGGGATCGCCGGACGCCGAGCCGAGCATGGTGGTGGGCACGCGACGAACCTACCGGCCGGAACTCAGAACAGCCCGCCCCGATCGGCGCAACGCCGGCGCCGGGCGTAGTGGGCTCGAAGAGCTGGTGGTCGCCGAGCCTGGCCGCGAGCTTGGCGGCCGCGGTCAGGTGGTGCGGCGCGGCGGCGGCGCTGCTCGGCAACATCCACCGGACGCGGGCCCGGTGGACGTCGCCAGTTGTCCCGGCTGCGACGCCAGGTGACGCCACCACCGATCGGACTCGACCTGGCGGGACACCCGCACTGCTGCGGCGACATCACCGTGTCGCACACCCGCCTCGCCCGCGGCGGAGGCTTCGCCGCGGGCGAGGCCGGGCTGCGCCAAGCCCACGACCCGCAGGCGCGGGGAGCACAGCTGCGGCGCTGGGGTTCTTACTCGCGACGCGCGACCATCCCCGCAGGCGCGGGCAGCACACACCTTGCCGATCCCTGCCGCGCGGCGACTCGAACTGGACGCGCCACCCATGCCGGAAGCTGCGTCGGGCTGTCCTGAGCGCCGGCGACCGCCAACCACCGTGCTCCAGCGGCGATTCGGCCGCTTCCACCTACGCCGCCGACAAGCGCTTGCTCACACGCAACCTGTCTCAGCCGCTCACCGCGCCACAGACGCCGCGGATGAAGTCGTCCCCGCGTACGCGGGCTGGACCCCAGCCTGGTCACACCCGAACGTCGTCAGGTAAGTCGATCCACGGGGATGCGGGGCTCGACGGTCCTTGCGGAACGCGTCGATCACCTGCCGTTTCGTCAGGGGAGAGACGGAGTGGTCCCACTCCTTCGTGCGTGCGGCCGCAGCCGCACGCTTACGCCTGCCGGGCCGACGCCGCCGTCGCCTCCGTGCAAAGGTGACCACAGTGGACCACGCCCCGGACGACCGCGCGTTCACCGCCCTGCGAATAATTTCGAAAGCCAAGCGGAACAACATCGCACACCAGCAGCTCTGGAGGCGCGGAGGCGACCCTCTCACCTATCAACCGAACTGCGTAGCTCGCTCAACCGCCCTCACGATCGTCATCGCCGGTTCTTCGGTGGTTCCTTGGCTCCAATGATGACGTCTCTGTTAAGGAACTCCTTGATCAGATGCTTCAGCTCTGGCCCCTCGATCAGTCGTAGACGCTCGTTCCGATGCGCAAAGTCATGGGCCGCCTTGCCGTAGTAGGAGGTGGTGACCATGATCCCGGTACCGGCTTTCTTGTCCTCCATCGTTCCCCAGAGCGCTCGCACGGCCTCGACCGGAACGCTTTTGACGTAGCGTTTGGCCTGGATGACCGCGAGCCCGCCCATGACTGGGTCGGGGTTGACCGCGATCGCGTCGAGACCATCGTCCCGCGATGCCTGGGTCACCCACGACTTCATACCCATCGCCTCGAACAACTCACGCACCAGGTGCTCGAACTCGTTCGGTGTCTGCTCCACCAAGACCGTGCGGGAGTCGAGGCCGGCCGCGACCGAGTAGGCGTCGACAAGACGGAATCGCGTCAGATCAGGATCGAAGATCGGCTTGACGGGTTCGACGTCGTACGGATGCGGCGACATCAAGGCATTCAGGTGCCGCAAGCACTGCCGCGGCTCGAGCTTGTCCAGCACCAGTTCGTCGACCTTATCTCTGGACGCCGACACCGTGAGCAGACAAGGCCGAATAGCCTGTCCTGTCGCCCGGTCAGTGGTCGAAAGGTGACAGTTCACCGTGACTTCGCTGACCAGCTGAGCCGGCGTGGCAGTGAACGTGTCTCGTAACGTGAGCAACGCAAGCTGGGCGATCAAGTCGGCATACCGCTGCCGTACGTCAGCGGGCTTTCTCGGCGTCGACTCGATCACGTCGCGAACCTTGATGTACCGGAACGCAGCCTCTGTCGGGATCACGTCCGTATCCGGCAGCTCACGAACAATCAGTACCTGGCCGCTGTCCGGCCGGTAGCCCACCTCAGCTTGGGCAGGAACACCCGCCGGCAGCGGTGCCGCCTCCAACGCCAGACGCAGGCATCGTTCGACGGCGTCTTGCTCGCCGCGCCGGAACGCCTGCTCGAACGCGTCGACCTGAGCGTTGTGCTGGTCGACATGGCGCTTACGTTCTCTCTCACGCTGGGCATGCTGCTGACGGCGTTGCTCCAGTTGAGCAAGTCGGTGCGCTTCTCGCTGCAGGTGTGCGCCCTGTTCCTGCTCGAACCGCAAGCGAGCTTGTTGGATGGCCTGATTATGACGAGCGTCCCCACCGAACATCCGCGTCAGCAGGCCAGGCTCTGGAGGCGCGAAGCTCTCCCAGCGCGGCGGTTGCTCTGCATTGGCCAAACTGCCTGGCGACCAGGCACCGACCTTGAATTCGAGACGCATGCCGCGGAAGTCAAGCGGAGTTCGTCGCGTCAATCCCGTGCGCAAGACGCCCCCAAGAGCGTCGCTGCGGGCGGCAGCAGCGGCAGTGAGTGCTTCCGCTTCCACGGTCCGCTCGGCGAGATACTGGGCCTTGCGGTCGCGGTCCGCCTGAGCCTCAGCGCGTTTCGCCTCCCTTGCCTGACGCTCAGTCTCACGCTGCTGCTGCGCAACGAACCTCTTCTGTGCCTGCTGTGCTTGCAATGCCTCCCGGCGCTGGCGCTCGCGTCGCTGCTGCCCCTTGCTCTGCGCCATGCTCAGCCTGCCTCCACCTCGTCTACCGCCGCTCCGAAGCTGTGGTTCGAGAGCAGTAGCAGCCCCCACGCCCAGATCGACTTTAAGGTGGCCTGTCATGCCTCGACGGCACGATCACTCGGACGTCGCACGCTGGTTAGCCCGGCTGCGCTAACCAGGCCGATCATGTAGCGGAGAGTGATCGCTGGGATCTAAAGATCGGCTCAGCTCAACAGCCTTGCCAGCGATCAGTCGAGTTTTGTGCAGACCAGGGCCGCTGCCGTCAGCACAGCAGTGCACAGTACAAAGGCACTCGATTTTTGCTGCTCAACGCCCCACCACACCTTTGCGAGGTCGACGCGGACGAAAGGATGCGAGACCGCTCAGTTCAGCAGGCGCGGACCTCGTCGTGCTCGATCGAATCGCGAAACCAAGCCGAGACACGTGTGGCCACCCCTAGGCAGTCGCAGGCAAGAGCCCGCTGTCGCGATGGCCCGTGGGCTACAGTCGGCCGCGGACGTTCGTCTCCCGGGCGCGGTCCAAGGCCCACACAGGGTCCGGGCTGCGCGTGGCCAGGCTCTGCCACGCATGCGAGATCCGGCTGCTCATCTGTCGGAGCACGTCCGGATCGCTGAATCTCGGGTCCCGGGTGAGTGGCGGGGTGAGGCTGAGCAAGGCGAAGACCTCGCGTGCGAGCTGGTCGTCCGTCGGACCCGGCTGGGGTAGGGGGCCGCGTGGGTCCGGCGCGTCGACGACCGTGTCGAACAACCCGCCCCATTCATCGCCGGAAAGTTCGCCGAACAGGGTCGCCATTTCCTCGGTGACGGCGTCGATGTGGCCGAGCAGGCGCAGGGAGCGCAGGCGCTGCCCGCGGTCGCCGGTTTCGGCCAGCCGTGCGAATACGGTGTCCCAGGTGCGGTCCGGGTCGGTGCGCGCGGCGAGCGCACGCAGGCCAAGGTATCGGATCATCGGGTGCAGCCGCTGGTCGTCGCCCCACAGCGGCGACGTGAACAGGTCCCGGCCGACACCTGGGTCGACGATCAGGCCTGTGGCTTCCTGCCGGTCCCCGGCCGCGGAAATCGTGATGAGCTCGTCGAGCGCGGGGCCCCCGAAGCCGCAGAATCGACGAAGCAGGTGACGGTCGACCGGGTCGTCGGATTCGAGGCTTGGACTTGCGAGGAGGCGGTCGAAATCCCGGACGAGATCGGGTTCGTCCGCCAGCCGGCGCAGGACGAACTCCGTCGCCCCGGGGTGGCCGTGGGTGAGCCGGTACACCGCCGACGACACCGTCCTGGTGGCGATGGCCGCATCCCCAGTTCGCCGGGCGACCAGGAGTTCGACGTCCCGAAGAGACAGGTCCGCCAGCGAGGTCCGAAACCAGCCGTCCTCCGCAGCGAGCCACCGGGAGAGCGGCCCACCACCCGAGGCGACCACGATGAGGGGGTCGGCCGGGCCGTCCGGCAGAGCGGCCAGGTCCGCGCGCACGCGCGCGAGAGCCTGGAGGAACATGCCGGCCGCGCGCGAGTCGGCGTCGTCCAGCAGCAGGAGGCAGTTCGTCCGGCGCCGGGACCGGGCTTGACCCGCCCGCAAGTCCGCCAGCAACGCGGAGACGAGCACATCGAGCGCTTCGCGGCGCGCGGCGGGGTCATGCGCGGCAGCCTGGGCGTTCAGGCGGAGCAAGACCTCTTCGGGAGGGATGCCGAGGCCACGGTCCTGAAGACCGAACCAGTCCAGCGCCGCCCTGCGGGCCGCTTTGAAGCCGAAGCTGTACCGCTGTTTGCCGACGAGACCTTCGGAGATCCGGCTCGCGGTCGGTTCCGCGACGCCCGCAGCGACCACGAGGGTCTTGACGATTTCGGAGAACGCCCGGATGTCCTGGAAGGTCGCGACAAGTTCCCGTGTGACTTGGCGCGCCGTAGTCGCGTCGGCCGCCGCCAGGTTCGATGTCATCGCGACGAGCGCGAGCAGCGTCCGGGGAAAGGCGACCCTGTTGCTGAATGCGAGCATCGCCGCCACGACAATCGCCTCGACGTCGACCGCGTCCCCTGCCGGGACGAGCGCCGCCGGCGTCACCGCGCTCCAGTGGTTCAGCGCGTCGCGCAGCAGGGTGGATCGACCCGAACCCGGCAGACCCTCCACAACGAGGATACGCCTCGGCCCGCGAGCGGGTGTGGTGACCAGCTCGTCGATCAGGGCAAGTACCGCTCGGTGTTCCATCCGCGTGCCGCCCGCGGCGAGCCAGCGCACCACGTCGGGGGTAGCGCGCTCGAGCCGGTCGTCGATCACGCGGCGGAGACGGGCAGCGGCGACCTGCTCGTCGGTGATGTCGTTTGGTCGTTCCATGGGCCTACTGCTCGCGCTCGCTGAGTCGATCGTCCACGACCTTATCCAGGATCCGGGCATGGAAGTCATCCAGCAGCAAGAGATCCTCCCTCTGCGCCAGCTCGGAGCGGGCCAGCTGGGTCAGCATCGTCAGGCCAGCCACCCGTTTCGCCGGTACGTCCGAGAGCGACATCTCGGCGGCCCAGGTGAACCGCCGCCACCACTCCTCCCGCCGGGCCGCAAGTTCCCTCTGGACCGTGGCACGGTCGTTGCCCCGCACCGAGTGCCGCACGCCGTACAACGCACCGAGGGCCGTGAGCAGGCCGGTGGCCAGCGAGAGGGCTGCCTGAGCCCACAGGATCACCGCCACCCCCTTGTCCGGCTCACAAGGGCACAGATCTTACCGGCGCGATCAGGCGAAGCCGAAGCTGGCCGTCGCCGCGGACACCGAACGCAGTCCGCGTCAGCTCGTCACTCGGCCCGACGCCGAAGTCACGCACCAGCCGGTCGTGGATCCGCCGGCGAGCTCACTCTGTCGATGCGTGGCCAGCTGCCAGCCCGGTGCCAGCAAAGCCACTGTCGTCGACAGCAACGCCATTCAAATTAGCTCCACCGGTGTAGTGCACATATTCGAAGGTGCATTCTTCCCGCCGCGACAAGCGCGCGTTCAAACGCTAGTTCTATGCGCCGTTGCCTGTGCCCCGGTCGCCCCGAGGACCGCTACGCCGATCGAGTGATCGACCAGGAGCTACGGAAACATCGTTGGTGAGACCAGCGATCACGAGCCGTAGCGCGCCGTAGACTCGTGCGCTCTCGCGTTGGGAGGCGTGGTGGGGCGGATTGTGTGCGTGCACGGCATCGAGCAGCAGTTGGCTGGGGAGCAGTCCTTGTTGCGTGACTGGATCCCCGCTCTCCTGGACGGGCTCACCCGCGCCGGCCATGACGGCGCGGTGACCGCCGACGACGTGGTGATGGGCTTCTACGGAGACCTGTTCCGACCGGCCGGGGAACTGCTGGCGGTCGGCGATCCGATGTTCACCGCGGATGACGTCGAACCCGGTCTCGAGGAAGACCTGCTGCTGGCGTGGTGGCAGGAGGCCGCACGGGTGGATGCGAAAGTGGCGCCGCCGGAGGCGGACACGCTGGTGCGGGCGCCGGGGTCGGTGCAGGCAGCGTTGCGGCAGCTGTCCCGCTCCCAGCAGCCGGCCGGGCAACACGTCGAACCCGAGCTCTTCCTTGATCTCCCGGCGCGCACCGGCCCAGGGAGACTCGCCCTCGTCCAGGCCGCCACCGGGGATCTCCCAGGTTTCGGCGCCGTAGGTGGGCTCGACGAGCAGGACACGGCCCTCGGCGTTGCGGAAGATCACGCCGGCGCTGGCGATCTGCTTGGGCAACGTCGCGTAGTACTCGGCGGGCGGCAGCCAGGTCTGGGTCATGCGCGGCGACGCTACCCACCCCCGCCGAGTCCGCCGACGACTGGCGTCGGGTTACAGGCTGGGTTGAATTTCGGTCAGCAGGTCGGCGGCCACTTCGTACACCCGCCCGCACCGCTGGCAGCGCAACCGGATGTCCAGGGTGCCCGCGCAGCGGCAGACCCAGCCAACCGCGCGGGCCGGATTGCCCAGGACCAGGGCGTGCGCGGCCGCCTCGCCCAGGACGACGGCGCCGATGCCGACCACGGCGTAGGGCCCGATCTCGACGCCAGGTGCGACACGGGCACCGGCGCCGACGGTCGCGCCGCGGCGCACGATGACCGGCGTCGACGTCCAGTCGCCGGAGCCTTGTCGCTGCCCGTCCGGGCGGGTGGCTCGTGGCGTACGGTCTTCGGTGAGCACGATCTGCGGGCTGATCATGACCTCGTCGTCGAGCTGCGCGCCGAAGCCGTCGGCGTGATTGCCGATCTTGACATTGTCGCCGATCCGCGAACCGGCGCCGACGTAGCAGCTTTTGCCCAGCGTGCAGCCGGTATCGATTTCGACGTCGGCGAGCTGGACGCTCGCGCGCGTCGGCGTGCGTGGGAGCTGGACGGCCTGAAAGCACGCCTTCGACTAAGTTAACAGTTTGTGAACGCCTAGGTGAAGATCACTTTTAACATTCTGAGTGTGACGGCACGTGATCGCGGGACGCTCTCTGCTGAGGAGGGTTACGAGGATGACCGGCCGGCCTCTGAGGACCGACCCGATGATGAACCCGTCTTCTCCGCGCCGCCACCCTCGGCCACCTCGGACGAGATCAGTTCCGATATGGGGGCCGCATTTCGGCGGCTGGCGCGCCCCCGCAAGCGCGAGGAACCCGCTGACGAAGGCAGACCACGACGCCGCGAAGCGGGTGCTCGCGGTCTACCGGCCGATGTTTCATCCACGCCGTCGGTTGCCGGAGCATTGGCGGTGACCGCGCGTATTGACCGGCTCCGGGTCCATCGCATACCTGCGCCGGCACCACGCTGGCAGTGGCGTATCTTCAAGGCCGACGGCTCGGCGTACCTCTACCCGCTCAGCGAGCTGGCCACCCCCCGGCGTGAGCTGCTGCGGCCCTGGTGCCTGCGCACCGCGCCGTACCCGTTGGAGCACGACCGGCCTAGCATCGATCCACACCCCACGCTTCCCCAACGCGGGCGGACTTGCCAGGCGTGCGCAGCTCACGTCTGGGCATGGCTTCCGCACCCCCGCGACGGCACATCGGTGACGGGCGCGTTCGACGGCGACCCTGAGAGCTGCGCGGGCTGTTCCAGATGGCCCAACAGCGCCTCGAAAGCGCGGCACCCGTGCTCGTGACCGAGGACTACGCTGAAACCTCGCGGTCCTCCCCGCACCGTGCTGGCCAAGCTCGAAGCCCGCCATCCCGACGGTGTCAACGCCGAGCGCGCCGCCGTGCAGGCCCTCGTCCACACCACCGACCAGCTCAAGATCCAGTCGTAGCAGGTCCGCCGTGTGGCCTATACGCGCAGTTGCCACCGCACCGGCCTGGGAATCGGTTCCAGGACTCGAGCCGGCCATCGCCGCAACGGCGAGGCTCCCCCAACCAACATCACGACGTTCCTCGCCTTCTGGCTGCGGAAAGAAGAAAGGGACACAGACGTGATCAACGTGACGACGACTGCGATCGTGGTCGCGGCGACATGCGCGCTCGGCGTCCTCCGGCTGCTGCTCACCCTCTTATTCCTCTGGAAGGTCTACACGCGCGGCGGTCGCCAGGACCTCACCGCAGCCGCTCGCGCCTTGCGTGACGCCTGAACGCCCCGCCTGTCCTTGCCGGCGTGCCAAGGGGCCTCGTCCGCGGCCGTACTGGGACCGGCTACGGGCCTCAGCTCCGCTTCCTCGACACACACACCGAGCGGACGTCCGCAGGATGGCGCCTAGGTGTACTTGCTCTAAGCGACCAAACGCCAAGGTGTCCGGACAACCGTGGGAAGCTCAGGGACGTGAGCTAGAGCCACTTCAGACCGAGAAACCAGTGGCGTCTTGCCCCGGGTGGCCTATCGTTGGCGAGACCGCCGTGCCTGCACTGCCGCGCCGTAGGCGTCTGCTGGATTCGGAGATTCACCTCGCACTGGCGCCCAGCCTTGCCCCGACGAGGTGTATGGGAACCACCTGGCCTTCACGCTGAGCCGGACCTGGACTCCCAGCGTTTGCGCGGTGATGTGATTCCGTTCCACTATGAGCGCGTCCTCAGACACGGTGTGGCGCTGGTGGATTGCGTCGACCGCAGCATTCATCACGCCGGTCTCGGGATCATGCGCGCGGTGGGCGGTGTGAACGCCTTCGAGCCCGGCGAACGTGTACGCCACCCGCAGTCGACTGAACGCGGCGCTGCTCAGACCGGCTCGATCAGCAGCGGCCCCGGCAGCACCGGCATCGCATTCGGTCTCCTGCACCAATCGGACCAGGTCGACGACGTCGTCGTGTAGCTCAGCGCCGCGCCCTCGCAGCAGGGCCGCGGCACATGCAGCAGCATCGGCTGCGATCGCTGTCAGGATCCGAGGCCGCAGGATACCGGCGGGTGTGTCGGGCAGTTCGCGGTTTGTGAAGGGGACGTGGCTGCTGGCGGGAGTTGCGGTGGCGTTCATAAGGTCCTGAGTTTGACGAGGTGGATGAGTTCGGCGGCGCTGAGTTTGGTGAAGTCGAACTCGCCGCCCGGCAGATACAGGGCGCTGCGGGCCCGTTTGGTGGCGAGCAGCGCTGCGATCCGATCCTCGATGCTGTTGCGGGTCACCAAGTAGTGGACATGGACGGTCCGGGTTTGGCCGATCCGGTGAGCCCGGTCGGTGGCTTGTGCTTCGACGGCGGGATTCCAGTGCCGCTCGAAGTGAATCACGTGGTTCGCGCGGCTGAGGTCCAGGCCGACGCCAGCGGTGGTGACGGTCGCGACCAGGATCTGGGTGTCACCGGAGGTGAAAGCCTCGATGCGGCCCTCGCGATCGGTCTCGCTGACCTCTCCGATGTAGAGGCTGCTGGTGTATCCCAGCTTCGTGAGGAAATATTGGACCATCTGAGCGGTGTAGACGTAATGGGTGAACACCAGGGCGCGTTCGTCGATCCCGCGCAGACGTTCGACCAGCCAACGCAGAACGGTCAGCTTCGGGGTGTCGCGCTCCAGGTCGCGGGCGTCCAGGTTCAGCTCTGCCAGGGGTAGTTCGTCGTACTGAGCTGGACTGTTGGTGATCTTGCGTTGGTCGTGGATGACTTTCTTGGCGAGCTGGCTGACGGCTGTGCTGTTCGGATTGCGGGCGACTTGTTCGACGTCGTCGGTGGTCAGTGCCTCCAACATACCTCGCTGCCGATCCGAGAGGTGGACCACGTGCGTGGTCTCGTGCTTGGCCGGCAGGTTCAAGCCCAGTGCGGGATCGTCTTTGAGCCTGCGCAACATGAAGGGGCGCAAAATCCGTTGGATCCGCTCACGCGCCTGAGCTTCCTGCTGGTCGTTGTCGGCGTCGGTGATGGGGCGGACGAACTGGGCGTTGAACTCGGCGGGTGTGCCGAACAACCCTGGGTTGCACCAGTCCAGAATCGTGCGGAGCTCGCTGGCTTGGTTCTCAAAGGGCGTTCCGGTCAGGGCCACGCGCATGACGGACGGCAGAGCCCGGATCCAGCGGGCCGCTCCGGTGGCGCCGTTCTTGGTCCGCTGGGCCTCGTCGGCGACTACCAGTCCCCACTGGACGCTGCTGAGTTCGTCGATACTGGTTTGCAAGGTGGCGTAGGTGGTGACCACGACGGTGTCCGCGGTCAGCCCGACCAGCGAGCGGTCCTTTTTCCAGAACCTGGTGACCGGTATCCCGGCGAACCGGGACACCTCCCGCTCCCACTGGCTGATCAGCTTGCCGCTGGGGCAGAGCACCAGCGTAGGCAGGTCCGCGCCGGCGCGCCGGCGCGACCGGTGCAGCGCCAGTGCGGACACGGTCTTGCCGAGGCCCATGTCATCGGCCAGGAGGCAACCGAACCCGGCCTGACTCATCCGGATCATCCAAGCCACGGCCCGGGATTGGTGCGGCTTGAGGGTTATCGAGCATTCCGCGTCGACCTGCCGGATCGCGTCGGCGTAGTCGGTGGAGCGCAGGTCGGCGAGGAGCGCCGCGAGTCCGTCGGCGGGCTTGCACGCGTAGACGCGCCCGTTGATCCGCACCCAGCCCTCGAGCACGCCGAGCATGGCCTGTGCCCGGGGAATGTGGCTCACCTTGGGCTGGCGCAGGCATTCCCGGGTCTTGTCGTCGATCATGACCCAGCGGTTCTTCTGCATGATCCACGGAAGTTCCGCCCGGCGGAGCCGGTCCAGCTCGGCCGGGCCGAGGATCCGGCCGTCGGCGGTGATTCGCCAGCGTCGGTCGAACAGCTCTCCTAAGCCGAGCCGTCCGGTCAGCGGCCCGACTGGCATTGCAGGCTCGATGATGGCTTCGACGGCGAGCGCGTCGGCCCATTCCTTATCCCAGGTCACCTCGATCCCAAGATCGATCAAGGTGTCCGCGGCGCTGCCGCGCAGGGCTGCGGCGTCCTCGGCGCTGAGCCAGCAACGTGCCGGATACGGGTCCATCCCGAGTGCTTCCAGCGACGGCAGCATCCGCCCGGCCAGCCGCAGACGTTTGCGCACGTGCTCGCGCAGCTCCGGTCCACGGGGGAAGCCCGTTGGGATCGCGCCGTCCCACCAGACCTCGTCGGCGTCGACGGCGGTGTCGGCGCTCCCGGGGATCCGGCACAGCTGCAGGGTCACCTCCAGCACGCTGGTGTCCGGCTGGGGCGGTTTGACGGTCAGCTGCAGCGACGGTTCCGCGGCACCGGGCTCGCCGGGGCCGTCGGCGTCGTCAATCCAGCGCTGCAGGGTGGTGATGCGGTCCGCGTCGTGAAGGTAGGCGGAGCCGGTGAACGGGACCGGTCCGTGCAAGTGGCGGCGCCCCGACGAGCTCACCAGGTAATCGGCGATCACGTCGATCATCCCTCGAACCGCCCGGACCAGATCGATCGATTCCGGCACGTTCTCGCCGTCTACCCAGTTGCCGAGCAGGTACGGCGAGTCCTGCAGTTCCGTGGCGAGCTGGGTCACGCGCTCCAGCTGGCCGGGATGGAGCGCCCCGACACGCCAGGCGGGATAGCGGACCCCACGGCGGCCGGTGTCGGCCAGCACGGGCGTGATCCCGTTTTGCGTAACCGCCTCGAGCGCCAGCCGGATGACGCGCGCCCACACCCGCGTGGACGCGTGCCACCCGTTGTGTTCGGGCGCGGTCAGCAGCGCGATGGCGTCGGCAACGCCGATGCGCCCGCACCTGAAGGTGAAGGTCTCGCCGTGCTGGCCGACCAGGATGCGCCGCACCGTCGTTGCCGGCGCGGCCTGGACGCGGTCCCACAACGCGCACAGCAATCCCGCCTGGTCGAACGGGACGGTCGTGTCGAAGACGACGTAGGCCCCGTCCTCCAGCTCCGACTTCAGAGTGTCGCGGTCAAACTCGGCCGGCCTCGCCCTGGTCGTCAGGTCCGCCCGGTGCCCCGCCTGCCGGACATCGGAAGGACGCTCAAGCGCGGCCGACGGCTCGGGCTCCGGTTGGGGCGCCATCGCGGGTTTCGGGGACGGAGCAGACGGGACCGAGGTGGCCGGGCCAACAGCTGAGGTCGGGGCGACTGCGGCGTCGGCCTCCGCAGCCGATTCGTCACGGGCGGCTGGGGCAAGCGTAGCAGTCTGCGGGGCGGTCGCGGTCCGTGCGCGCTCGTTGAGGGCGAGGATCAGCGCGAGCGCCGCTGTCTGGCGAGCCTGTTTCGGGTTGCAGCCCTCCCCCATCGCACGAACCGTAGTTCCCTGGTGCAGGCAACTCACCGATGTCTGGGGCGTTCCCGTGTCGGCCTTTCCGTCCCGCCAGTGCACCGAGCTGATCCATCGCCGCGACTTGGCGATTCCCAGGACCGAGGCCGCGGTTTCATTCCCGGTCACCGCGAGCCATTCGCCGCCGCTTCGCGCGGTGTCCAACCACTCCGCGGGCGGTTGCAGACCGGCGAGGTCGCACACCGCAGCCAGACGCACGGCATGACGGGCGGCTCGCCCAGGCGCGAGGTATGGCCCGAAGGTGCGTATCCGCCCGTCGACCGTGAGGCTGAAGGACGCCCACCTCTCTCCCGTCGGGGCGCGGCCGTCGTCGTACTGGCCGGTCGGCACACCGGTCAGCGCGGCGTACTGGTTGAGCACATACGGCAGCATCACCGGGATCTCATTGGCCGCGCGCACGCCCTCACGCCGAACGTCATCCCACGCCGCCGAGCGCGCTTTGAACAACACCACAGCGAGCTGCTTGTCGTCCAGCAGGCCGGCGCGGGCCCGCTGCAGCGTGTGTTCTATCAAGAGTGGATCAGGCTCGGGGTGCTCGGTGGAGTCGGTCAGCGTGGCGAGGAACGCCGATGGGCTCATCGACGCCCAGCGACGCGAAGGGGCCGCGCCGCCGGGCACGGACTCAGGCTTGACCGAGGGCAAAATCTCCTCCCCGCCGTCGGCTTCTTCGCCGATCGACGCGAGTCCACCGCCGATCAGCTGGTTCAGTAGGCTCAGGCTCGCCGCGTGGCGGACCGCTGCCTTCGACGGCGCCGTGCACGTCTCACCGCAGATCTGGCTGTCCTCGAGTTCGAGAACCGCTCGCGCCCGAAACGCGAGGCCACCTCGAACAGTGACCGGTTCAGGTGTGATTTCCGGCAACGGCAACCCGGTCATCTGGGAATGAACAGACAGGACACTGACGGCAAGATACGGCCGAGCGCGCACATACTCCAGAACACGCTGGCGAATCCCCTCACCGTCCGTCCCCGGCATGCGGACCAACAGGAGGGCACGGATGTCCTTCGGCGTCAGGTCCCGACTTTCCAGCTTGCGGACGACCTCGCTCAGCCCCTGTGCCCCGACGCGGCCACCGACCATCGACCGGCGCAACCACCAGGGAACCTCATGGGCCATCGTCATCCCCACCATGATTGAGCCCGCAGCCAATCAAAGCCGCGGACAGGTAATCGAACGTGCCATCGCACAAAACATGCGGGAGGGTAGCAGCAGGAAACCAAACTAGCGCATTCACGATGCTCCATTGCGGGTCGCCCATTCGGCTGACAATTCTCCCCCTACGGGCGCGCAGCCGAGGACGCCAGACTGCCACACCGCGAACATACCGCCGCGTTTTCCCTGCCAAGCTGCAGTACCGACCTGCCGCAGTCGTGAACTGGGGGCCGGGCCACGTGCCGTCGATCGCCAACCAGAACCGCCCGAACGAGTGCACCGGGTGCGGGTAATCAGCAGGGAGCAGACAGCTCAACGACCCCGGAGAACCCCAGCGTGCTCATCCCGCGGCCTGCCCCGAACGACGGAGCCAGCGATCAGCTCAGGTTTCGCAGGTCAAACGCGACAGGAGAGGGCTCACAACCGACAAGACCTGCTCGCCAGCACCTGCGATGACCTAACTCGAGCCCCCGTCGTTCAGCTTCTCAGCGACCAGCCTGTACCCCGCTGCCGCTTCCCATCGGCGAGGTTCCAACATAACGCGGCGTCTCTGAGGGTTCACTACACTCACCCGTCCGGTCTTGCCGTCGCCCCGTAGCTCCTGGATGGAACAGGAACCCTTCGGCTTCCATTCGAGCTTCGCACCCTGCCGTTGCCAGCAACGCACGCCGAAAGCGGGGACGGATTCAAACGGACACAGAATCCGGACCATGTCACCGACAAAGCCGACCTCCAACTCGACATAACCACTTCACGCATGCGACTTCGTGTCGCACACAGGGCCGGTGGTTGATTACTACCGTGACCTGGGATAACCCGGCTTGCCGCATGTGCACCGCCAACTTCGTCTCTACGTGGGAGCCGATATCGCCGGTGGCGTTGGTCAGCGTCGGCGTCGCGCCGACAAGGTCATCGATCTGCATGACCGCTCAGCAGCCACCTCCGACAGAAACCGGCCGCCGGCGGGCTTCGCCGATGAGTTCACCCGGTCGTGTCCGCCGCTACCGCACCGTTACGCCGGAGCCTCAGCGGTCGATCGTCGCGGCGAACCTGGCGGCGTCCCCGCCCACGCCGCAGCCCAGACAGTGGAAGGTGCCGTGCGCCAGCCGAACGATGAACGCTGGCGTCGGCGACCCTCAGAACGGGCAGTCCCCGCGCAGCCGGTCGCCGGCGTGCGGCGCCAGCGCCACGTGCAAGCCGACGACCGTGTGCTGGCCGTCGGACATCCGGTGAAGATACTCACGTGGCGAGTGCTGAACCTGCAAGCCCGCACACGCCGGCGGGCTCGCAGGCAGGCTACGCCGCGCCGGCGGGACCCCGCCACGGCGGCGATTGGTCGATGCCTCACCGGGGTCAACCGGGGACCTCGGCGTAGCCGAAGGCTTTGCGGTCAGGCCAGTACGTGGACCCGGGCGGCAAGATCGCGGATTCCCGGCACAGCTGCTCGATTCTGGTCCAGCAGCGCATCGATGATGGTGCGGACGGCTGCCCGCGTGTTTACCTCGCCTGGCGCGCGGCGTTCGGCGGCCAGCAACGTGCTGTACGCCGGTCCGGGTTGACCGAGCTGCAGCTGGACCGCGGCCAAGTCGACCAAGTAGCGCCCCTCCCGCTCGACGTCAGGGAACCGCACCCCCCAGGCTGTACGCGCGTGCTGCAGCGCAGCCCCCGGCTCACCCAGCAGCTGCTCCACCGAGACGCGATGGCTCAGCAGGTTTGCCCGGGCCCGGGCAGCCTCGGCGCCGTCGAGGCGGTTCGCGGTCGCCGCGGCCTCCGTCAGCAGGTCTCGGGCTCGGGCGCCGTCACCCGCTCGGGCTGCGGAGTATCCGCCGGTGCACAGCAGGCTGGCGTGCAGCAGGAGATGGCGCGGGTCCCGGCCATCGAGCGTCAGTCGCTCCGCTGCCTGGACAACGAGGGTGCCGGCCCGGTCGTGGTCACCGGCGCGGCGGCACACCCCTGAAAGCATGCGCTCCGCTTCGGCCAGAATGAGCGGCTGACCTGCTGCTTCCGCGGCCCGCACGGCGCGATCGGCGCTGATCCACTCCAGCCCCGCCGGGCGAAGCTTGACCAACGCGCGGGTGACCAGGGTGTATGCCTGGGCCGTGGCTCCGGCATCCTGGACAGCCTCCGCGGTCCGGACCAGCGCCGGAAGCTGATTGGCGAGCGCCAGAAAGTCGGACTTGCCGAACGATGCGCGTGCAGCCGCGAGCGCGCGGGTCAGCCCGGCCGTCGGCAGGCCCGAACCGTTGGAGGCGCGTGCGCCGATGAGGACGTCGGATAGCTGGGCGGTGAGCACGACGGCCGGATCCGGCAGTGCCGCGGACGTCGCCGTCGCGGCCTCCGCGGCCAAGGCGCCGGTAACAGCGGCACCGACGGCCACGCCACCGGCCTTCAAAAAGCTGCGTCGGCGCACGTCGTCCTCCTCCAGGGCGGGCTTGCTGCCCACCCTAGAAGAGCCCGGGTCGATACGCCCGGTCGCCACGCCCTCGTGGCCCTCCAGTCCGAACGCTGATTCAGGAAGCTGTAGGGCCTCAGCCAGCCGCCGCAGCGTCACCACGTTCTCCATCCGGCGGCGGCGCGCCTCCATTCTCGAAATCACGCTCGGGTGAAACCTGAGGCGCCGGGCGAGCTCGGTCTGGCTCCACTCGGCTCGCTGTCGGGCGTGCTGAAGGACTGCGGGGTAGTCGCGGCGCGCGATCGCGTCGAGCAGGGCCGAGGACATGGCTGGGAGCATCAGGCGCCCTCCCACCGCCGGAAACGAGGACTAACCCAGGGTAGCGGGTCTGTGACCCAATCAAGGGTACTGTGCCGGTTCGGCACAACCGTGCCGAGGTGGCACAGAACCCCCTCACCTGCCTCTTCATTCCTAGATTCGAGTTGTCGCGAGGACACCGATTCGGGGAGGAAACGGAATGGAATCCCGCATCGAGCCGCTACCGATTCCCGGAGCGTGGAAGGTCACTCCCGCAGCCTTCGTCGACGACCGTGGAAGCCTGCACGAGCCGTTCCACGGCAGGCACTTCGCGGCGGCGACCGGCATCGATCTGGCGGTGCAGCAGGCGACCTGCTCGGTCTCACACCACGGCGTGCTGCGCGGCATCCGTGTGACAGCGGAAACCGGTCCGGCGAAGTACGTCACCTGCACCGCTGGCGCAGTGCTCGACGTCGTTGTCGACGTACGGGTCGGCTCCCCGACCTTCGGCCGCTGGCACGCCGAGCGCCTCGACCACGAGAACCGGACAGCGCTCTACCTCGCACCCGGACTAGGACACGCCTTCCTGGCCCTCTCCGACACCGCGACGCTGCTGTACCTGCTGTCCCGTCCACATCAGGACACCTGCGAACGCACCGTCAACGCCCTCGACCCTGACCTCGTGATCACCTGGCCCCCTGCCATCATCCCGCGGAGATCGGCACGCGACGCCGCCGCGCCGGGGCTGTTCGAAGCCCACCAGGCCCGCACCCTGCCCAGCTACGCCGCCTGCTCCGCCCGGCACCGCGGCTAACCCCGCCCGCTTCTCGTCGTCCGATTCCACCGAAAGGATCACGATGCACACCGTTTTCGTCACCGGCGGCGCCGGATTCATCGGCTCGCACCTGGTCGACCTGCTCATCACCTGCGACGATATCGCGCAGGTCACCGTCCTGGACGCGCTGACCTACGCCGGCGACCGCCGCAACCTCACCGATGCCGAATCCTCGGGCAAGGTCCGCCTCATCCACGGCGACATCCGCGACCACGACACCGTCTCCGCCGTGCTGCCCGGCCACGACTGGGTCGTGCACCTGGCCGCCGAATCCCACGTCGACCGCTCCCTGATCGACGTCGGACAGTCGGTCCGCACGAACGTCATGGGCACCCAGGCGCTGCTGGACGTGGCGATGCGCGCCGGCGTGGCCAAGGTGGTCCACGTGTCCACCGACGAAGTCTACGGTCCCCTGTCGACCGGCGCCGCCGCCGAGACCGCGCCGCTGCGGCCCACGGTGCCGTACGCAGCGAGCAAAGCCTGCAGCGACCTGCTCGCCAGCTCCTACTTCGTCTCCTGCGGTGTCCCGGTGTGCATCACCCGCAGCTCGAACAACTACGGACCGCGCCAGCACCCCGAGAAGCTGATCCCGCGTTTCCTCGGGCTGCTGCTGTCCGGCCAGCAGGTGACCGTCCACGGCTGCGGGCGGCACATCCGCAACTGGCTGCACGTCGAGGACAACTGCCGGGCCATCGAGCACGTGCTGCGCGCCGGCGTGCCGGGCGAGACCTACAACATCGGCGGCGGCACCGACCTGACCACCATCGAGCTGACCGAGCTCCTGCTCGAAGCCACCGGCCGCGGCGCCGACGCGATCACCTACGTCCAGGACCGCCCCGCCAACGACATCCGCTACAGCATGGCCTGGGACAAGATCGCCGCCCTCGGCTTCACACCCACCTACGAGCTGGACCCCGGACTCGCCGACACCATCGCCTGGTACCGGCGACACCCGGAACGGCTCGCCGCGACCGCCGAACTCGATGGGGTGTCCGCGTGAGCACCGTAACCAGCCCCAGCGGGCCGGCCGCCAACGCCCGCCCGTTCCTGCACGGCCCCGAACTAGCTGCGATCGGCCGCGCCTTACAGGCCGGGCAGTACGGGCACGGACCGGAGACCGACGCCTTCGAACTCGAACTCGCCGCCTACCTCGGTGTCGACGACGTCGTCACGGTCGCCACCGGCACCGCGGCCCTGCACCTGGCGCTCCTGGCCGCCGACGTCGGGCCGGCCGACGAGGTCATCGTGCCGTCGCTGACCTTCTGCGCCTGCATCCAGGCGATCCTCGCCACCGGCGCCCGCCCCCGGTTCGTCGAGGTCGATCCCCGCACCCTGTGCGTGACCGCCGAGCACATCCGGGCCGCGCTCACCTCGGCGACCCGCGCCGTCATGCCGGTGCTCTACGGCGGTCGCGCCGTCGACCTCAGCCCCATCCGCGACCAGCTCGCCGACCGCGAGATCGCCGTCGTCGAGGACGCCGCGCACGCCTTCGGCTCTGTCAACGGCGACCGCTTCGTCGGCGCCACCGATGACCTGACCTGCTTCAGCTTCGACGCCATCAAAGCCCTCACCTGCGGCGACGGCGGCGCCATCGTCCCCCGCGACCCGGCCGAAGCCGGCCGGCTGCGCCGGGCCCGGTTGCTGGGCATGACCGCCGTGTGGGAGGAGCGGGTCCGCACCGTCTCCTACCAGGTCAGCGTCCCGGGTTTTCGGTATCACCTCTCGACGCTGCACGCCGCGATCGGACGCGTTCAGCTCACCAACTTCGACAAGGTCGCGGCCCGTCGCAAGCACCTCTGGCGCCGCTACGCAGCCGCCACGATCGACATCCCGGACGTTGTCGTGGTCGACCTCGACGTAGCCAACACCGTGCCGTTCAACTGTGTCGTGCGCATCGCCGCGAGGGTGCGCGACGCCGTGCACGCCCGCCTGCACGCCGCGGGTATTCAGGCAGGGGTGCACTACCCGCCCAACCATTTGCAGCCGGGCTTCGCCCGCTGGTCCTGCGCGCTGCCCGCGACCGAGGCCGTCGCCGCCGAGATCCTCAGCCTGCCCTTCCACCCCGACCTCACCGAGGACGACGTCGCCCTCGTCACCGCAGAGCTCACCGCCGCTGTCGCCGCCGAGACCGCTGCGTGTGACACAGCCGCCGTGCTGACCGGGTTGCCGGAGGTGCGACGGTGACGCGGCGCGTTGCCGTGCTGGGGAAGGGCACGCTCGCCGTGCACACCTGCGAGACCATCGCGGCCATGCCGGACCTCGTGCTCGACACCGTTGTCCCGACCACGCCGGAGCCGAGCTGGGACATCAGCCTCACCGACACCGTCGTCACCCGATGGCCCGAGGTCCGCATCGTTGAGTCCGGCGACTGGCGCGACCTCGAACCAGGACTGTGCGACCTCGTCCTCAGCGTCCTCTACGACAAGATCATCGGCCCCGGGCTGATCGACGCCACTCCACTGATCGTCAACTGCCATCCCGGCCGGCTGCCGCACTACCGCGGGGTCCGGCCCGTCAACTGGGCCCTCCGCAACAGCGACAACTTGGCCGGGATCACCCTCCACGTCATCGACACGGGCGTCGACTCCGGACCGATCCTTGCCGAGGCGTTGTTCTCCATCTGGCCCGACATCGACGATGTCCGCGACGTCTGGTGGCGGGCCATCGCCCACGGCCGCCAGCTCATCACCGACACACTCCCCCGCCTGGACCACATCACGCCTCGACCGCAGGACCCGCAGCTCGCGACGACCCACTACAGCCGCGACAACCATAAACTCGGCGACCGAACCGAGTGGACACGAGCCCTATCCGATCGTCCCGCCTAACAGCTCACATGAGTCCTGTGGCCGCCAACCCAGCGTAGGGTCAGCGGCCACAGGACCGGGCGAAGCCAGAACGACATCACTGTCCTGGATCAGCCGGCGACGAATGCTCCGTGCGCCTGGACGCGACAAGGCGTCACCGACGCGCGGTACTAGGCCGAGACCGACCGCCGCCGTACCGGGTCGGCGACATGATCGACCTGGCACAGCAATGCGAGGGGCCGCCGGTTAGGCCATTCGGCTGAAGATCGTGCTATGTAGTGAAAAGTGCGGGAGGTGAGGTTGAGTTTTTTTGAAGCTCGCTGCCGTCAAAGCGGCCAATAGTGCAACCAAAACCGTGCTGACCACCTGGAAAAGGTTGGGCATCTCGTGGAAGCCAGCAGCTGCCGCGGCAATCGCGACCAACGCCGCCACGATCGAGGGCGCGAGGCGTCGCGTAACCACCTCACGGGGAACCGGTCGTCTGCCCACAACACTCATTCTGCCACGTGTTGTCTTACGGGGGTCGGCGTAGCATTCGCGGAATTTCGGGCGGATATACCCCTGACCTGCGAGAACTCGACTGCCGGAACGGCCTCGCGGCGCCGTAGCCTGCTTCGGGAGATGACGACGTCGACAGCGGGCACCGTGATCGCGAGCGGCCCGCCTCTGCTCCAGTAGCCTGCTGATCTTCCCTGGGGCTGGAGGTTGCGGTTGGCCACGCGGGTGTTCGCCGACGAGGAGCTGGAACGCCTTCGGGAGTTCCCCGAGATCGGACGGGACGAGCTGTTCCGGCACTTCACCCTCACCAGCGCCGACCGCGCCTTCGTCGATCCCGGCCGAGGCCGCGGCGCCGCCGACCGGCTCGGGCTGGCGATGACGCTGTGCACCCTGCCGTGGCTGGGTTTCGTCCCGGACTCCATGACCACCGCGCCGCCCATCGCAGTCGCCCGACTGGCCGAGCAACTCGACCTTGCCCCCGCCGCGCTCAAGCTCTACGGCCGCCGGGCGAAGACCCGCACCGACCACCTGCGCCTGGTCGCGGCTTATCTGGGGTGGCGGCCGCCGGGCTCGACGGAGCTCAAAGAGCTCGACGAGTTCCTGCTGGCACGGGCGATGGAGCACGACTCGCCGTCCCTGCTGTTCCGGCTGGCGTGCGAGTACCTGGTCTCGGCGAAGGTGATCCGGCCCGGGCCGGTCATCGTCGTCGAACGCGTCGCGCACGCCCGTGAGCAAGCGCAGCGGGAGACCTACCAGCGGCTGGCCCCCGAGCTGACCGACGTCCGCTGCACGGGACTGGACGCACTGCTGGAGGTCGACCCGCAGATCGGGATGACCCGGTTGCGGTGGATCGCGACCGGCCCGGTGGAGGCCTCGCCGGCCGGGGTCCGCGCCGAGGTCGACAAGCTGGAACACCTGCGCAGCCTGGGCGCGCACACCCTGGACTTATCGGTGCTGCCGGCCGAGCGGCGCCGGTTCCTGGCCACCGTCGGCCGCCGGCTGACCGGGCAGGCACTGGCCCGCCGCGAGCTCGAGCGCCGCTATCCGAGCCTGCTCACGCTGCTGGCCCAGTCGGCCACCGACGTGCTCGACGAGGTGGTGCAACTGTTCGACCAGGCCGTCTCGGCGCGGGAGAGCAAGGCCGCGCGGCGGCTGCGCGACGAGCTCGCCGAGCGCGGCAAGTCCGGCGAGGACCGCCAGGCCCTGCTCGACGATCTGCTGGCCATCGTCTCCGACCCGCAGATCAGCGACGAGCAGGTCGGCGGCCTGATTCGCGGGCAGCGGATCGGGTGGACCCGGATCCGGGCAGCGCTGGCCCAGGCCATGCCCCGACTGCCCCGAGACCACGGGCATCTCGCCGCGCTGGACGGCTCCTACGGCTATCTGCGGCAGTTCACCCCGCACGTGCTCGCCGCCGTCGACTTCGCCGGCGGCACCGCCGCGGCCGACCTGCTCGCGGCGGTGGACATCCTGCGTGCCCTGAACGCCACCGGGGCCCGTCGGGTTCCCGCCGACGCGCCGGACGGGTTCGTGCCCGCGCGCTGGCGCGGCTACCTGGAGACCGCCCGCAAATCGGGAAACTCCAGCGCCTACCGGCACTACTGGGAGCTCTGCGTGCTGCTGTGCCTGCGCGACGGGCTGCGCAGCGGCGACGTGCACGTGCCCGGCTCGCGCCGCTACGCCGACCCGGCCGCCTACCTGCTCACCCCGGATAAGTGGTCGTTGCAGCGCACCGAGTTCTGCCAGCTGGTCGGCAAACCCACCGACCCGGACCGGGCGCTGGCCGGCGTCCGGCAGGAACTCGATGACGCGCTGGGCGGCCTGGAGGAGGTCGTGACCGCCGGCGACGGACCGGTGCGCCTGGACGCCGACGGCGAGCTGGTGATCTCGCCGCTGACCGCCGAGGACATCCCGGCCGAGGCCACCGCCCTGAAGGCCGAGCTCACGACCATGCTGCCCTTCGCCCCGATGATCTCGCTGCTGATCGAGCTGGACCAGCGCACCGGCTACCTGGACTGCTTCACCCACGCCGGCGGCAAGCAGGCCCGCAGCCCCGAGTTGAAGCGCAACCTGCTGGCGGTGCTGCTTGCGCACTCCACCAACCTCGGCCTGACGAGGATGGCCGACGCCTGCGGGATCTCCTACGACACTCTGGCCTGGACATCCGAGTGGTACGTGCGGGAGGAGACGCTGCGGGCGGCGAACCTGGCGATCACCGGCTACCACCAGGGCCTGCCGCTCACGCGCGTGTTCGGCGCCGGCACCCTGTCCTCCTCCGACGGCCAGCGGTTCCCGACCCGGGGCAAGTCGGTGACCGCCCGCGCGATGTCCCGGTACTTCGCGCACGAGGGCCTGTCGACCTATACCCACGTCACCGACCAGCACACCACCTACGGCACCAAGGTCATCGTGGCCACCAAACGCGAGGCCCACTACGTTCTTGACGAGATCCTCGGCAACGCCACCGACGCCCCGATCTCCGAGCACGCCACGGACACCCACGGCGTCAGCCTGGTCAACTTCGGGCTGTTCGACTTGCTCGGCATGCAGCTGTCGCCGCGGATCCGGGACCTGGGCAAGATCACCTTGTACCGGGCGGGCCCGCGTGCGGAGGTGGAGAAGTCCTTCCCGCACACCGGACCGCTGCTGACCCGCCGGCTCAACACCGACCTGATCGCCGAGCACTGGGACGACCTGCTCCGGTTGGCCGGGTCGCTGACGTTCGGCCACGCCACCGCGTCCCTGCTGGTCGGCAAGCTCTCGGCGTCGGGCCGGCAGAACGCGCTGGCCGCCGCGCTCAAGGAGTACGGCGCCCTGCGCCGGACCGTCTACGCGGCCCGCTACCTCGCCGACCAGGTCTACCGGCGCAAGATCTCCCGGCAGCTGAACAAGGGCGAGTCGCTGCACGCGCTGCGCCGCGACTTGCTCTACGCCCACGAGGGCATGATCCGGGCCCGGCACCTGGAGACCCAGGCCGAGCAGGCGTGGTGCCTGACGCTGGTGACCAACGCGGTGATCACCTGGACCACCGAGTACTACGGCCTGGCCGTCGAGCAGATGCGCGCGGCCGGCCGGCAGGTCGACGACGAGGTCCTGGCGCACATCTGCCCGGCGCACAGCGAGAACATCAACTTCTTCGGCGCGATCGAGGTCGACGTCGAGGGCGAACTCGCCCAGCTCGGGCCCACCGGCTACCGGCCGCTGTGAGTCCCGCGACACCCTCTTCTGACCCGGCCGGCCCGCGCGGTGCCGTCGAGGCCGGTGGTGGATCGGAGGATGGGCGTTCCGGTTCGCGGGAGAGCCCGCGAACCGGAACGGGTGGAAGACCTCTACGGGAGTTGGTCGAGGAACCAGGTGGACAGTTCTTCGGTGATCAGGGTGTGGGTGTCGTTCTGCGAGGCGAGTTTGATGGCGTGGAAGGGCGTCTCCTCCAGGTCCTGCTCGCTGATCGGGGTGTACAGGTCGTCGTGGGTGGCCGGTTCGCGCAGGGCGATGGCGCTGACGGTCGGGACGAAGCAGTGCTCGCGGACCGGGTTGTCGACGACGAAGGGCGGGATCTCGTTGAGCGTGTCGGCGAGGATGCCGAAGCCGTGCAGGGTGCCGCCGGGCGCGCCGTCGATGTCGGGCAGCCCGCCGGTGCGGACCTCGCGGGTGGGCGCGGTGACCACCCGGAGCTTGGCCACGAGCTGGTCCTCGCCTTCGGCCTGGGTGTACAGCTCGGTGCCGGTCACCGCCAGGCCCTTGCCGGTGAGGGCCTTCACGCCGGGCGCGACGCCGTTGCCCTGGCCGTCGCCGGTGCCGTTGGCCAGGGCGATCAGCCGGAGCGCCCGGTCCCGTGGCCAGTTGCCGACCTCCTCCAGCGCCCGCAGGAACGCCAGGCGCTCCTGGCTGGTGGCGGGCTTGTCCTCCCAGCCCTCGACGTGCTGCCAGAGCAGCTCCCGGGAGGCGGGGCTGTTGATCTGGTCGGAGAAGCGCGGGTCGAGCTTGCGGGTGTAGTGCGCGAACGCCTGGAGGGCGATCGGGATCCAGGCTCCGGTGTGCGGGCTGTCCCAGGAGAAGTAGAGCTGCGCCTCGTGCTCGATGCCCTCGGACTCCAGCTTGGCCAGGGCGTAGCGGGTGACCAGGCCGCCCATGCTGAACCCGCCCACGGCCAGCGGGTGGTCGCCGAGCCGGCGAGCGATCGCCTCGGCGACCGCGGCGATCACCATCTCGGCGTTCTGCAGGATCGACGCGCTGCGCTCGTGGTAGCCGACCAGCACGACGTCACGGCCCCGCCGGCGCAGCTCGCTCAGCAGCGGGAACGGGCCGTGCTCCAGGTGCTCCCAGGTGAAGGAGAGGTCGCTGGGGCCGACGCTGAAGCCGTCCGCCAGCAGCACCGGGCGGGTCAGCCCGCTATTGCCCTCGCCGTGGTAGACCCACGCGGTGCCGTAGGGCAGCTCCCACACGTCGGAGGGCGGCGGCGGGACACGGTCGGTCGTGCGCGGACCGGGTGCCAGCACGACCGGTGGGGCGACCCGGAGAATGTCGGCGGCGTGCTCTTCGGTGATGCTCATGGACTTCCCTTCCCGAGGATGCCGGACGCCACCATTCTCACGCATCGCATCACTGCGGATACGGAAAGTCACACCATCCGGGCACGGGGAACCGGCCGCCGACCCTGCCGGCGTGTTCAACAAACGATCGTCTGGCGAAGGCGAACTGTGAGGCGACATCAGGATGTCAGCAGCCAGACGACATCTGAGTGTCAGTGAGCGAGCTGGCGCGCTGGCAACGTTCGTGCTGCTCATGACGGATTAGCTTGCCAGGTGGCACCGACAGATTTGACGACGTGCTGTCACTCGATGCGGTGACGCCGGACCGGCTCGGCGGTGTTGCGGTGTTGGATCTTCAGCGAGGACGTCGGGCCCGCGCGCGGGCGTGGGGCGGGGAGGTTCGCGCTGGTGGCCATCGACGCGGCGGGGCGCGCGTTGCGCGAGGCCGCGGTGCGTCGGCTGGCGTTGCTGGATTCCCGGGGCGAGCTGACCAGCGGGCATGTCCGCCTGACCGCGACGGCGGTCGGGGTGTCGGAACGAACGGTGTGGCGGTGGGTCAACCACGCGCGTGCGCAGGTGAAACCGGCGGAGCGGGCCAAGTTCGAGATCGACGACCGGTTGCGGGTGCGGCTGGCGTATCACCGGGGCAACGCGGCGGCGCTGCACCGCGAGCTGGTGGCCGAGCGGCCCGCGGGCGGCCCGGCGGTGCCGACCTTGAAGACGGTGCAGCGGGCGATCCGCCGCGACCTGAGCGCGGGTGAGCGGGCGGGGCTGCGCCGCGGCGAGCGGGAGCGGCGGAAGTTCGACGTGTTCTTGCAGCGCCCGATCTCCTACCGCAACGCCGCGTGGGAGACCGACCACGTGGAGGCCCCGGTCGAGGTCGAGGTGGGCGGGCGGCTGGTGAAGCCGTGGGTGACGTGGTTCGTCGACGCCTGCCACAACGCGATCGCCGGGACGGCGGTGACGCCGGGTACGCCCTCGAGGGAGAGCATCCTGGCCGCGCTGCGGGCGGCGATCCTGCGGACCGAGCCCTACGGCCCGGTCGGCGGGCTGCCCGCGCTGGTGCGGATCGACCAGGGCAAGGACTTCCTGTCCCGCACGGTGTCCGAGGCGCTGGGGGCGTTCGCGGTGCGGGTGGTGCCGCTGCCGGGCTACACCCCGCACCTGAAAGGCACCGTGGAGACGGTCAACGGCGCGGCGGAGCGGATGTTGTTCGCCGGGCTGCCCCGCTACACCCACGCTCAGACCCTGGCCTCGGGGGCGGTGGCCGATCCGGACGCGCCGGCGCTGACGTTCGAGGCGTTCACCGCCGAGGTGCTGGCCTGGGTGACGTGGTGGAACACCGAGCACCCGATGGACGAGCTTGACGGGCTGGCCCCGACCGCGTCGTGGCTGGCCGACCCGTCGCCGGTGGAAGACGTCGACGCGGACGCGTTGTGGATGTTCACGCTGGAAGACGACCGCAAGACCCGCAAGATCACCGGCCGGGGCGTAGCGCGCGGCCGCGGGCGGCACTACGTCGCGGAGTGGATGGTCGGGAAGGTCGGCACCGCGGTGCGGCTGCGCTACATGCCGCACCACGAGCACGAGGTCGAGGTGTTCGACGCCGCCACCGGCGCCCACCTGGGCTCGGCGACGCTGGCCGATCAGGCGAGCCCGGAGCAGATCGCGGCGCTGCGGCGCACCCGCGCGGCCAAGGCCCGGCAGCTGCGCGCGGACCTGTCGGCGGCGGAGAAGTCCCGCCGCGGCCGGTATGCCGCGGCGACCACCCCGGCGCCGGCGCGGCGGCTGGACGCGGTCACCGCGGCCGAGGCGGGCGCCGAGCTGGCCGAGCACGGCCTGGAGGAGCTGGCGCGGCTGGCCCGCCCGGACCTGCTGCCGCCGTCCCCGCCGCCGGCGGGCTGGGTCCTGCCGGTCGACCTGGACCGGATCACCGAGACCAGCACCAGCACCGGAAGCGCCGGCGCCGCGAGCGGCGGGAAGGAGCCGGCGTGACCGGAGCGCGCAACCCCGGCCTGGAGATCCCCGATGACCGCGCCGACCACTACCTCGGCCTGCCTGGGGCGCACATCGTGGCCACCGACGCGCTGCTGACGGTGCGCGACAACCTCGCCGACGTGCTGGCGGCGAAGGCGATGATGTGCGTGCATGGCGACGCCGGGCTCGGGAAGACGTTGTCGGTCAACGCGTCGCTGCGCGAGCTCGCGGACGGGATGGTGTGCCGGGTGCAGTTCCGGGCCCGCCCGACTCCGCGCGACATCCGCCACGAGCTGTTCCGCGCGTTGCAGATCGGCGGGGAGCCGCCGAGTAAGCCGATCGAGTTCGACGCGGTGCTCAAAGACGTTCTGGGCGGGCGGTTCCGGGTGCTGGTGTGCGATGAGGCGCAGTGGCTCTCGCGGGAGTGTTTCGAGTACTGGCGCCACCTCTGGGACGACCGAGCGACCGACATCGCGATCGTGTTCGTCGGCGGCGGGGACTGCTACCAGGTGCTGCGCCGGGAGCCGATGCTCTCGTCGCGGGTGTACGTGTGGCAGGAGTTCTGCCGGATGCCGCGCGAGCAGGTGCTGCGGGTGATCCCGGCCTACCACCAGATCTGGGCGGGCACCGACCCGGAGGTGATCGGCTTCGCCGACGCCCACGCCGGGCACGGCAACTTCCGCGCCTGGGCGAAGATCACCGCGCACGCCGCCCGCGCGCTGACTCGTCTGGACCGCGCGGCGGTGGATCACGAGGTGCTGGGCTGGGTGTTCTCCAAGCTGTCCGGGCGGGCCGGATGACCCCGCCGCCACGGGTGGCCGCGCCGGTCGGCCCGGTCGCCGAGCTGGCCGCCGCCGCGCTGGCCGCCACCCGCGGGTTCGACGACTGGGAGGACGAGGTCCGCGCGGACGCGCCGGCGCCGGTGGCGGTGCTGGCCGATCCCGGCGACGACGTCGCGGTCACCAAGGCGCTGCTGGACTGGCACTGCCCGGCCGCGGGCCGGGTCACCGTGCATCCGACCCCGTTCTCGGCGGCGCCGAACACGCTGGCCCACGACGTGCTCGCCGCGCTGGGCCGGCCGGTGACCCGGCTGTCGGCCGAGCAGATCAGCGGCGCGATCCCGGCCTGGCAGGCCGTCGCCGCCTGGGTGGGCGCGGAGGAGATCACGCAGGTCGTGGTGCTGCGCGCGCACACCCTCTCCGCCGCCGGATGGGCGCGGCTGCTCGAGCTGCGCGAGCGCACCGGGATTGCTTTGGTGATGGTCTGGCACGCGCCCGCACTGCACGCGCCGTGGGGCGAGCACCTGGCCGGGGTGCCCTACCGCGAGACCGACGACGTCGGCGAGATCTGTGCGGTCACCGCTCCCGCCCCGCTGCCACCCGGTCAAGACGACGACCTCGTCGACGGCGGTGACGGAGAACCCGGTGACCGGCTCGGCGGTGAGGACGGCCGCGCACCGGACGCGCCGAGCTGGGATCTGCCGCCGCTGCCTGGCGGGGACGTCGCCAGCTTCCGCGCCGAGGCGTTCCGGCAGCTGCCGATCCAGCAGTTTCTCCAGGTCGACGCTGCCTACCAGCGCGGGATGGCCGCGGCGTGCCGCTGGCTGTCCGGGCACCCTGAGCAGAACCGGGTGCTGCACGAGATGGGCGAGCTGGACCACTACCTGCGGCGGCTGTTCCCCGACTCGGTCGCCGCCGACCCGGCGGCGGCCGGGGCGGCGCTGCTGGAGTCGCGCTACCCCGAGCACGAACTGCGCACCCTGGCCGCCGGGCTGCTGTGCGTCGGGCGGGGCCGCGACGCACACAAGTTCCCCAGCCGCTTCGCCGACGAGGTCGGGTTGCAGGTGTTCCTCGGCGGCCTGGTCGCCGGCGCGATGTCGCGCCGCTACGCGATCGCCCTCCTGCGCGGCGCCCAGGCCGGGGCGATGCTGCACGGGCTGCTGCTCGCGCTGCCTTCGACCCTGACCCGCCGCGGCGGGCCCGGCCTGGGCGCCGTGCCGTTCGGGTACGAGTCCGCTGATCGCATCCGCGCCCGGATCGCCAGCCCGGTCCACGCCGCCGCGCTGGCCACCGCCCTGTTCACCGGCTGCCACCCGACCGACCTGGCGGCCCAGGTCACGATCGAGGCGCTGGCCGAGGACGCCGGGCTGTTCGCGGTGCCCGGCCCCGGCGGGCGCGACGGCATCCGCACCGCGGTGTTCGTCGTGCCTGACCCGGCCCGGCCGCTGCTGGCCGCGGCCCGGACTTTCCTGCGGCTGCGCGGCACCCCGCCGCACCGCAAGCTGCTCTATCCGGGCATCGGCAAGGACGGCGAGATCCTGACCGCCAGCGCCGAGGCCGCCGGGCTCCCGCTGCCGGTCAGCGACGAGGGGCTGAGCCAGTGCTGGACGGCCGCCACGACGGCCTGGTGGATCGGCACCCACCTGCACCACCCCGGTAGCACGCCCGGAGGTGGGCACCGGTGAGCGTGCGCAGCGACCGGGTGCCGGTGCGGGCCGGGCTGAACATGCCGCTGATCCGCCACCGCCTGGCCGCGCTGGGACTGGTCGACGGGCAGCTGCGCGCGGTGATCGGCACCGACCTTTACGAGCTGGGCCGCGACCCCGACGCCCGCTCGGTCAGCCTGACCATGCTGGTGCGGCTCGCTCGGCTGCTCGACCTCGCCCTCGACGACCTCGTTGTCACCGACGACCCGCACGTCCACCCCGGAGTCCCGGACGCGGTCGGCGATCCGGCCGAGCTGGGGGACGATTCGCTGCTGCTGGGGCTGATCGCCACCTTCAACAGCCTGCACGTCCTGCGCGTGCTCGGGCTGCTGCGCTGGAGCCGGCCGCGGCTGGACGCCGCGCTGGCCGTGATCGGCGAGCAGCTGGCGCCCACGGCGCTGCGCGTGGTGGTCACCGACGAGCGGCTAACGCTGATGCTGCGTCCGCAGGTGATCCCCGAGCTGGTCCGCACCCAGTTCGAGCACGAGCACCGCGCCGACTACCCGCTGGACCCCCAGACCGCGGTCGCGGTGCTGGAGCTGGTGCGGGAGAAGATCCTGCATCCGTTCCCCGAGAATCCCGAGCAGGCGCCGCACAACCGGCCGAAGTCCTTCAACGCCGCCTACCTGGTCGGCGCCCGCCTCGCCGTGCCCACCGGCGCCCCGGCCGCCGAGAACACCGACGACGAGGACAGCGAGTACGGCGGCGTTGCCGGCGTCGAGATCCACCCGGATGTCCTGTTCGCCTTGGGCCTGGCCGACACACCGGCCGAGAACCTCCCCGCCCCTGATCCCCGATCGGTCGTCGCCCCGTGGAAAGAGACCTGATGACCAGCGACAACACCAGCACCGCGCCCGGCGGCCCCGTGGAGTCCGAGGCGGTGCGGATGGTTCGCGCCGCCGAGGCCGCCCATGCCCGCTACAACCCGTACGTGCCGGAGATCCGGGCCCGCGGCGAGCAGGTCGCCCTGCTGGTCGACTTCGAGAACCTCGTGCTCGGCGCGGTCGCGAGCCTGCCCGGCCGGGCCGAGCCGGTCCCGGCGGACGCGCTGACCTGGCTGTGCCGCGCCTACGGCTCGACCACGATCCGCCGCGCCTACGCCGACTGGGCCGACCCGCGATTCGGCCGCTACCAGCCCGCGCTCGAGCGCAACGGGATCGACCTGGTGCAGCTCGGGCACGGCCCGGCCCGCAAGAACGGCGCCGACATCCGGATGGCCGTCGACGCGATGGAAACCCTGCTGGTCCACCCCGGGGTCGACGCGTTCGTGCTGGTCTCCGGGGATTCGGACTTCTCCCCGCTGGTGGCGAAGCTGCGCGAGCACGGCAAGCACGTCATCGGGGTCGGCGCGGAGACCGCGGCCAGCGCCCGGCTGGTGTCGGTGTGTTCGGAATACAAGCTGTTCGGCTCGATCGTCGCCCGGCTCGACCCGCCGCCCGAGACCGGCCGCAAGACCGGCCCGGCCAGGACCGCGGCGCCGGCCGCTGCGCCCGAGCACCGGCTGGTTGATGCCGAGGCGCTGCTGGTCACGGCGATGGAGCAGATCACCGCGGCCACCCCGACGGCCTCGCAGGTGAAGTCGAAGATGGTCGCCCTGGACCCGGCGTTCGACACCCTCAATTACGGCTGCCGCAGCTTCCGCGACTTTCTCGCCCAGCTCGCCCACCGGGTGCGGACTGTCGGCCGCTCCGGCAACGACATCACCCTCGCCCTCATCGACCCGGCCGGCGCCCCGCCGGCCAGCGGGACGGCCCTGATCGCGGAAGGCGCCCCGGCGTGAGCGACGTCGACGAGGACTGGGTGTACCACGGCTACGAGCCCGAGAACGGGCCGCGCCAGATCGAGGTGGAGACCCCGGAGCGCGGGCCCACGGAGCGGGCGTCGGCGACGGTGCTGCGCCAGCTGCGCCCGCAGATCAGCACCATCGAGGGCCACACCTTCGGCTGGGGCTACAACGGCAACGGCACCAGCGTCGCCGCCGCGGCAATCCTCACCGACGTCCTCGACCTGGCCCCGTGACCTGTGGTGGGGAACGATGAGCTCCGCGGCCGAGGACGAGGTGCTGGTCCGGCTGCGGGAAGACCTCTGCCGCGAGGTGCTGATCGACGCCGCCGACGAATGGCGGCTGTCCCGGATCGCGCTGCTGCGCTGGACCTGCGGCTGGTACACCCTCAACCACGTCGGCCCGTACCCCGCCGTGGTGGCCGGGATACGGGCCGGTTACCGCCGCTGAGGCGCTGATCAGGCGAGGATGTTCCTCGCCCCGGGCACCAAGGTCCGAGGCGGTGGGTGTCCCCGGCGCCCCGGATGTCGGTGGCGCCGGGGACCTTCCCGCCGCGGCTCAGGCGGCCCGGGGCGGGTCGACCAGCTCGATGCCGATCGCGACGACGCCGAGGGCTTCGCGCTCGGGCGGGTAGATCTGGCGGATGTTGGCCAGCTGGTCCTCGCGGGTGGCGGTCGGGTTGACCGAGGCGACGTCCTGGTGGTCGAACATCTCCTCGAAGCTGGCGTACCGGTTGACCGCGGTGACCCGGGTCAGGACCTGATCGCCCTGGCAGCGGAACCGGATCAGCGACCCCACTTTGATCTTGCGGCGGCTGGAGTCGTTGACGCGGATCTCGGTGGTCTTGCGGCCGGTGGCGATCAGGTCGAAGTAGCGCTTGTAGATGCCCATCTCGTGGGCGCGGACGACGGTCTCGTCGGGGCGTGCGGTCATCAGGCGTCCGAGTTCCTTGACGGTGAACGAGCGGAAGAAGTGTTTCGGGTCGGTCAGCAGCTGTCCGACCAGCCAGACCAGCGCGTCGACGTAGTCGTCGACGCTGCCGGGCCAGGCGGTGGTGTCGAGCATCCACGGCTCGACGTCGGCTGGGAGGGCGTCGGCGCCGCGTTCGCGCAGCAGCGACTTGGACAGCTTCGCCCCGGTCGGGGCGAGCACCTGCGGGGTGAAGATCCGCGACGGCACCCGGTCCGGCGGGGTGCCCAGCGCGCCGAGTGCCCCGTCGACGAGCTGGCAGCCGAAGGTCCAGTCGCCGCCCTTCATCATCACGTGCAGCGTGCTGCCGTCGCGGCCGAGCGCGCGTTCTTTGACCAGGTTCCGGTACAGCGTCGCCAGATCCAGGTACGGGGTGTCGTCGGCGGGGTCGATGTGCGCTTCGTAGGGGCCGTGGTCGAAGCAGACCGCGGTGAAGGTGGCGCCGTCTTCGTCCAGGTGCACGAGTTTGGTGCGGTCGCCGCGTTTCTCCGCCCACCCGCACGCCGGGCACGGCACCCGCACGTGCACGACCCCGTGGGAGGGGGCCATCCACCAGCGGATGTCCTCCAGCCGCTCCAGCGTTCGCAGGAACTCCGCGCGGAAGGCGGGGCTGGCCTGCTGGTCGGTGTAGGTCTCGACCACGTAGTCGGTGTCGGTGGCCTCGGAAAGCGAGTCGAAGAACGCCCGGTAGTAGCGCTCGATCAGCTCGCCGATGCCGTCCTTGCCCAGGGCGTGGACGTAGGTCTGCTGGTAGGCGTGGTGGGTTTCGGGGTCGAGGATGACGTCGTGCGGGGCGTTGTCCAGCGCGCCGAAGCGCACGACGGTGTCGATGGAGAACTCGCGGCGGGCGATCTTGGCGAGCAGGAACGCCGCGGTCTGCACCAGGTTCGTCCCGAGGTGCGGGGCGCCGTTGATCTGGGTGCCGACCACGAACTCGATCCGCGTCGGGCGTGCGGCCAGCACGCGGGGGCGCAGGATGTCGATCGAGCGCAGCAGCGCGTTGGCCAGCACGCTGTTCGGGGAGACCAGCAGGCCCGGTGTTGCGGTCGTGCCGGTGCGGGACGGGGATGTCATGGCTGACATCACGCTCCTCGGCTGGGTTTGGGCAGGCGCAGGTTGGCGCAGATGAAGTCCAGCCGCGCCGTGGCGGAGTTCGGTTCGACGAACACCGGTTCGTAGCCGGCGTCGTAGTAGCCCTGCACGATCAGCTCGTGCACCCGGCGGATCTCCCGTTCACGGGCCCAGACGATGTCGTCGGGGTCTTCGAAGGTGTCCAGCGGGTCGAGCACGAAGACCTGGTCGTAGCGGTAGCGGGCGGTGGCGTCCTCCAGCTCGGTGGTCGGCTTCAGGCCGAAGAACCCTTCCCAGCCGTAGCCGTCGGGGATGCCGCGGTTGTAGAACCGGATGCCGTGGGTGTGGGCGGTGTACTCGGCGACGAAGGCGTCCAGCACCTCGAGGGAGTAGTCGCGCCGGTCCTCCTTGAGCAGGTGCCGCCCAAGGCGTTCGCGGTGACGGCGGTAGATCTCCCGGCCGGGTTCTTGGGCCATGCACGGGATTCCGGCGGCATGCACCGCCGCGATCAGGTCGTCCTTCCCGGAGGACGGGCCGCCGGTGATGACGTAGCGGCGCGGTTCTCCGGCCGCCGCGGTCTCCAGCGCGGCGGCCAGGGCGGGGTTGGTGCTGGTCACGAATGCTGTCCGTTCTTCTCGGGGGATGGGGTGGTGCGGGTGAGGAAGCCTTCGGTCCAGGCGTTGCCCAGCCCGGTCTCGCCGTGCAGGGCGTGCACGAACTGCTCGCGGCTGGCGCCGCCGCCGGCGGCCTCGGTCAGCCGGGAGACCTGCGGGTCGGTCAGGGCGGGGGTCCAACCGGCCAGCGCGACCAGCTCGCGTACCGCCAGGTCGGGGGCGAAGGCGGTGGTGTAGCCGATGGCCTCGGCGCGGGCGACCGCCCAGCGCCAGGCCGCGGTGACGGCCTGGTGGCCGATGTCGATCCGGTCGGCGTCCAGGCTGATCAGCCGTTCCAGCGCGAGCAGCTCTGCGCGGGCGGCGTAGATCGCCGACCACAGCCGGGACAGGTGTTCCTCATGCTCGGCGACCTCCCACGCGAACGGGTCGGCCTGGACCGGCTGCCGCTCGGCGACCGGCGCGAGCCGGGGCGCGATCAACGGGGAACGGGTGAACCGCTCGGCGTCGGCCAGCAGTTCCCAGGCGACTTTCTCGATCAGCCGGGGCTCGACCCGCTTGCGGAAGTGGTGCACCTCGTGCCCGGCCTGCTCGGCGGCGAGGTCGCGGCGGACGGTCAGGTTCTGGCCGGGCGCGGCCGGGGGCAGCCCGAACAGCGCGCGGGCCGCCGGGGCGTAGCGGGTGTCGGGGAACCGCGCGAGCAGGCCGCGCAGGGTGCCGTCCAGCGCCGCGGTGCGGCTGGCCTCGTCGGCGGGGTCGACCGCCCGGGCCACGATGCCGCGCAGGTCGAGCAGGACCGTGTCCGCGCTGGCCGGGGTGACCGGCAGGCCGCGGCGCAGCAGCCGCCCGATCGCGGCGATCACCTCGTCCTCTACTGGGCTTTTTGTGGGCATGTGTTGAGTGAAGCACGATGCCCACAAAAAGCCCAGCTTTGCTAAGTCGGTGTCCTCCTGGTTCGCCCGGAAGGATCTTGCGCGGACGACGGTGCCGTGACCAGGGTGAACAAGGCCAGCTGACGACGAAGGGCGCTCCGTGATCGAGATTAACTACACCTTGCACACCGACGACGGCGGGATCGAGTACGCCGAGATCAAGGCGCCGTTGGTGGCGCGCACCGGGGAGCTGGTCGACATCGAGGACCGCTCCTACCAGGTCGTGGATGTCCTGTGGCACCACAACCGCAGCGGCGAGACCAGCGTGACCGTGACCGCGTGCGAGTACAGCTGGCACAAGCACATCGGCGACGTCCTCGACGCTTGGCGCCGCGATCACGACACCGCGAGCTGATCGGCCGCGGCCGACCCGCGGGTCGGCTAAGCTTGGTGGCGAATAGCCCCGGATGTGCCCCTGACCTGCCGGTCATGCCGCCGGGGCTGTGTACTTTCCCGGCTCCCGGTCAGGTCGACGCGGGGTCACGCCTGGTGGGCGGCGTGCCGGGCGAACGCGTGCTCGAGCCCGGCCGGGCCGAGCCGGTGCACGAAAGACCGGCCGTTGTCGCAGGCCGAGCACAAGGTGGCGCAGGCGACGTCGAAGCCGCCCGGCTTGCTGAACGCGGAGATGACCACGTGCAGGCCGGAGGTGGAGCCGCAGCCGGCGCACGTGTCGGCTGCCGGGCAGCGGCTCGTGTCCATCAGCGCGTCGTCCGGCCCGGCGAACATCGCGTCGTCGAGCTCGTCGAAGTCGTCGCCAGGCCCCATGACGTGCCAGCCGGTCAGGTCCAGCCCGTCCGGTACCGGACCGACGTGCACCAGGCCGTGATGCTCGTGGCCCCGATCGGGTCGCGCGTGCTGCTTGCTGACGCGGGCCGCCCGCCGCCGCAGCTTGTCCGCGCGTCCGCTGGTCTTCCGGGTCTTCTTCGCCATGATCGAACGTCCCTCCGGTCTGGTGGTACTGGAGTGGGGTCAGTCGGTGCTGGTGTCCTCGGCGCGGAACCGCGGCTGGCGGCCGATCCGGCGGGCGACGGCGGCGATTTCCTCGACGGTGTAGGCGCTGCGGGTGCCGGAGATCGACATCCCGGTCGCGCCGGCGAGATCCTTGAGCTGGTAGGGCTGGGGCTTGATGAACTCGCGCCCGTAGGCGAGCAACATCCGCATCCGCTCCTCGGCGGCGCGCATCTCCCGCCGCGCGGCGCTGATCTCCGCCAGCAGCGGGTCGTAGTCCCCCTCGGCGTGCTCCTCGTTCAGCCGCAGGTTCTCCTCGAACTTCTCGCGCTCGTCGGACACCTCGCTGCGCCACGCGTCGAGAGCGTCTTCGTCTCCGTCGGGCACGTCCTCGGCGCCCGGCCACGGATAGAGGATGTCGACCAGATCGTCAATCATGTCGCGCTTCGCCATGCGTTTCACACTACGCCATACGTTTCACTCATCGCAACGCATAGCGAGTAGTGAAACCGATGCCGATGGCACTATGTCGCAATGGCGGCAGGACGTTCTCATAAACGACCGTTTATGAGAGGTCACTGTAAAAGCGAAGTTCACTACGAAAGTTTCTGACCGTCACATGTTGCGAAAACTGAAACGTTCGTCGCAGGGTGAATCTCATGGCGAGACGAGACATGATCGACGATCTGGTCGACATCCGGCACCCGCTGCCCCGGGCGGAGGAGATGCCCGAGGGTGACGAGGACGTCTACACCGACTGGTCACACGAGGTCGCCCGTGAACGGGACACCTACGAGCGGGATCTGCGGATGCGCGAGGAGCACGAGGAAGGCGACTGGGACCCGCTGCTGGCCGAGATTCACACCGCGCGGCAGGAAATGCGCGCCGCGGAAGAACGGATGCGGATGCTGGTCGCCTTCGGCCGGGAGTTCATCAAGCCCCAACCCTACCAGCTCAAGCAGCTGGCCGAGGCGACCGGGATGTCGATTTCGGGTACCCGCAGCTCCTACACCGTCGACGAGGTCGCCGCCGTCGCCCGGCGGATCGGACGGCAGCCCCGCTTCCGCACCGACGACACCGGGGAGTGAGCCGCGTGACCGACGCCGACACCACCGCCGCCGCGATCGCCGCCGGGTGCGCCTGCAACCCGGCGTGGCCGGCGCTCGCCCTTACCCGCGACGACGGCAGCACCGAGCCCGTGTTCGCGGCCACCACCCCTGGGCCGCTGGCTCTGCTGTACTACGCCCACTGCACCCGCTGCGGCCTCCGCTACCCCGGCCCGTTCCGGCTCCCGCCCCGCGCTGTCGCCGCCCGCCCGGCTCGCGGGTGTGTCCGCGGACGCACCGGCCCGGCCCCCACCTGGGCGCGCCTGCACACTCCAGCGGCCCCCGTCGCAGGCGGGGGCACCGGCGCGGCCCGATGACCTTCCCGGCCCCCGGCACCCAGTACTTCTCCCGCCATCACGGTCCTGGCCTACGCGTCCTGAGGCCGTGACCGCCCACCCACCGACCGGGACACCTCACCCCGTCCGGCCGGACTCGCTGTCCGAATCAGGTGACCATGCCTCCTCGCCACCGTCAGGATTGCCTCATGCCGCCCGATCCCGCATTGACCATCACCACGACCGCCACCGCCGGCGGCGTTCCGCTGATCAGCGTCGCCGGTGAGGTCGACCTCGCCACCGCACCGCAGCTGGACCACGCCGTGAGCGCGGTCACCGACATCACCGCCGGGATGATCATCGACTTCACCGCGGTCGGGTTCCTGTCCTCCACCGGTCTGTCGGTGCTGATTGCCGCCCACAAACGCACCGCCGGCCGGATCGTGCTGGTGGCCACCGGCAACGCGGTCCTGCGCTCGCTGCAGACCACCCATCTCGACTCCCTGATCTCCGTCACTGCCACCGTGGCCGAGGCGGACGAGCTTGTGCGCACCCTCAGACCCTGACCAGCCAGCCACGCCCCGCACGTTGCATCGAACATGCATCGATGAGCGACGTGGTCGGATAAAAGGAGATGAGCCTCGGATTCCGGTTGAGCGATACGGCACCCGGGTAACCAGCGGGCGTCGCGTTCCCCGACGTGACCTGTCTCCCGTGCCGGAGACAGGTGGTGGCCTGGCAAGGTTCACTCCCGGGTCGCTCGTGGTCTCCACACCCACGTATCGCCTCGGCCAGGCCACCATCACCCCGCAACCCCGCGCCCCTACCCGGTCACGGCTTGCCTCGGCCGCCGTCCACACCGGGGAAGCCAACGTACTGCGCAGCGACCACCGGCCACGGCCGCCGACCTACTGCCGTGGCCGCGTCGTCGGCTTCCACGCTCGCCGGGGGGGTTGCATCGATCCTGAATCGGTTTGTGATCATCCGGCGCCGGGTAGTCACCGAGTGGCCGTGCACGACCGGTGCGGCACACGCCGATCGCGGAAGGAACCGATCCTTGAGCACGATCACCAAGTCCGTCGACGTCGAAGCCGACGTCACCACCGTCTACAACCAGTGGACCCAGTTCACCGACTTCCCCCGCTTCATGGACGGCGTCGAGCAGATCGACCAGCTCGACGACACCCACACCCACTGGCGCATCAGCATCGCCGGCGTGACCCGGGAGTTCGACGCCACCATCACCGAGCAGCACCCCGACGAACGGGTCGCCTGGGCCTCCACCGGTGACGGGCCGACCCACGCCGGCGTGGTCACGGTGCACCGCATCGATGACACCCACACCCGGGTCACCGCGCAGATGGACCTCGACCCCGATGGGTTCGTGGAGAACGTCGCGGACAAGCTCGGCATCCTCGACCGTCGGGTTCAGGGTGACCTCGACCGGTTCAAGACGTTCATCGAAAACCGCGACGGCGCCGAGACCGGTGCCTGGCGCGGCGATGTCGACCGCGCAGCCCAGCACACCGACTGACCATGAGAACCCGCGGTCTGCGGGGGCCTTGTGAGCGGCGGCGGGCGTCTCACCCGATGACACCCGCTGCGCGTGAAGGTGGCCGGCTTCCCCTGGTGAGGGCATCCCTGGGGGCAAGCCGGCCGCTTCGCGATATGTCACAGCCGTGAGTAGGTCCTCCCCTCATGGGGTACTTCTTCCATGATCGCTGTCATGTCCACTGTGGAGGCTGTCGTGCGGTTACCGACACCGAGAGGCCCGCTCAGCGCGATGCTGACGGAGGTCCTGGCCCGCCCGGCGGATGCGCCGTTTCCCCGCTACGCCCTCAGCGACGGAAGCGCGGGTCAGGATGTGCTGGCCGAGGAGGACCTGCAGGTAGCGCTGTGGACCTGCTATGAGCTGTCCTACCAGGGATTCGAGCACGTCGATCCCAGCTGGGAAGACTCGCTGCCGCTGATGCGGCTGCGTCACGCACTGGAGCACCGCCTGGAAACCGGACTACGCGACCTGGTCCACCCGATGCTCCCCGCCGGCACGACCGCCCCCGCCGAGGTGCCCGAGGCGCTGACCGGCCTGGTCGAGAACGACCCAGGGCCCGGATTGTCCGGGTTCCTGCAGCGTGAGGCCAGCGTGGAGCAGTTCCGCGAGTTCGTGGTGCACCGCTCGATCTACCACCTCAAAGAGGCCGACCCGCACAGCTTCGCCCTGCCGCGCCTGCCCAGCCCGGTGAAGGCCGCGCTGGTGGAAATCCAGGCCGACGAGTACGGCGGCGGACATCCGCAGCGGATGCATTCGGAGCTGTTCCGGACGCTGATGCGCGCGCTGGACCTCGACGATGCCTACGGTGCCTACGTCGATCAGGTCCCGGCCGCCACGCTGGCGGTCAGCAACATGATGTCGCTGTTCGCCCTGCATCGGCGGCTGCTGGGAGCGCTGCTGGGGCAGCTGGCGGTGTTCGAGATGACCTCGTCGCTGCCCAATCGCCGCTACGGCACCGGCCTGCGACGCCTCGGTTACAGCCCGGCGGCGGCCCGCTACTACGACGAGCACGTGCAAGCCGACGCCGTGCACGAGCAGATCGCCGCACACGATCTCTGCGGAGGCTTCGCGCGGCACTACCCCGAGCAGACCGGCACGGTCCTCTTCGGCGCCGCGGCAGGCCTGGCCGTCGAAGCCCACTGGGCCACGCAGGTGCTGGCGCACTGGGCCGCCGGGCGCAGCGCCCTGCGCGACCGGGCGGCGGTCGCCGCGGCATGAGCGAGGCGACCGCACCCACCCCACCACCCGATCATTCCCCGTGGCCCGACTGCGAGCAGCGCTACGTGACGCCGGTGACCGCTGAAGCGGACGCGCAACAGCAGGCGGGCGGACGAGCAGTGATTACGCCGTATCGGGACGGTCCGTTGATCGTGCGCGGAGACTTCGACTTGCGCACTCAGGACGGGCAGGTCATCGACCCCGGGCGGGCCACCGTGGCGTTGTGCCGTTGCGGGCATTCCGCGGTCAAGCCGTTCTGCGACGGCACCCACAAGAAAGCCCGTTTCCAGGCACCTGGCTGACATCTCCTCTACGGGCCGGTCGAGGGCACTGTGAGGTCGCGAGACCACGATGAGGGGGGTGACTTTCGAGCACCCCGATGACCACCAGGCCGCGCGCGCTGCGCTGACCGGAGGTGCTGCCCCAGCACGACCGGCCGACATTGCCGGGGTGCTGCGTGCCGTCCGGGAAGGTCGGTGCCGGCCCCAGAGGTGTGGGCTGATGGGCCGCGACCGCGGCTGCGGGGGGAATCTGGCACCGAGGCGACGCGTAGACCTGCGCATACGCCGCCGCGAGGTCAGCGGCGACGATCACTGCGTTCACCGCGGCGGTGAGCCGCGGATCATCGAGCGGCGGACCCGAGAGAGCGGACCACGCTGACCAGGACCGCCAGGGGCGCGCTGATGCACGCGATGTAGAGCAGGATCAGCGGCTGACCCGGATGAGGCGTGTTGACCGCCAAAGACGGCTTCACGTGATGCCACCGCGTGATCTCGAGGTACATCAGGTACCAGGAACCGATCCACACCGCACCGCCCACCACCGGAACCAGCCACCTCGCGCAGCGCATCCCTCAAGTGTGGCACGACCTGCAGTCCTCCCGGCAGATCTCGGCAACCGTCGCATAGCTGCCCGCGGATCTACCGGGATCTTCCGGTCCGGCGGCCGGCGGCACCCGACCGGGCGGCGTCCGCACATCCTCGCCGCGCGCCACGGACACTCGTTGCCGCCGACCTGCTAAATTCGGTGACGTACACCCGGGCAACGCGGTGACGCCTCCCCTTTCACGACAGGACTCACTGCCCCTTTCGCCGTATCCCGGCGGCCCTCCTACCGCACTCGCCCCGGGACTTAGTGATCCCGAGGCGGTTACGCCAAGCCGACGGAGAAGCTGGAGTGAGGACGGCTGCCGCAGAGGACGTCGAGGTCGGCGGCACCCGACACCACCGCTGCGGCGAGATCGGCCAGCCGCTGATGGTGGGCACGGGCGTAGCCGCGCAGCACGGCGAACGCGGCACCCATGTCCAGCCCGGCGTGGGCGGCAAGAACCCCTTTGGCCTGTTCGATGACGACTCTGCTGCTCAACGCGGTCTGCAATTGCCCGGCCAACAGGTTGCCGCGATCGATCGTGCGGCGCTGCAGCAACGCCACCGCCGCCATGTCGGCCAGCCCTTGCCCCATCCGCAGGCCGTTGTCGCCGACAGGCTCATCTTCGGTGCTGAGCAGGGTCAGCACGCCGACGCTGTACCGGCCTCGCCGCACCGGCAGGCTGTGCGCGGCCCGGTAACCGCAGCCGGCGGCAGCGGCGGTGAACGCCGGCCACCGCCGCTCGAGCGACAACCGCGGGCTCGCCACCGCCTCTCCGGTGCGGACACACTCCACCCCCGGCCCCTCCCCGGCCTGCGTCTCCACCAGAGACAGCAGCTGCGCTGCCCGGCACGACGCCGCCACGGTCTGCACAGCGCCGTGCTCGTCGAACACGGTCACCGCGGCCGCGGCCACGCCCACCAGTTCCGCACACCGCCGGGCGAACATCTGCAGATACCGCACCGGATCAAAACCGGCTGTCAGAGTGTCGGCGAGCTCGACGAACGCCTCGGTCACCGACCCTTCGCGGGAGGTGGGAGCTGGTACGGATGTCATGTCAGGCACGGGGTCGTCCTTTCGGACTGCGGTGTGCCAAGCCGAACCGAAGACGGCGCCCAGTCACACACTCCCAGGGTGATGCCCTCGATCACCCCGGTCCACACCTGAACACCCCTGCTGACCGCGGGTACACCCGCCCGGTCAGCTCCCGCCAGCTCGCGGCGGCCCGGGCGGCTGGCTGCTTAACCGGCCGGGCCGCCGCACCGGTCATACCCGATCGAGGCACCTCTACACCCCACGCGAGATCGACCGAAGCCGAAGTTCAGCCGCCTTCCCCCACGGGGCCGACAATCGTTCTGGCGCACGAGTCGCGGCTCAGCGCGGCGACAGGTCCGGCAGGTACCGCCGGGCTTCCTGCAGCACCGCGGCGACCGTGGTCTGCGCGAGGTTCCCCGGCTCGGCACTCTGCTGCGCTCGGCTGCCGGCCGCGACGATCACCGCTGCGACGTCGCGCACCGTGACCTGGGTGTGCTGGGAAATTTCCCGCAGAACGGCGAACGCCTCCTCGGCGGTGCAGGTCCGCGACAGCATGACCATGCCCTTCGCCTGCTCGATCACCGGCCGGGTCACCAGCGCGGCCTTGAGCTGCTCCACCTCGGCAACGGGGTCACCCGGGTCGTTCCACGACACTGTCACAACCCGATCTCACACCACCGTCTGCCGCAGTTGCAGCACCGGCCGCCTCAGTGCGACCCTGGCCACGATGATGCGGGCCACCCTTGCCGCGCCCGCCCCGCCGCAGTACGCCGGGTTGTCACTTCAAGACGCTGACCGCGCGGGCGATGACCAGCAACGACGTTAGCAGCGCCGCGACGCTCTGCACCGCCATCAGCACCTTCGCCCGCGAGGACAGCGGCATCGTGTCGGTGGGACTGAACGCCGTCGAGTTGGTCACCGACACGTACAAGTAGTCCAGCAGGGCCGGCACCCAGTCGGACTTGACGCTGGAGCCCTCGGCGACCTCTTCGACGGTGTCGGCGTTCTCGTCCTGCGAGAAACGGAAGTCGGCGAGCGGCAGGTCGGCCCGGCCGGACTGGGTGCGCTTGACCGGGCCGCCCCGGTCCAGTTCCCAGTAGGCCAGGCCGAACGCGATCACGTTGGTCAGCCACACCTGCAACGCCCCCAGCAGCAAGGCTTTGCCGTCGCCGGCCGCGCCGGCGACCAGGTCGTGGATGAGCAACCCGAGCGCGCCCAGGTTGCTGAGCGCGACGACCGCGACCAGCGCCAGCGAGAGGATCCGGGAGAGCCGGGTCTGCCGTGTGACGCGCCGCGGGTTGATCGCGATCAGCGGCACCAGCAGTGCGATCTCCAGCGCGGGCACCACGAACCGGGGCGCGACCAGCAGCTGTTCCGGCAGGGCCAGGTAGAGCGCGATGGCCACGAGCGTCGCGACGGCGGCGGGCAGCCGGGCCTCACCGCGGCGCTGGTGGCGGGGATGACGGGTACGGGCCTCGGCACGGTCGGCTGACATGGCGGCGGCTGCTCCTCGCGGACGGCCGCTGACCGGCCCCGGTTCGTCGGGGCGCCAGCCTAACCACAGGATCTGCGCCGAAGCGGTGCGGGAGTATCAGAGGCACCCGCCACGGGCCCTCTTCCGTGCAGGCAGCACACCTGGGCCGGCTCGCTCTGCCGCACGCCGGCCGACACCCTGACCAGGCCCAGCCTGGCTGCCGGGCAGGTTCTCCCGTATCCCCGCGGACCCCTTTTGGGCAGCAGACGTGTCCGCAACCTGACGGCGGGGTACCTGCTAACTGCGGGGTGCGCCTTCGACGGTTTCGACGCGAACGGACCGGGCGCTGGATTACACAAGGTGAAGGGGTCACCGATGGGTCGCGCCGAGTTCGCCAACACACCGAGTCGCCATTGGGTCGACGTGCCGCACGTGCGCGAAGATCTCCACATCGTGCTGACGCTGCTGACAGCGCCGCAGCAAGGTTTGCTGCGGCGGCTGACCCGGCCCGGCTGGCACCCGGTCACCTCCGAGCAGGCACACGCCGCAGCAGTGATCAACTGGTGGACCGGAATGTTCTGGTTCGCCACCCCGTTGATCCTGTGCCGCGACGGCAAAGCCGTGATGGCCACCAGCGCTCGTGCCATCGCGGCCGCCGTCGTCCACACCGCACCCGCTGCTGCCTCGGCGCATCCGGTGCTGGAGCGCCCGCCGATCCCGGTCCCGCGCCGTCACACCGCCGGGACAGCGCACCTCACCAACACGATGCACCTCGACCGGGACACGGAGCGGCCCGGCGTCACCCGCTAGTTGTCCGGGAGCGGGTAGCCGAAGAGGAATTGCCCGGAGGCGTGCATCGATGCATCGATAATGATCGGCTTCGGGCGACGCTGTATTGGAACGTGACTCAGGAGCGCGACGGAAAGGCTCCGGCGCCGCCGAGCTCTGGGGCGCCGGGGACACCCACCGCCTCGGACCTGTGGTGGTCAACCCGTCGCCGCTCGGCGTACCAACGCGATGACTGCGTTACGGACGACGTTACTGACACTGAAGTGACGCATGTCCAGTGACATTTCGACGACGCATCTCATCAGCACGAGCAAGCAGGAGACCCAGCGCCAGCACGACGACCTCGACCCGATCTGTGTGAAGGTGTTCGAGGAGAAGATCAGCGGCAAGCTCAAGGTCGCCGACCGCCCGGACCTGCGGGCCGCGCTGGATTATATGCGCCCCGGCGACATGCTCACCGTCCAGGAAGCCGACCGGCTCGGCCGCAACCTCCTGGAGGGCCTGATCATGCTCAACGAGCTGTTCGAGCAGGGCGTCGCGGTCAAGATCCTCGAAGGCATCGCCGCCGGCGAACACACCGAGCGCAGCCTGATCCTTGACCTAGCGCTCGCGCTGGCCGAGGACCGGCGCCGCGACATCGTCCGCAAGACCCGCAACGGCCTCGAATCCGCCGCCCGGCATGGCCGCACCGGCGGCCGGCCTCGCGTCGTCGACGAGGACAAGCGGCGCGCGATCCTCGCTCGCCGTGCCGAAGGGCAGTCCCTGCGCGAGATCTCGCGGGGCGTCGGTGTCAGCCTCGCCGTGGTGCACGGCGAGGTGGCGGCGGCGGAAGCTGGCGTCCAGCGGTCCTGACCACGAAGTCGCTGGTCAGGGGTATATCCGCCCGAAATTCCGCGAATGCTACGGCGACCCCTTACGGCTGTGCTGACCAGCCCGCGCTCGGCGCGGCGCCGCCAGCACGCTGACGCGCGACTCCGAGCGTCGCCTATTCCTGCGCGCCCAGGGTCGCGACGGCAGCCTGAACGATCACGCGCGTCGTCCGGAACTCTCGGGCGTCGCGTATTAGGGCCTCGCCCGATTCGATGCCCACTACGTTGCCATCGAGGCATCGTCGTGGACGACAGGCTCGGGCCAGCCCGACAGGACGGCCTGGCCAACCCCGTGCAGTTCTTCCTTCCGATCGCACAGCCGTGATCGGTCCGACTCGGCGCTCATCGTCGCATGGTCGATCCGGGCCGCAAGATCGACAGCTCGCGACGACCCACCACAGACGCGACAACCATCGGTTCGGCGACCGAACCGAGTGGATTCGCGCCTTACTGGGCCAAACCGCACAAACGGCCGCATAGGGTCGGTGGCGGCTACTGCTCCGGCTCAGCGTCAGCGGCCACCGGACCGAGCGAGGTCCAGAACGACATCGACTAAACGCTCTCCTGCGTCCGGGCGTCCGTGCTCGCGGGCCTTATCAGCCATCTCGCGTCGGCGCGCGGGGTCAGCCAGCAGCGGCTCGAGAGCGTCGCGCAGGGCGTCCGGAGTCACCTTGTCGAGCAGCGCGGTGGCGGCGCCCGCCTCGGCGAGCTGGCGGGCGTTGTGCGCCTGCTCTCCCCCGGCCGACGAGGCCAGCGGAACCAGCACCGACGGCACCCCCAGCGCCGTCAGCTCGGCGATCGTCCCGGCCCCGCTGCGTGAGACCACCACGTCCGCCAGCGCGAACACGTCAGGCAGCTCTGCCCCCACGAACCCGACCGGCAAGTACCGCCCGGCCAGCTCCTTCGGCAAGGCCTCCGTGGCCGACTGCATCATCGACACCGCCGTCGGACCACACTGGTGGATCACGTTCGCCTGCTCCAGCAGCCAGGGCAGGAGGTCGCCGACGATGCCGTTGATCTGGGCCGCGCCCTGCGCGCCGCCCGTTACGTACACGGTCGGCCGCGCCCGGTCGAACAGGTCCAGCACCAGTCGCGCGATCGCCTTGTCGGCATGACCGTCCAGGATCTCCGGCCGCACCGGGTTCCCCGTCACGACCGCGCGCTTCCGCACACGTGCCGGCAGCAGCGGCAGCGTCGAGGCTGACGACACAGCCACGGCCGTAGCGACTCGGGCCAGCAGCCGGTTGGCCAGACCCAACCTCACCGTCTGCTCGTGCACCACCAGCGGCCGCCGGCAGACCCATGCCGCCAGACTCACCGGAACAGAGACGTACCCACCGGTCGCGAGCACGACATCAGGCCGAAACGCGCGCACTGCGCGGACCGCCTGACCGACACCCAGCGGCACCCTCCCCATGTCCCTCAGGTTGACCCACGACAGCATCTTCAACGGGTTACGCGCACGCCGGACCTTGCCTGTGGCCACCGCCTGGAACGGGATGCCCTCGCGCTCAGCTGTCCGCGCCTCCAGCCCGCCACCCGTACCCACCCACAGGAACACTGCCGACGATCCATCAGCCTCGACCCGGGACCGTGTCGTGCGAACGGCCGTCAAGGCCGGATAAGTGTGACCACCTGTCCCGCCTCCCGTCACCAACAGCCGCACCTGGCCATGGTTATCAATTCGGCCGTTGGCGCCGCAATCGGTTTCCAAGACGAAAGCCCTTCCAATCTGTGAATCGCCTCCGGGGAGAGGCGAAACGATTCTTGCAGACGTCCAGTAGGCATGCCGCAACACTCGGAGGCTCCTGTGCCCCTCCAGTAGAGGAAGGCGGTGACGAGGAAGCGGATTTGGGACGCCTCCCTTCTCCTTCCGGAGTATCCGCTCCACTTACCTGCTTTTTGTAGTTGCTGATGCTTGTCACAGCCGACTTGATGGTCGACTTGACGACGGAGATCCAGTCCAATGCAAATGCGAGAAGGCTACCGCCGTTAGCGATCTCGGTCGCCCTCGTGCCGGTCGTCGCGGCGCTGAGGGCTTGCTTAGCCTGGTCGATGGACTGCGCAGCTTGGCCGAGGGAACTTGCGCTAGCCGCGACACTCGCGACCGACGCAGCGAGCCCCTGGCCGATCTCTTCTGGAGTCACTTGCTGCCGCCTACGATGAACGATCCGACAGGCTGACTACAAGTCACACTGGGTGACTGGGCGGTCGAGTAAGATGAACCTCGCCTCTTCGCGGAGGAACACCCCCTGGTCGACGGGCTGGGGGTACGCGAAGAGGTCAACTTCGCGAAGTGGGTGGTTCGAATGGACCATGTCGAGATCGGTGAACGGCTCGGGAAGATCCGCCGGCGCCGCGGCATGAGCATCGACACGGCGGCTGGGCTGGCTGGAATCAGCAAGGCGTACTGGTCCATGCTGGAAAACGGCAAGCGTCGGTTCGAGCGCCGCGGACTGCTCGAAGACCTAGCCGGTGCGCTCGGCTGCGCAGTCGCTGACCTCACCGGGCAACCATATTTGCCAGGCGACCAGGCCAGCGCCGAAGCGTTGGCCTCCCTACCGCCGATCTCCGTCGCCCTCTTCGACGCAACACTCGACGATGTTCCAAACGATATCCGTGTCCGCCCGGTCGGTGAGTTGGCGCGACTCGCATCGAGAGCGAACGCGGCGTCGGCGGACTCCCGATACGGCCTGGCCGGCCACGCCCTCGGGGATCTCCTATCGGAACTTCACGTGCACGCCGTGACCGGCGATACCAACACACGCCGAGCCGCCCTCCGCGCCCTCACGGAAGCTTGCATCGTCGCTATCGGAGCTGCCCGCACGCTCGGAAACAACGACCTGGCCGTGGTCGCGGCTCGGCGCGCTCAGGAAGCCGCTCAACGGCTGGAGGATCCCGCGCTCGGCGGCTTCGCCGCCATGTCAGCATCGGTCGTCCTTGGCCGCATGGGTGCTCGCTACCGCGCACAGCGCGTCACCAGCTTGGCCCTCGATGCGGTGTCGGATGCGGACCCGTCTGCATCCGACACCGCTCCAGCTGAAGCCGCCGGCATGCTGCACCTCGCGTCCGCGCAGCTGGCCGCGAAGGACCATGACGCCGCCACTGCCGAGACGCATCTGACCGCAGCCTCCGAGCTAGCTGCTCGAACCGGCGAGCGCAGCACACTCCATTACGACTTCGGCCCCTCCAACGTCCAAGCGTGGAGCCTTTCCCTGGCCGTCGAACTCGGCACCGGCCCTGAGCGTGCCGAGCAGATCACACGCATGGAGAACTTCGATGCGGGCCTCACCTCGGCCGAGCGAAAGGCCGCCCTGCACTTCGACCTTGCCCGCGCATACGTGCAGGCTGAAGGCGCCCGAGATGGAGAGGCCATCCGCCATCTTGATCTGGCCGACCGCGTCGCGCCCCTGCGGATCCGACACGATCCTCTTGCGTTCGAGGTCGTCGCCGAGCTGGACGCTCGCGCACGTCGGCGCGCATGGGAGCTGGACAGCCTGAAAGCACGCCTTCGAGTGAGTTAACAGATTGTGAACGGCTAGGCGAAGATCACTCCTACCGTTCGTGATGTGACGGCGCGTGATAGTGACACCCTCCCCGCTGAGGGAGGCAACGAGGCTGATCGGCAGGTTTCAAATGACCGGCCCGACCAAGAAGCCGCCCACTCCGTGCCGCCACTCTCGGCTAGCTCTGACGAAGTCTCTCCGGAGCTGGAGACCGCGTTCCGTCAACTGGCTCGCCCTCGCAAGACCGGTGAGAGGCTGACGAGCGCGGACCATGCCGCCGCCAAGCGGGTCCTCACGGCGTACTGGCCGATGTTGCATCCGCCCCGTCCGTTGCCGGAGCCTTGGCAGTGACCGCGCCTCTCGACCGGCTCCCGGGCCGCCGCCCACCTACGCCAGGACCACGCTGGCAGTGGCGCGTCTTCGAAGCCGACGGCTGGGCACACCTCTACCGGCTCACCGAGCTGGACGATCCACGCCGTGAGCTGCTGAGGCCCTGGTGCCTGCGCAGCGCGCCGTTCCCGCTGGAACACGACCGACCCAGCATCCAGCCGTACCCCATGCTGCCCCAGTATGGATCCACCTGTCAGGCGTGCGCAGCTTACGTCTGGGCACGGCTCCCGCGTCCCCGGGAAGACACGCCGGAGGCCGGCACGTTCGACGGGGACCTGTTCGAGGTGCTGACCCGCGATGACCGGTCACCAGAACGGGCCCTACCCAGTTCGGCCGACTCGGCCAATCGACCTCGTGAAGGTCCTCGTCGGCTGCGCCTTGGTTGTCGGCGGCGTGATCGTGATCGTCGCCATCGCGTTCATGGCGGTCTTCGCCGCCGCGGCCAGCCCGCGTTGGACCAGCGGATTCAAATCGCCTCCACCGACCGTGTCGTCCAGGTGACGACGCGCGATGACGCGGTGCTCCATACATTCGGCCAGGCTGCAGCCGACCCTTCGACCGGCCCCGCGGTGCACCGCCACCGGCGTGTCGGAGACCAGCCACTCGTGCGCCAGCCGCAGCGGGTCCGGCGACGGTCCGTACAACGCGTCGACGCCGACATTCAACGCGCGCGAGCAGGCCGTCACGTGATCCGGGTTGACGGCCTGGTAGGCAGTGGTGGTGGCGCCGTGGCCGGCGAAGCGGTAGTAGCGGCGCCGAGGACGGCCTTCGTTCTCGTGGTCGGCCGGGTCCTCCCAGAAGCTCTCGATCAGCCCCGCCTGTTCCAGGCGGCGCAGGATCGGGTGCACCGTGCCGGTCTTCAGCCCGGACGCCCGGACGATCTCCAGGCCGTAGCACGGCGCCGCGGGGTCTTCCAGCAGCACGCGCAGCACCGCGATCGTCTGCGGCGTCATCCGTGGTCCAGTCACGACACAAACTCTACCTAGGTAGGGTGATGAAACTTACCTAGGTAGCATTACGCGATGTTCCCCCCTTCCGGCGATTGCGCGACGTCGCCCGGATAGGCTGAGCTCCTCGCCGCGGCCATCGGGACCGTACACGGTGACGCTGTACCCCTTCGGGAGCAGCACGGGTAGCAGCGAGTCGCATCCCAAGGGACGGCTCCGGAACCGAAGGAGGCAACGTGGCGCGAAGCTCCTCCACCTTGTCCGGATCAAGCTTGCCGGGGGCAATCCGCGCGCAACCGGTCGCCGGCGTGCGACGCCAGTGCCACGTGCCGGCCGACGACCGCGACGATGTCGCCGGGATCGCCGGGCGCTGAGCCGAGCGCGGTGGTGGGCACGCGACGAACCTACCGGCCGGAAGTCAGAACAGCCCGTCCGACCGGCCCCGCGGTGGCCCGGCTGCTGACCGGGCCCGCTCCGCTGGGGATTCTCGCCACCGGACTTCCCCGTCCGGCCAGCCTCCCCCTGGCCGTCATCCTGTCGCTGCTCGCCACCGCCCCGGCGGCCAGCTCGCACCAGCTGGCGGGCGACCGTCTCATTCCGAAAGGCCGGGCACACCGAACTCACTCCGGCGGCCAGGTCGCTGGCGCGCGCCAGGGTCGTGGCGGCCTCCTCGACCTCATGGGCGTGCAGGTAGGACGTGGCGAGCCACGTCGGGTAAAGCGCCTTGTCCCGCGCGTGCGTGTTGCTAAATTGCGTCCCAGGACCAAGGACGAGGTACATCACCGCGTATGCACGCGATCCGGTGCCTCACCTGCTCGGCAGCATCAGGGCGGTCCTCCACCTTGCTCAAAGCGAAGCACACCCATCGCAACTCTTGGATGTCTGCGAAGGTGCGGTAGTCAGGAATCTCGGTTACGTCGCTGCCGCCGTACGCGGTAACGAACGAGTCGTACTCTTTCGAATTTATCCGGGCGAAATCGGTATAGTCCACTGCGATCTGGATCAAGTCCCACTCGCGCCGGCCGATGGAGACCATCTCCAGATCGAGCAGAATCGGCGGGCTCGAGTCCGGTACGGCGACGTTGCCCTGCCACGCATCGCCGTGGATTGCCCCACCTGGTTCAGCCGCGATCGCGCGGTAGCGCCCGTCCAGCTGAACAAGGTGGTCTTGAAGCCAGGCGCGCTCGTCATCGTCCAATCCGGGCGTATCTGTGATGCGCTGATCCAGGTGCGCGAACGGGTCATGCTCGGGTAGATCTAGGTACGTGGGAGCAGGTAGCGCGTGGAATGAACGGAGGACAGCACCTAACTCTGCCGGCGTGGCTGGCCGATGCTCGGGCAGCAGCCTCCACCAGGTAACTGGTCGATCACCCACGACGATTGGTTGTGGCACGTCTGCCACGGCCTGCACCACCGTCAGCCCGCATTGGGTGAGCCATCGTGACACCTTCACTTCACGATCGGCCACATCCTGCGTACCAGGTCGCCCGATCCTCGCGACCACCCCATCTTGGAGGCGGAACATGACATTGGAGCCGTCGCGAATCAACTCAGCCCCTGTTATGTCGAGCCCGGCGGTGCGGGCGGCGTCCGCTAACGCGTCATCGGCGGCCATCCGGTTCTTAGACACGCTGTCGATCGTCTCAGGTGCCAGTCCGGGCCAGTGAAGCGATGTCCTGCCGCAACTCTGCGACGTCTCCTATACCAACGTATTTTTTCGAAGCTCGCGCTAGGCCGTTGAGTTCTTCGACGATTCGTTGAGACCGCAACGATGCTGCGTCAACAACCGCCTGCTGACCGATCAGCACGGCTTCACGAGGATCACCGGCAGCCATCAAGAGTGCCGCGAGTCGGGTTCTGGAGAACGTGCGTGATCGTCGGTACTCCGAGCCCTGCAGGCGGATAGCGATTTCCAACCGCGGAGCGGCAAGTTCGACCTTTTTCCGCGCGCGTGCCACCGAGATCAATGCCTTTCCTGTGCTTCCCTGGTGCTCCGCTTCGTCGTAGTAGCACAACCAAGGCGGATCAGACGACGGGTCACGATCGGCGAAGTACGCATCAGCGTGGCGGACATCGGCGATAGCTTCGTTCGTACGGTTGGTTAGGGCGAGCACTCGCGCGCGGATCGCCCACAGCATGGCTCTAGCGGTAGCAGATACGCGATCCGATCTGACTTGCGCGAACTCGATGAGCGACAAGGCACCGTCCAGGTCGCCGACGTATGCCGACTTACGCGCCATTTCCGCAAGCGTGTTCGCGCGCAGCGCCCAGGACTTCCCTTGATCAGCGCACCAGAGCGCGAATTTGAAATATTTGTCTGCGGCGTCGTAATCTCCGACATCGAAGGCCGAGTAAGCAACAACGCTACTAAGGTTTCCTACGGATTCGAAAATCGCATAGCGAACTTCATCTGAAGCCTGAACTTCGATTAGCCGAGCCGCCCATCGAAGTTGTGCGATCGCGGCTTCGCATGACAGGCCGCCTCCGAAGAGGTTCTCCGACAGCGCTACTGCACGGGTCGTAGCCCGTACGTGGTCAACGTCGGTCCACCCGATACGGCGAGGAATCGGAGTCTCTACCGAAACCCGAGCAAGGAAGTCAGCGGGACTCAGCCCCAGGTCGACAGTGCCTAGCAAGTCATGGGTCATGTTCGTCGGCGTCGTGCTCTTGTGCGCGCCGCGAAGGCGTCCCCGGCGGGTCGGCCGAAACCCCAGATCTGCATCGGTTGCTGCCGCAAGTACTGCGCGGAGACCCTCGCGGTACGCGTCTCCTGGCCAGCCCACCTTTCCGCTTTCATATCGCTTGATGGCGTGAGCGTCCAGGTTGTACCGCTGCCCCCTGGCCTCCCATAGGTACGCGTTGACGGCTTCAGCAAGTTCGGACCGAGACATTACTTCGCCGGGTTTGGCGCACGACGGCGTTGCTTCACGCTTGACGCGCAGCTTGTCGTTCGGCATACCCACTCCGGCGTCCTCTCTGAGGTGCGAACCGACTGTACCTCAGTGACCAGCGGGAACGAGGCCAGTCTGCCCCCGAGTGTCGCAGAATGCCCCCCAGTGTGCCCTCTTGGCAGTGCGTCAGTTGATCGACGCTTAGAGCATGACAACGGAGGCCGACGTCCCAACACGTTCATGGGGTGACCCATGTGATGGTGCGGGGCCGGACGCTGCGAACCGAACGTTCAGCAGTACCGCTTCGGAGCAGACTTCACCGATCGCGGACGAGCAGCTCAATCTCGCCGATCCGGCGCACGAGCCGCGCGGAAGTGACATTTGCGGCGTCAGTTCTCGCCCTGTCGAGAGCCTCACGTGCCGCGTCGACCTCGCCAGCACGAGCGAACGACTCCGCCAGCCACGTGCGATACAACGCCATCTCACGGACGTGCGCGTCGTCGTAACGATCGATCGCACCCGTCAGCAGCGGCGCCGCGGCAACCGGGTCGCCCAGGTCAATCAGGCACCGGCCCGCCATAACGTCGATCTCATCCCGCGACATCCAATACACCCATTCGGGCTCCGGAACGTCGACGGTCCGCTGGTCGAACGCGATGTCGACCTCGTCCAGCGCGCGCCGGGTGGCGTCCCGGTCGCGGGCCCTGGCGCTGGCCCAAGCGAGGCGTTCCAGCAGGAGGGTGCGCACCACCGGCGAGGCTCGTCGGGCACCGGTTACTGCGCTCTTGGCGAGCAGCTGAGCGTCGGCCGGGTCACCCACGTTGGCCATCTGGTAAGCGAGCGACGAGAACAGCTGGCCGACCAGCGCAGTATCTCCGGCCTCGCGGGCTGCGGAAACACCGTCAAGGTAGGTGCGCTCGGCCTGCAGGTACGCTCCGGCGTCGCTGGCGACCCAGCCGGCCAGCTGCGCGAGCTCACCGACCACCACGCGCAACCGTCGGCCGACCTGCTCGGTGTAACTTCCGCTGTTCACGACGTCAGCAGCCTCAGCCAGCTCGCGTTGAACCAGCGGGCTCAGATCGCCTCCGCCGACCGTGTCGTCCAGGTGACGAAGCTCGATGACGCGGTGCTCCAGATTTTCGGCCAGGCTGCGGCCGACCCGTCGACCGGCCGCGCGGTGCACCGCCACCGGCGTGTCGGAGACCAGCCACTCGTGGGCCAGCCGCAGCGGGTCCAGCGACGGTCCGTACAACGCGTCGACGCCGACATTCAGCGCGCGCGAGTAGGCCGTCACGTGGTCCGGGTTGACGGTGCGTTCACCGTGCTCCAGCTGCCAAAGGTAGGTCTTGCTGTAGTGCGTCTTCGCCGCCATCCTCGACAGGCTGATCCCGGCGGCCTCCCGTGCCACCCGCAGCCGATCACCCAGCTCGTACACAATCTCCCGTCCCGCTGCGAACAGTTGCGAACGGCGATTCAGTTCCCATCACGCCCCGTAGCGACCAGGCTACCCGATAGCCGAATTCAGCAGCCTGATCCGCGGCGGGACCGATTGCTTAGCCAGCGACACGTGACAACGGTGATTGGGAGGAGCGCACCATGACAGTGGACTACGAATCACTGGCAACGCTACTGCCGATCGTCTTTACCGCCCTGTTCGCCATCGCTTTCGCCATCGGCCTGACCCAGCAATGGGCAGCCGGCCGAAAGCGGGCACGCGCCACTGGCAGCCGGAACGCCCCTGCGCGCCGCGCGCAATTCGACGACTCAGGATGTGGACGCCGATGACCGCACTCATCACGAGTCCGTTCGCGTTCCTCTGGGACAAGCCCGCCATCGAGCCGTTCATGACTCTGCTCAACCGCCCCTGGGAGTTCCAACCTAAGTTCGGCGACGGCGGCCTCCTTGAACGGATCAACGGCGCGTTCACCTGGGACACCGACGGCTTCGTCGACGCCGTCCGCATCAAAAGCCAGACCGACGCCGCCGCCATACGCATGGATCACGCAGGCGGGAAGGTCTGGGAACAAGACGGCGACGCCCTCACCATCCTCCACCAGCTCGTCGAGCTACCCGCGCCCAGCGACCCACGCGCCCCCCGCCTCGTCATCGGCTCGGCGCCGCCCCTCTGGACACCGTAGAACAGCCATGGGCCCAGCACCGCGCGCGACGGCAGTTCGCCACCATCCCCAACCGACAATCCGCACCCCGAAAACCAGCCCGGACAGGCGATGTGGACACCTCCCTCCCGTCCGGACTGCGCGCCTCGACCGAACGCGAACTCCCAACCTCCCGGGCGGTCGAGGCGCATCCAGCTTCCGACGGAACACCGTCGGATTTCCACCCGCCATCGCCCACGTTGCCGTTTAGCAGACAACCTCACCGGAACACTCATGACTGACTCCGACGGCTTGCCGGATAAGCCGGGCACACCGCCGATACGACTGGCCGGCCTGATCGCCGACGCGTACACCGACGCGCTGCTACGCCTGGCCCACGGCGAGCGCGACCGGCATGACTGGACGTGGTACCGCAGACTCGGCTACGACATGATCGGAGCCGGAGCGCAGGTCCTCATCCACGCCTGCGCGCGCCACGAGCAGCCAACCGGCGACCCTCGGCAGGTCGCCGCCGAGGTGGTCCACGAACTGCGGACATCATTGGGCCTCGCCGAGCACATCGTAGGTACCCCGCCCAAAGCTGACCTGACAGCGGAGGAAACCGTCGCACTCGCAGAGGATTGCGCGCAAGCCGCCGGGCGGCTCTACCGACTCGCCGCCGAGCTATCCCCCGCGGCAATCGCTGCGACCAACCCGCTCGGCAACCACCAGGCCGGCGTCGATCACAACACGACCAGCGGCGACCGATCGGACGGTGAATCTACATGACCGACGGCACCACGACGCAGACCATGCAGCGGCGTCCTCCGGCCACGCCGAACACGAGGACGCGACCGGGACACCAGTCCGCGTCGGTGGGTGATCGCCAGCGGATTTGCGACGCCAGCCGCGACAGCGACACTCGGCCGACCGCGACCGTTTTGCGGTCTCCCTCCACCAACCATCCCCGGATCCACCGCGTCGACGACGCCACATTCGACGCCACCGGCGTGCTCGCACCCGCCTGCGCCTCAGAGAAATCCCGACGCGACACCGTCACGGCCGCACGCTCCCGCCGCCCCCACTACCGCGACACCTCAGCCGCCGTGACGTGCGAAAAACCGCGATGCCGTGACGACAACACCAGCCCCGACACGACAACCGAAGCACCAGGAACCCTTGGACGATCCCGATGACCACGACCGACACCGGCGAACTCGCCCACGCCGTAGGCGCGGAACTACAGCGGCAACGAGAGAGCCGCGGCTGGTCCCGCCCTGCGCTCGCCACCTGGTCGGGCGACCCAGCCCTGACGAGAACTCTCCGCACGTGGGAGAAAGCCTCCCGCTCGATGTCACTTCGCCAGCTCGGCGACGCCTGCCAGCTCTACCAGCTGCGGCCCTCCGAACTGCTGGCCCGGGCTGAACGCCGCATCTGCTGGAATCCCGCCCTCACGGTCGATCTCGTCGCCTTGGCCGCCACCCGACTCGACACCCTACGTCCTGCAGCCCGCGTGGCAGGAAACATGCTCGACGCCGGAATAGGACCGACCGGCGGACTGAGCACCAACGTCCTGGCGGCAACGGCGGACCGCTGCCGGCTCAGCGTTGCACACCTGATCATGCTCCTCTCCACCGAAGCACCGGTACGCCCATGACCCAGAAACACAAGCCGTCCCCTGTCCGCCCGCCGGTCACGAAGGTACCGGCGTGGTGGACTCCGTGCGGCGCCAACCCCGACCGCGTGAACCTCGCCTATCTCTACGACGCCTTCCGCGAGGGCTTCAGCGACGGCCGCCGCATCCCATCCGGCAAAGACGCTCACCTCAACGAACGGCACGCTGCCCGCACGATTTTGCAGCGCGTCCCGGACGCGGGGTTCGTCTTCCGGGCCGAGCGCGAATTCCTCGATCGGGCCGTCAACTACCTGATCAAGTACCACGGCGTCGATACTTTCGTGATCGCAGGCGTCGGACTTCCCAACCTGACCGGCGATGACCTGCACTCCTACGTCCGCCGCTGCGAGAACAACCACCGGGCTCGCAACCGCGCCAACGTCATCTACGTGGAACGGGACCCGTTGACCCGTGCAGTGCTGTGCACCATCGCCGACGAACGGGACTTCGTCTACGTCCTCGGCGCCGATCCCTGGAACCCCACGGCGATGTGGGACAGCCTCTGCGGACCCAACCGTGAATGCCCTGCATCGATTCATCCCCAGTACGAACGGATGGCGTTGATCCTGGCCGGTGTGATGTCGTTTCACGGCGGCAGCCGCACCGAGGTCGCGCAAGCAGTGCAGGAACACATCGGACACCTGCCCATCGGATCGTTCCTGGCGATGACGCACCTGATCGTCCCCGAACATCCCGAGATGGCCGCCCACGCCATCGAGTTCGAGAAAGCACTGCGCGTCGTCGGCCCCGGGACCGGAACTCTCGCCACCCGCAGCGAGATCGAAGCGATGGTCGCAGGCACCGAACTCGTGCCTCCCGGGATCGTCCCCGCATTCGACTGGTATCCCGACGGGCCACCCAACCCACCGGTCTGCGGACATCTCAACGCCGCGGTCCTCACCCAGAAACCAGGACCCGACCACGAACTACCCGACCCGCCCTGGCGGCCAGCAGGCACCTGACTTCCTGCCCCGTCCATGCCCCGACGTCGCGGACGGGCAGGGACCCGGGACCGGCGCCCTCGCGCAAAACGGGATACCTGCGCGAGGACACCGGTTGCCCGGACACGACCGGCTACCCCGGGTGGCCGGTCACCCACTCCCGATCCCGGGGGTCCAGCAACCGGCCTTCGCGGATCGCGGGTGACCAATCGGTGCCTCGCCGTGCTCACGGCTCCTGAGCACGGCCAGGAACCACCTGCGTGCGCCGCATCCGACGGCCACGCGAAACCTTGACTGTGAAGGGACATTGTCGATCGTGCGTCTCAGAAAGACACTCGTAATAGCCCTGGCGCCGATGCTGACCGGCGTCTCCGCCGCGACCGCCGACACCGGCACACCTGCCACCGCACCGCCCACCGCCACGGCATCCCCGCGGATCGTCGGCGGCACCCCCGCTCCGGTCGCCTACGCCAGCGAAGATCGTGGTCCCGGCGGGCTGGGCCAGGCCGACAAGGACGGCAAAATCTGGGACGCGTCCCTCCTCCGATTCGCCGGCCACGTCGACGGCGTCCGCCCCGCCCGCACCGCCCCGCGTGGCTATGGCAGCCCGCACGAGCGATCGGCTGGGGCATCACCACCGACCCCGCAGCCTGGACCGGCCCCGCACCCGCCCAGCTCAGCCAACTCGACGTCCCGCTCCTGCGGGCGAGCACGTGCGCTCCGGGCGGCACCGGCGAGCGGTGCGCCGGTCTCCCGCCGACCGGTGGCGGCCTCTGCAACGGCGACTCCGACTCCGGCCTTCTACAGCGCCACGGCGGCGACTGGCACCTGCTCGGCGCGGCCTCCCGCACCATCGCCAAGTTCTGCGGCAGCGCAGCCATCTACACCGACCTCAGGTCCTACACGGGCTGGATCAGGCAGCACATCCACCGACTGCTGCCCTGCACACCCACCGCCGCCACCCACAACCCGCCCGTGTTGGACCCGATCGACTGAGAACCGCCGACCGGCCAGCAACCACCGGTACCGAACGCGCTAGCTCGCCGGATGCGCGAACGCGGATGGCGGGCTTCTCCCAGGCGATACCGATGACGCCCGAGTCATCGCAGCCAAACAGCGAACCGCCGCTCCCAGACGCCCGAATTCGACTGAGACGGAAACGGAGCCGGTCGGGCTAAGCGTGGTGCAACCGCAGATTCACACGAAGATTTCGGTGAGCCGTGCCGGCTCGCCGAACGAGGGTTCCGTGTGCGACCCGACATCACACGCGGAACGGCACAAGGGGACCTGGCATTTCTTCACAGGGGAACCGGACGTTAGTTCGCTGCGGACGCCCGATTCCAAGAAATGGCAGGCCAACACATCGCGGACTGGGGCCACCGGGCTCGACAAGTTCAGGACGCGATGTGGGGTGCCGGTCGGCATCCTCAGGGACGCGCCGACCGGCACCCACTCCTCCCACCGCGCAGACGCCCGAATCTCTTGTCACGACATCGCTCGCTCGCCGTCAACGAGCAGGCCATGGGGATACACATGAACCAGAACAAGTCACCACACGCGACGGAGCCGACACGGGCATCGTGGACGCGCATGTCGTCCTACTTCAGCGACAGCCCAGACGCCGGCAACATCGACCGCACCGCCGCGCGCACGCTGCTCGGCGTCTCCCCGGAGGTCGGCTACCTGTTCCGCGCCGAGCAAGGCTTCGCCGAACGCGCGGTCCGGTTCCTCACCCACCACGTCGGCGTCCGGCAGATCGTCATCGCCGGAGCCGGCATGCCAGACCGGCAAGCATTCGTGCCGATCCTGCGGTCCTGCGGCCTTGATGCGCCGACGCTGGTGTTCGTCGAACCCGACGTGGCGCTGGCTGCCCGGTACCGCACGTACGCGACCACCGCGGACCCGGACATGATCCACGTCGTCGACGTCGATCCCCTCCACGCCCACATGCTGTGGCCCACGATCGCCCGAGACGTTCCCCTCGAGCCCGCAGAACCGGTCGGCTTTCTGCTGATCGGGCATGTCTCCCTGTTCCCGGGCGACCGCGAGCACGCCGCCGCGGCGGTCCGCGACCACATCGGGTATCTGCCGGCCGGGTCGTTCATCGGGCTCACGCACCTGCTCGATCCGCACACGCCCAGCTGGCGAGCGACGGTGCAGCAACTGGGCGACGCACTGCGGCGACCACCGCTGTTCGGTGGCGGCTGCGCGACCCGGACCGAGCTGAACGCGATGCTGGCCGGCACCCAGATCATCTCCTCCGGCGCCGAAGTCGTCGAACCCGGATTCGTGCCCTGTCACCAGTGGTGGCCCTCCGGCCCGCCGTTGCCGGTTCCCGAGATCGCCCGGCTCGACGTGTGCGCGCTGGCCCACATTCCGTTCCACACACCCGCCCCGCCACACGAAAAAGAGGGGACAGCCGATGTTGCCTGACTCCGAATGCAGTGCAGAACCTCGTCCCGCCGATGGGGCGGTCCTCGATATCGAGAGCCCACGCCTGGACGCGATCGTCGACTACTTGCTCGGCTACAGCCACAACAGCGTCATTGACCGCGATTGCGGCAACGCCCTCATCGCCGACCATCCGCACCTGCCCCGTCTCGCGGCCACCGCCGCCACCTGGGACAGAACGGCCGCGCACACCATGCTCGCGCGCGGCCTACGTCGGTTCCTGATCCTCGGCACCGGCGGATTCCCGATCTGGGCCGGCTCGTCCACGCTGGCGGACCTGCACGACGCGGGCGCGCAGATCGTGGTGATTGAGCACGACCTGATCACCCGGCACCTGCACACCGTCATCGACCACGGCGCAGCCGCCGACCGCGCCAACGTCCTCCACCTGCCCGCTCACCGCCACCACGACATCGCGGCCGAGCTCGCGGTGGCCCGGCTGCTTACCGGCCCCGCCCCGCTGGGCATCCTGGCCACCGGACTGCTCCGCCCAGCCAGCATCCCCCTCGCCGTCATCGTGGCGCTGCTCGACGCTGCACCGGCCGGGAGCCTTGCGGCCATCAGCCAGCTCACCGCATCCGCTCGCGGCGATGAGTGCGACACCCACGCCGGCGGGCTCGCCGCTCGGAACACCGACGACGGCGGACCGATCGCTGTCGAAGACGCCGACGGAGTCGATCGTCAGTTACGGGATCTCGTGCACTTGGCCGACGGGTGCGGCTTGCCGTTCGCTGCGGGCTCCGACGGCGCCGGCTTATCCCTGCGCGTTGCGCTGGTCGCTCGCACTCGCACGCGCGCAGGTCATCCCGACCAGCCCGGTGACGCCGAGCCCCGACCGGACGCACCGGTTCCCTCCGACCGCTTCCGCGCAATTCGGGGCATCGGCAGCGCGGCTAACGATTCGAGGGCCGCATGAACCCTGCACTCATCGCGCTGCGTCAAGCTCTCTGCGAGAACAACGCGGCGCAGATCACATGCTACGGCGGGGAAAATATCCCCGACCTTGTCAAAACGACAGCGTACGCCCGGCTTTGCTGTCAGTACGCTCCGGCGAGGCGGGGACGCCTGTGGATGCGCCTCCATCCGTGGCGGGTCACTGCTATCAGCGGTCGGGGAGCCCCTCGGGTGGAGGTGATCCTGAGTGAAGCTGCGCTGTACCGGCTCGCCGCCTTCGCCCCCGGATCGGACATCGTCACCGGACAAGTACGGCACCTGATCTACCTGACCGGGCTGACGCACGTCAGCCTCCGCATCTATGGCTTCGAACACCTCCTCCCGCCGCCGTCCGGCCAGATGACAGCGGTGACCACCAGAAACGGTTACACGCGAACGTTCGTAGGCGACATCCTGTCCCCCTTCGGCGTGATGCTCTTGGCCGGCGACCAAGCCGGAGATGTCACCGCCGAGATCAACCGGATAGCCACGACGTGCCATGACCACGACCACAGCCGAGACATCGTCATGGAAGTCCTCGCGCATCGGTCGACCCTCTGCTCCGCCCAACACTGCCGGTTCTGCGGCGGCCAGAACCCCGGTCCCAGCGCACGAACCGCTAACGCTGCGAGAAGGAGGACCTGATGGCAAAACTACCCGGGCAACCGTGTCCGCCACTGTGTTCTCGTCGTACTGTCCGATGCCGCCGTGGCGCTGACCCTGATCGCGCAGATGCTGCGGCGTGACATCCGCGCAGGAAGCACATGATGCGTCTATGACGTTCTCCGTCGACGACCTCAAGCTCACGATCTCGCAAGCACAGCAGGCGATCGACGGAAATTCAGCCAAGAAACCAACCGAAGGACAATCGTGCCTCGTCATCCACCGCCGCAGGAACTGATCGACTCATGGGCGGCTCAGTACAACAGCGGCCTGAGCCTGCGCCGGATCCAAGCAAACACATCCGTCTCTTACGGCACGGTGCATCGATACGTGAGTAGGCATCCGACAGTCACTATGCGCGGGAAGAACGGCCAGCCCGGCGGCATCCACCCGTGGAACCGGTAGACGCAATGGCAGCCCGCCAGTCGGTCGTCAGCGCGCGTACGTCGACGGCTCGCCTGGCCGCGCACCTGCTCCTGGCACTGTGTACCGGAGCCGCCGCCTACATCGTCGCAGCGGTAGCTCTGCTCGTCCTCGACGGCCGCTGCCTGACCCAACCGGCCATCACAGGCTGCTCACCGCTGCGGCTGCATCTCGCGCAGTTCCTTCCCGGCTACGCCACCGCCCTCGCGCTGCTGCACGGCGCCGTCGCCGGAGCCGTCCAGCTGTGCCGGCGCCGCGCGATCAAATTCCGTCATCACCGCCGACTGGCTGCCCCTGATCACAGCCACACTCGCCGCCCTGGCATTGAGGTTCTGACCCGTCCCCGTTCCACTGTCCACTTCGCACGAAACGACCGACATCCATGGATTTTCTGTTCACTCTGCTGCTGTGCGCGCCGTACCCGGCACTCGGCATCCACACCGCGCGCGCCGTCCTGCGCGAAGCCCGCGACCGACTTCCATACAGCCGATGGAGCTGCCGACGCCAGCGCACCCGGGCGTGGTTCCACGCCGCGGTCATCGCGGTGTTCTGGCCCGCCGTGGAGATCCTCCCGCCGCTGGCCCGCTGGACCCGATCCGGCACGGCCCGTCTGCGCCGGCGGACCCACCGCCGGGAGCACTCCGCATGAGCGACCGCCCCGCGCCGCGACCACACGTTCTGCGTGAGCTCCGGCGAACGCACCTCCGATGAGCCTCGTGTACGAGCACCTGCCTGAACCCACGCTGCGGGTCTACGAACTGCTGGCCGATCATCCCGGGCCCGACACCACCGCCACACCGCTGGCCGCCGCCCTCGAACTGCCCGAGGTCGACGTCGCCGACGCATTACGGCAGTTGCACACCGTCCAGCTTCTCGACCGGCGGCGCGGCGACCGCTACCTGCTGCCCGCACGACTCCGCCGCCACGCCGCCGACCTGCGCGATCGGGAACAGCCCTCGACCCGAAACCGGCAGCGGGCCCGGCTGGTCGACTTCTACGCCGCGACCGCGGCCGCCGTCATCCCGCTCATCGCCCCCGACGCCCACCGCTTCAGCCCATTCGCAGCCCACGAGGCCACGCCGTACCTTCACCCCGACGAACGTCACGCCCGCGCCTGGTTCGGCTGGGAACACCAGGTGCTGCGCCAGGTCGCCACGACCGCCGCCGCGTGGGGCTGGGACGACGTCGTCGTCGAGCTGGCCGAGGCCGTCTGGCATCTGGCCCGCCCCAGTTATCACCACGACGACCTCGCCATCGTCCAGCAGGCCGGCCACACCGCCGCCCAGCGCAGCCACCCGGCCATCGCCGCGGTGTTCCGCGCCCGCGAAGCCGCCGCACTCTCCGACCTCGGCCACCACGACCAGGCCCTCGCCGCCGCGGCCGACGCGGCCGCGGCCGCCCACGACGGCGACGCCGAACCCCGCCTGGTGGCATTGACGTACTCGCTCAGCGGACGCGTCCGGCTCGCTGCCGGGCAGGTCGACGACGCGTCGCAGGATCTGCACGCCGCGCTGCGCGCGCAGCGCCGCGTCGCCCGCGACCCGCACGGCCACGCCGTCCTGCACCGCCGGATCGGGCAGGCCCACCTCGCCCTCGGCCGCGTCCCCGACGCCCTCCGTCACCTGCGCACCGCGCACGAAGAATTGACCCGAGCCCGCTACCCGCTCGGCGCGGCCCGCACCGCGGTTCCGCTCGCCGACGCCCTGGTCGCAGCCGGTCACGCCGATGCGGCAATGGCCGAGCTGAGTGACGCGCGCTCCCGCCTCGGCGCCACCACCGCAGTCCGCTACCGCGCCGGCCTGGACCTCGCCACCGCCCGCACCGCCTACCACCTCGGCGACACCGGCATCACCCGCCGCCTCACCGACACCCTCATTTCTCAGCTGCAACACGTCGGCCCCGGCGCCACTGCCGACCTGCACGCCGCCCGCGCCCTACGCGACCTGCTCTGACCCGGCAACCCCCAGCCACAGCGACAGCACTGATTACGAGGACCCACGCGATGGAACCGTTCTTCCAGCCCGACCGGCTCTGGCCGGCCGGGCACCGGCAGCTCCCGCTCCTGATCATCCCCGATCTCGGCGCGAACTCCGGCTTCGCCGATTGCGCCGATTTCGTCACCCGTTGCCGCAGCGTTATGGCCGGTCACCCGGGCACCACCGAACCGGTTCCCGATGCGAGCCTGCACCTGACGGTCCAGCCCATCGGCTTCCCCGGCCGGGACCGCGTCGAGGCGGCCACCCGGACCCGGCTGATCACCGCACTTGAGTACACGCCGGCCGAGATCCCGGCGTTCGACCTGCTGATGGGCTCGGCGCTGGTCTATCACCGCGGTGTCGTCACCGACACCCACCACCGATGCCGCTACGACTCCACCGTTCTACGCCGCTTCCCGCTCGCCACCGGACCCGAACGGGGCGTTCCCGCCGGGATCGGCCAGGTGGCCTCCGCATGAGCACCTCCGGCACGGGCGCCCACCTCGCTGCGGTCGACCCATGCGGTCACGTCCACGACCACGACGAGGGCCTCGGCGGGGACTTCATCCGCAAGCACCACATCACCTGCACCTCCTGGGATCTCGGCACGGTCTCGAACGGTCCGCACCTGCGCCAGCAGTGGACGCTGCGGATGCAACGCCACGACACCACCGGCACTCCCTACACGCTGACCTGGGTCCACGACTGGAACACCGGAACCGGCGCACTCGACTGGGACTGGGCGGTGTTCCTGCTCGCCCGCGACGCCCAGGACGGCCGGCTGAGCTGGGCCGACTACACCCGGGAAAACCACCTCACCGACCCCACGCCCGCGGAACTCGCCGCCGAACGCGAGTACTGGACCCGCTGCCAATACACCTGGCACCGCGTGCGGCACTTCCTCGGAAGCGACCCGGGGCTGCTCGCGGCGTTCTTCGGCATCCTCCCGCCGGAGTACTGAACCACCCGTCACCGCTCCCACCCGCCGACCAGTATCCGAACTGCCGGCGGTCTCCCGCGAACTCACACCAGAAGGGCAGCTCCGAACCCATGGACGGGCAAGTACGACGCGGCGACCAGCGCGGCAGACCGCAGCTACGCCGGGGTGGCGTCACCGGATGCTGACCTCACAACAACGGGCCCCCGCGGCCTCCTCCCAGTCCACGCGCACGTCCGCCCGGCCTCCGGGCCGTCGTCGATGGCCCACGATCGGCCAGTACGTCGCTGCTGAGCACGCCCGGCTGACGACCGAAGACCCGGACGCCGACTGGCTACCCCGCTCCCTTGAGCCCAAGGACTTCGAGCTGGCATTGCCACGCTACGAACGTACGCCCTACCGCGTGTGGTCGGCCATCGAACAGCGGGCTCGCGCCGTGCCTTGGTCACGTATTGCCGCCACCCTCGGCGTCGCCGAACCCACACTCCGCAGCTGGATCCGCCACCACGCCACACCCGCACAGCGACCGTCGCGACCGCGCCGCACCACCATCATCCATTCCGCAGGCAGCCGGCTCGCCGCACCTGCGAACGAAAGGCCAGCAACCATGACCGGAGCGCTCGACCTCCACGTCGTGACCGCCAACCTGAAACGCGCCGGCTACGACTACGACACCCGTCACCACGACCACACCCTGCTCCGCCAGCTGCTGTCCACGTTGGAGCACCCGCCGCACGTGCTGTTCCTGTCCGAATGCACGTTCTACGATGCCCGCACCTACCTGTCGACACCGTTGTTCGACGCCCTCGGCGTCCTGGACTCCCTGTGGGGCACCACCGTCGATGCGCACGGGCGCACGGTGCCGGCCGTCCAGTACACACCCTTCCTCTCCACCGTGGCGGGATCGATCAACTCACCCGGGCTGTTCATCGACCGGCGCTACGTCCGGCCTCGATGCTGGTACCCGGCCGACTGGCGCCACGTCCTGGCCAACTCGCTGCTCGCCGACATCAACGGACACGACATCGTGCTCAAAAGCGTGCACTGGAACGGATCAGCCGGCTACACAGGCTTCGACCGTTTGTCCTCTCAGGACGGTCAGCTTGCGCAGCGCAAAGCCATCCTCGCCGGGGACTTCAACGCCACCAGCTCCCACCCGGGAGAACACCTCCCACCAGACTGGTACGAGCTCTGCCTCAGCCAGGGCAACGCCCACAAACTGAGCCAGAAAGGGATCCGGCAACCTGACGGAACGTGGCGCCTCAATACTCAGGCCCTCGACGCCTTCCTCGAACACGGCTGGTGGGACGCAGGCGAAGCGGCGGGCGACTTCACCCCCACCGTGCGCCCGGCCATCGACGGTGGCTCCGGCCTGCGGATCGACCGCATCACCGTCAGCAACCGCACCCCCGCCAGGCTGGTGCCCGGCTCCTACACAGTGCACGTGCCGGATGGGCCCGCGGTCTCCGACCATTGCATGGTGTCGTGCAGGCTGAGAATCGAACCACCGCCCACGGCAGCCGCGCCGAATGCCTTCACACCGCACTAGGGGGAGGGCTTCGCTTCCGATGACCGCTCGTCCTTCGCCCGATGACGCCGACCGCTCCACCGAAAATCCGGCCGTCGTCGAGCCCGGCGCGACACCAACACCGCGTCAGATCGACCGATGGGTACAAGAACTGGTTCTCCTCACTCACACCGGACACCCGGACACGCCCTCGGACGGCCCCGGCACCGCAGACCCCGGGCCGCCGGCCCCGAAACACGCTCCGACCGCAGAGCCCGATGACTCCGTCATGGTGGCGCGACTGCTGACCGAATCCGTCCCGAGCGCACTCGACCTGGGCGCGTATCAGCGCGCCCTCGCCGATGAGCTGGGGAGGCTGCGTCGTCGACGCGGCTGGACGCGAAAGCAGCTGCTGTCCAGGATGGCAGCTGATCTCTCCGTACAGACGCTGGCCACGTACGAGCAGGGCACCCGGCACGTCTCCGTGCTGCGCCTGGTCGAACTCTGCTATGCGATGAACGAACTGCCGCACCATCTCATCGCCCGAGTGCACCAACGGCTGACACAGGAGGGAGTCGTAGCGAACGTGCCGCAGATGGCCGAACTGGCCGAGGCGCCCCTGACCCCGTTGCGGATGTGGGCCCGGCAGCAGCTGAGGCAGCACCCCGGGGCACAAGACTTCCGGTTCGATCTGGTGGCTTTACGACGGATGGCTGAACTGTGCGACTTGCCGCTGTCCGATCTGGTCCGACGCCTGAACGAGCTCCCCTCCAAGAAATCGACGTAGTCTCGGCGCAGACGCAGGAGACTTCACGCACGCGCTACTGACGCGGTACCCTGAAGCCGCTACGGCCCCCCTTGCGGAGCGGGTTCGCTGGATCCGCCGATCTCTTTCGACCGCAGGAGGGTTTTGGCTCGGGGCAGGCGCCCTCCCCAGAGACCTAGCCCCGAGCCGGGAACTCGTTGACCGCCGGGGGGTCGAGCGGTTCAAAAGTCCCCAGAAGGGTCCGCTGTGGCCGCTCCCTGTGGACCACTGCGAATGTCCTTCTGAGACCAGAGTGCCTCAAGAACCAGCAATTCGCCACAACTGTGGCCAATTTTTTGGTATAACTTTCAGTGTCGACTCCTGCGCGAAACGCAGCACCCGACATCGTCCTCCTCTGCCGCCCGGCCGCGACTGGCGTGGTGACCGCCCAGTGCAGCAGACCCGCGGTCCGGGGCAAGCCCACAGTCCACAAGCGACGCGCCGGAATTTCGCTGGCCGGCTTGCCCCGGACCCGCGGGGGCCCGCTGGCCAAGCCCACGTCCACCGCCCACCCGGGCCGCGGCCATCAAGGAGGACTCCGTGCTCAAATACTTCGTTTCCACCCATCGCACTCAAGGCCAGCGGGCCAACGACTTCACCAGCGTTCCCGACGTCGAGCTCGTCGACCTCGCCAGCAAGTCCCACGACGACCCCGACCACCCCATCGGCGGATGCGCGCGCAGCTTTGTCGGCTTCGACAGCCGTCAGGCCACCACCACGGCCGAGATCGTCGAATCCGACATGACCCCGACCGAATACGTCCGCCGCTTCCACGCCATGCTCCTCGCTCTCGGTTTCGCCGACAGCCCACAGCTGCGCGCTGACGCCGCCAACGACGCGATGGAACTCCTGCGGGTCGCGGCGCTGTGGCCCGTCGGCACCGTCGTGGAGCGCCGCGGGGACGAGATCTGCGTGCGCGAATTCCCCGCCGCGACCTGACCTGACGGCAATAACCAGCCCCGAACATCGCCTGAAGGAGAGCTCATGTCCACGTCCACCGACGCGCGGCGCGCCCGCGCGTACCTCCAGCACGCCGCCGAACCCAGCGACGCGGTCCTGGCGCGCTACGTCGCCGAGGTCGGGCCCGTCGACGCCGCCCACCACCTGGCCGCCGGCACCGCACCCACCGACATACAAAATCACTGCCGTCGCGACGCCAGCTGGCAACTGGCCGACACCAGGCTGGAGACCGCAGCCGGCCTCCCCGCCCGGTTCGTGATCCCCGAAGATGACGAGTGGCCAACCGCCGCCGTCGCCGGCCTGAGCACCCCGGCCACCGAGAGCGAGGACCTCGGCGGTCCGCCGCTGGGCCTGTGGGTCCAGGGCGAGTCACGGCTCGACGAGCTGGCGGCCGCGCCCTCGATCGCCATCGTGGGCTCCCGGGCCGCCACCGCCTACGGCGAGCACCACGCCGCCGAGCTCGCCTACGGGCTGGCCTCCCGGGGCGTGCCGGTGTTCTCCGGCGCCGCCTACGGCATCGACGGCGCCGCGCACCGCGGCGCGCTCGCCGCCGACGGCGTCACCGTCGCCGTGCTGGGCTGCGCGATCGACACCGGCTACCCGGCCGGACACGTCAGCCTGCTGGAGCGGATCGTCCGCTCCGGGGGCGCGGTCGTCAGCGAATACCCGCCCGGCACCCGACCGGCGCGCCACCGGTTCCTCGTCCGAAACCGGCTCGTCGCCGCTCTCACCACCGCCACCCTCGTGGTCGAGACCGGGCGGCGCAGCGGCGCCCGCCACACCGCGCGCCTGGCCGGCAAGCTCGGCCGGCCCGTCCTCGCCCTGCCAGGTCCCGTGTCATCGACAACCTCTGCTGGATGTCACCAGCTGATCCAGGACGGCACCGCCCGCCTGGTCACCTCCGCCGACGACGTCCTCGCCGTCATGAAGGACCGAGACGACACCGAACCGGAGACGGCCGTCCCTGCCGATGAGGCCGGCCGACGCTAGCGCACGCTCCGACGGCGGCCCGCACCTCACGCTGACCTGGTGACCTCGGGCAGCATCAGGGCCGCCATCGGGCGCGCACTCAAGGCGGTGGCGGCTCATACCCCCGTGGGCCGCCACTGCCTCCCCGGCCTGCTCGCTGGGGCGGCCGATCCCGAGGAGCGCCGACCGTGACCACATACCTGACCCCGGGTGAACTAATCGAATCCCTACCGGACACCTGCGCCGGCACCCTGCACGTCATCGCCCTGCCATCCCATGCCGACGCCCTACGCCCTCGCGAGGGCGGATCGCCGTACCGGCCGGCTCGGCGTTCCCCGTCACCCGGGTACGTGGCCTGAGCACCCGCGAGATCGCCGAGCATGTGCGAACAGTGCTGCCGACTCTACGGACCTCTGTCCTGCTGCCGGCAGAACTGGACTCCCAGCGGGTCAAGCAGCCATGGTTGGCCCTCCACCGAGACAGCACCCATCCCGACGCCCGTGTCCGTCTGGCCACGCTGATCGCCGCAAGTGCCCTGCGCCGCGGCGACCGCCATCTCACCGCCTGTGCCCTGGTCCACGCCCACGGCGCGCTGGGCACGGCCCCCAGCAGATCGCTGTCGCAGCACCACGTCAGCACCGACGTCGTCGAACACAAGCCGGTCTTGGTCGCCGGCCGCGTAGGCGCGACCCGCTGGTAGCCACGCCCGAAAACACCCAGTACGGCCGTGGCGTCCCGAGCGTCGTTGTCAGTTCCGCGGACGCCGCAGCCCCGACGCCGAAGCATCTCATCCCATGCATCACCTGGTCTATGGCCCGCCGATCGGTCAGGACCTTCACCGGGCTCATCCACCGCCACCACCCCGAAAACCCGATCACTGCGCTGTTCGCCGACGCATTGAACGAAACAGGACCCGCTACCGCTGCAACGCCGACGCCTCCACCCCGCGGTCTCCCGATCACCCGGGCCTGCGACGGCCTAACCTCGTTCCAGCTGCTTATCCATGCTGCAACGCGCGACACCCGGACACTGCTGGCCAACACCGCGATGACACACTGCTAGACGGGCAACGAGAAGCGTGCACCAGCCCGTCGCCGCATTCGTGATACGGAGTCTGAGCATGAACGATCAACAACTGAAACCTCCGGCTCCAAGGCCATGCGCCTCCTGCCCGTACCGACGCGACGTTCCATCTGGTGTCTGGGACGAAAGCGAGTACGCGAAACTTGCCCGCTACGACGCCGAGACAGGCCAGCAGCCAAGCGGTCTGTTCCAATGTCACCAGAACGAAAGCGACGACGCTCAGCGTCGCATCTGCGCCGGCTGGGCCGGTTGCCACAACGGTGACGAGCTCCTGGCCCTGCGGCTCGCAGTCTTCTCCGGTCGCATCAGCCCGGAGACGGCACGAGAAACCGCAATGTACCAGTCGCCGGTGCCCTTGTTCGATAGCGGCACCGAAGCAGCGGCACACGGCGTACGCGATATCAACAACCCGGACCCGGATGCTGTACACGCGATCAAAAAGATCCAGCGGGTCCGCCGCGCCATCACCAACACCCAATCTCCCTGAACCGGCTGACTATTGTGACAAACACCGCCCGCCATGAACGTGGGCGGCACAGCACGCGATCTTAAGTTGCCGCGGAAGGGCTGGGGTCAGCTGCTGGTGTCGGAGACGGCGCCCATCGCCGGTGCGGCGTGACCAACAGCGAGCAGCGACGTGATCGCCGTCAGCTCAACGACCTGGGGCCTGCCCTTCACCGACACCGGCGAGACACTACCGAACCACCTCGGCCGCTTCGCCCGCCGGGTCGTGCCGCTGATCGTGCGCCGCGGAGACCAAGCCCACCGGCTCGTCGCCCACCCCACCACCCAGACCGATCGCGGCGAATTCGTCGACAACATCGCGGCGTTCGCCAGCACCACCGCGCTGGCTGACAACGCCTTCTACGGGCCATGCTCCTGCCGCCGCCTGATCTGGACCCGCAGCGGGTCGAGCAACTGTGGATGCCTCTCCACCGCGGCAGCACCGATCCCAACACGCGCGCCTGGCTGGCCACACTGATCGCCGCCAGTGCCCTCCGCCGCGGCGACCGCCACCTCACCGCCTGTGCACAGGTCCACGCCCTCGGAGCGCCAGGCGCAGCACCATCGGAACTGCTGCTCCAGCAACACGCCAGCGCCGACGTCGTCGAACACGAGCTGAACCCGGTCGCCTGCCGAGTCGCCGCGACCCCGCTGGTAGCCCGCGCTCGACACTCGGCTCGGCCGTGGCGTTCCAGCACACAGTTATTCGCTTCGGGACCTCGCAGCCCCACTCTTGGGGAGTTCACCTCGTGCATCAGGTGAACCGGGTAGTGCTCCAGCACCTGAAAGACAGCGCGGCGATTCTTGCGCATCAGCGTGAACAGCGGAGATCAAGGGGCGATTCGACAGTACAGTTTGTGACCATCGGCGTCTCCGCGACGAGCCAGCGCCGCCAGCTCTGCGGTAAACTCCGCCAGCGCAGCCCGTTCGGCGACGGTGCTGAGTAAACCTCCCGCGTCCGCGGCGTTCGATACCGTCCGCCGCAGGACGTCCGGCCCTGTTGAAGCGAGAGCCTTCGTCAGCCGGTCGGTCAACGACAGAACGACGCAGTCGCCCTCGTCGAACTCTGCGACCACGCAGCCGTGCCTCGGGTCGGATCGGGTCTCGTCAAGGGAGCGCCCCGTGAGAACTGATTCGAGGCATGCGAGTTCGTCGAGCGGATCGACTCCCTTGACCGTCACCCCGGCGAGTTCGGTGTCGATACCGGCAGCGGTCGTCGCCGCTTCTCGGTCTCCTTGGGCCGCGAAGTACGTGTATAGCACCGTGATCTTGCCTTTCGTACTCAATCCTCGGCGATGCCCAGATCGATCAGCTGCCGGTGGGCGGCGAGGCTTTCCTTGAATTCCGGCTCGTCGCGGCCGACGACGAGGACAGTGGAGTCGAATGGGCTGCGAGCCACTCGTTTGAGCCAGCGCTGCGTGGATCGCGGCAGCATCGAGAGGTCTGCGCCCGCCAGCCGTTCCTTACGGACCAGGAGCTGCGTCTCCGGATCACGCCGGACAAGATCGCCAGGCAAGGAGAACATCGACGCGGATTCAAACACCGCCTCGGTGATGTCCAACGCGTACTCCCCATCGGCATAGAAGCGTTTCTCGGCTTCGGCGAAAGCCTTGCGGCGGTAATCAGGCAGCGTTTTCGGCATCTCGTCGAAGATCCACGAACCGAGCCGCCCGCGGAGGATGACGTGGCGAAACAAGCAGCCATCCAGGTAGACCGGGTCGGCCGGGGTGGGGCAGTCGGTGACCGTGACGTCCTCGAACCGCACGCCGATCGCGGCGCTGTTGACCAGCCGCGTGCCGGTGATCTCCGAGTCGATGACGCGGATCGGATAGTCTGGGTCGTCGACCTGAACGATCGCACAGTCCAGGAGTTCTCCGCCCCGGACCGAGATCCCGTCGAGCGTCCGTGGCCCCTCGAGCAGCCTGAGGTGAGAGAACTCCCGGTCTTCGTAGGTGACGTTGGTCATGTCGCGTACTCACAATGTTGGGCGGTTAGCAACAGTCGGAGCATACCCGGCGGTCCGTCACGCTTCGCCGAAGAGTTCGATCATCTCCGGGACGGTCAGCCTCCGGTAGGTCAGCAGATTCTCCTTCGAGTCGATGTAGTCACGCGACAGGTGGACTCTTTCGGAATATTCGGTGTCGGTAGTGATGTCAATGTTGAACTTCCCTACTTGGAAGTCTGGTTCCGCCTTGAAGGGACGCCCGAGTTGAGTGATGTTCTGATCACCTCTGACCGACGGATCCCTGCCGACGGCCTTTTCCATGTATTTTCCGAAGAATTGCTTCACCCGCCAGTACCGCTGCTTATCGAACGCTCGCTCCATCTGGCGGAATTCGGGCTTGGTCAAGGTTCGCTCGATGTCGTCGATTGTTCCGTCCCGGGCGCGGTCGGCGGCGTCTCTCAAGTTCTGGATGCTCGCTTGATCGTCGTCGCTCAGGTCGCTGATCCGGCCTCCGCCGGCTGTCGGCTCCGAGGACGTCCCGCCCGGCTGGGTGGCGCCTTCAAACGGAGCCTGGTCGGCCGCCGCGGGATTGACCCCGGCCTCGGTTGCGGTGTTCACCGGCTCGTCGGCGGGGCCGCTGTCGTTGGTTTTCGTTCCCGGCTGGCTCGGCGACGTGTTCTGCCCGCTCGGCTTTTCGTTTGTCGGCTTCTCGTTGATGCCGTCTTCGGCAGTCGGCCGGTGCGGCTCGGTGGGCTCCTCACAGCTGTCCGCGGACTCCAGGGCGAGACCACCACCGCCGAACATCATGTCGAGAAGATCGTCGAAGGGGTTGGCCCCGAAAGCGCCGCGGCCGGGGACCAGCGTTCCGTTCTTCCAGACCGGGATCGTGCCTTCGAACTCGTCGTACCCGCCTTTTGCGGGCGCGGGTACCCCAGAGTGCGCGTTACGATACGGCAGGTCATACGGGGTCCAGACTTCGTGACCGTCGCCGTAGCTGTAGCTGAAGGGGTAGGCGGTCGACGACGAGACCGGAGCAGCGGAGGACTTGCCGTTGCCCCGTTGTCTCGGCCGCTGCGGTTTGGGCTTGGGCTTCGGTTTTGCGCGGCTACCGCACGAGCTGTTGCCCGAGGGGTCGAGGTTGTCGAGAGGGTCATCGTCGCCGTAGGCGTAGCCGTTGCGGGTGACCGCCGGCCCTCCGAGTGACAGCTGCGTGTCCTGGCTGGTGAACCCGCCCGACGCCGGGTTGTACCAGCGGGAGGCGGTAGCGACGTAACCGGTCGTCGGGCTGGTCCAGCCTCCCTGGAAGCCCAGGTCGTAGCTGTTTCCCGAGACCGCGGTCGGTTGACCGTAGGGATCGAACGCCGTGGAGCCATCAAGTGAGGTGCCACTGGCGCTGAAGGTGGCCGTGAGATCACCGTGGGCGTTGGTGAACGCGAGCGCTGAGTGGCCACCCCGGCTGACCGACGACAGGTCGCCATCCGGTCCACGGCCGTAGGTGTCGGTGCCGTCGCCGGTGAGCGCGCTGGTCGTGCCGTCGTAGCTGAAGGTGTTGGTTCCGCTGGTCAGCATGCGACCAAGGGAGTCGTAGCTGTAGTTGTTGGTGCCATCGGTGCCTAACTGGCCGAAGGCGTCGTAGGTGTAACCGGTCGTCGTCCCACCTGAGGTCTTCGACGACAGGGTTCCGCGAGCGGTGTAGGTGTAGGTTGTGGGGCCCGCGCTGACCAGTTGGTTGCGTTCGTTGTATGTGGCCGTTGCCGTGCCGGCCTGGGTTCGGTTGCCGGCACCGTCGTAGCCGTAGGTCGTCGTCGTACTGCCGCTGGTGGCCGAAGTCAGGCGCCCGGACTGGTCGTACCCGTAGTTGGTGCTGGCTGCGCCTGCCGTGCCGGTGGTGGTGAGGCTGGTGGTTCGGCCGTCACTGTCGCGCCCGTAGGTGATCGCCGCTTCGCTGGCGCCGCCGGGTGCGATGAGGGTCTGACCGGTCAGCTGGTGCTGGTCGTTGTAGGTGTTGGTTTGGGTGGCGCTTGAGGTGCCGTACCCGATCGAGGTGACTTGCCCGACGGTGTTGTAGCCATAGGTCGCAGTGGCACCGGTCTGGGGGTCGGTGGCGGTGGCCAGTTGTCCGGCGGCGTCGTAGGTGAAGGCCGCGGTGCCCGCGCGGTCGGTACGGGCGGTCAGCTGTCCGTTGCTGTTGTAGCTGAAGCTACTGGTACCGGCGGGACCGGTGCCGGTGAGCACGCTGCCACGGTCATCGTAGGTGAACGTCTCGTTGCCGCTGGGAGCGCCGACGGAGGTGAGGCGGTCGGCGTCGTCGTAGCCGAAGCTGCGATTGGGCGTCGGGGCTTGTGCACCGGTGCCGGTCTCAGCGGTCACCCGGCCCAGCGCGTCGTAGGTGACGGACGTGCCGACTCCACCGGGTAGGGAGACGGCCGTCGCCCGGCCGGCGCCGTCGTAGGTCAGGGTGGATGTGCTGTCGGCGGCGGTGGTGTAGCCGGCGACGTGAGGTGCGATCTTCGACTCGAGCAGCCCGAGGCTGTTGTAGGTGAAGGTGGTGGCGTGGCCGGCCCCGTCGGTGGCGCGGGTGAGATGGCCGGCGGCGTCGTAGCCGTTGCTGGTGGTGATCGTGGATCCGGCGGAGACCGGGTCGACGCGCTGGGTCAGCCGGCCACGGGCGTCGTGGCTGTAGGTGGTCGTCGCGCCGGTCGGGTCGGTGCTGGTGGCGAGGTTGCCCGCCGGGTCGAACGTTGCGGTGGTGGAGGCCAGGGTGTTGCCGGAGGTGTCGAGTTCCGCCGATCCGGTGTGCCGGCCGGCCGGGTCGTAGGTCTTTGTCGTTGCTGTGCCGTCGGGCAGGGTGGTGCGGGTTGCGCGGCCGAGGTCGTCGTAGTCGTAGGTGGTCTTGTGCTGGAGCGGGTCGGTCTCGGAGGTGGTTTCGCCGAGCCGGTTGTACTCGTAGGTCGTCGGTTGCCCGCCGGGCTGGGTGACGATGGTGGGCAGTCCGAGGAAGCGTCCGTTGAGGCCGTAGGTGAGCTGGGTGGTGTAGGCGGCCGTGGTGGGCTGGCGGACGACGTCGGTCGAGGTCAGCTGTTCCCCGGCGGCGTCGTAGGTGGCTTCGTGTCGTGCTCCGGTCGGGTCCGTCGCCGATAAGAGGTCGCCGTCGAGGTCGTGGCTGTACCGCCAGGTCGGGATGGCCTCGCCGGCTGGGGGCAGGCTGGTGCGGGCGAGGTGGCTGAGCTGGTCGTAGGTGTTGGTGGTGACGTGGTTGAGCGGGTCGGTGCTGGTGAGCACGTTGCCGAGGGCGTCGTAGGTCCGGCTGGACGTCGGGGTGAGGCTGGTGGTGGTTCCCGGTGGGGTGTATGCCGGGGAGGAGACGGCCAGGAGTTCGCCGTCGGTGTCGTAGGTGTTGGTGGTGATGTTTCCGTCGGGATCGGAGGTCGCGGTCGGTTCGTCGAAGGTGTCGTAGCCGGTCTGGCTGATCGGCCGGGCCTGGACGGGCGCGCCGCCACCGGCTTCCACGCTGGTGGCGGGCTCGGTTGTCGTGGTGAGTCGGCCGAGTGCGTCGTGGGTGTAGTTGGTGGTGTAGCCCGTCCCGCGCGGGTCCGTCATCGAGGTCGGGACGCCGCGCTGGTCGTAGGTCCACGACGTGACCAGGTCGGCGGCTCCGTTGTGGACGGTCTGGGACGTCTGGTCGCCGAGGGCGTCGTAGGTGTAGTCGGTGTCGTAGGTGGTTGTGCCGTCGACTTCGGACTGTTTGGTGATGTTCCCCGCGGCGTCGTGGGTGTAGTCGACGGTGGTGGAACCGTGACAGCTGCAGCTGTCGGTGAGGCGGAAGAGTTCCTGCAGGCGACCGGCTTCGTCGTGGAAGTAGTAGGTCTGCAGGACGTTGTCTTTCGGGCCCTGATCGATCTCGTTGAGCGCGCCGGCGTGGTCGTAGTCGTAGAACCGGAAGAAGGTCGCCGTGTCCCCCGGGCCGCTGAGGGTGTCCGTGGCCTCTGCGCCGCGGGCGGTGTAGGTGTAGGCGTGCTCCCGCCCCATGGCGTCCGTGTCGACGGCCAGCAGCCCGGCCGGGTCGTAGGAGCGGGAATCGAGGACGAGGTCGGCAGCGGATGAGGGGTTGTTCGGGTCGCCGGTCCAGCTCCGCAGGGTCGTGGTCAGCCGCTGCCGGTTGGCGTTGTAGCTGTAGGCGTAGGTGTTGCCGCTCGGGTCGGTGGTGGTGCTGACGTTGCCGTAGGCGTCGTAGCTGTAGGTGCTGTGGTGGTTGAGCGGATCGGTGCGGCTGTCGAGTTGGTTGTGGCTGTTGTAGGTGTCCACCGTGGCGCGGGCCGCGTCGCCGCCGGTGGTATCCGAGATCGTCGAGGTGAGCGTGTTGCCGTCGGGGTCGTAGGTCAGGGTCGTCTGCCGGGTGTGGACCTTGCCGGTGACGCCGTCGGTGGTCGCCGGGTCGAGCTGGCTGAGTAGCCGGCTGTTGCCGTCGTAGGCGTAGGTGGTGCTGGTGCCGGCCGGGAACGTGTCGGAGAAGTCGGTCTGCCCGGTGCGGCGCCCGAGGTTGTCGTAGGTGTAGGTCGTGCGGGCTCCGCTGGCCAGGACGACCTGAGTGAGGTCACCCGCACTGTCGTAGCTGTAGCTGGTGACGTGGTGCAGCGGGTCGGTCCTGGTGGCGAGAAGTCCGGCCGGTTGCATGCCGCCACGGGTGGCCGGTTCCGTCCCGGCGGTGTAGGTGCTCGCCGTCTGCCCACCGAGCGGATCCGTGACCGTGAGCGGGTCACCATGAGCCGAGTACGTGTAGCCGGTCAGGTAGGTGGTGTCGTTCTGGTCGGCCGAGTTGCCGTTGCGGAACGCAGTCGGCAGGTCGTCGCGCGGATCGGTGCTCGGATAGGTTCCCGCCGGCGGATAGGTGTAGTAGGCGGTGGCGGTGAGGCGGGTGCTCGTGTCACCGGTCGTGCGGGAGAGCACGTTGCCGCGGGCGTCGTGGGTGGTTTGGACGTAGGCGCCGTCCGGGTCGGTGGTCCGGTATCGGAACCCGTTGACGTCGTAGCTGTAGGACGTCGTGTTCCCGAGGCCGTCGGTCGAGGCGATGAGGCGGCCGCCGCCGGCGGGGTCGTAGACCGACTTGAGGGTCGCTGAGCCGGGGTCGGTGACGGTGACTGTCGTGAATGGTGTCGTGCTGGTGGCCGCCGCGTGTGACGCGTCGTACATCGCTTTGATCGTTGCGGCGGTCGGTGGCGCCCAGAAGCCGAAGTTGGTGATGTTGGCGATCGAGCCGGTGAAGTTGCCCTGGGGGTTGGCGGTGGGCGCGGCGGGCCAGGCGCTGTCGATGTAGCCCGCGCCGACGTAGGTGGTGTCGCCGCCGGCGCAGCCGCCGTAGTCCTTGCTCCGGGTGCCGACCGGCACGCCGTCGACGTAGAGCGTCTGGACCGACGGCTCGTTGGTCTCGTCGTAGATCAGCGCGGCAAAGTGCCACTTGCCGTCGGCGACTGGCGCGTTCGAGGCGATCGGTGAGTAGTAGCCGTCCCACTTTTCGCCGTACAGCTTGCCGTCGGTGCCGACGTAGAGCATCGGGTGCGCGTCGGCCGGTGTCCCCGAGGTGCCGGGAGCTTGGGACTGACAGCCGAGCAGGACGCCACCCGGGGTGGAGGTCTTGAACCAGAGGCCGAAGTCGCCATCCACTGCCGGTGGTAGTGCGACCCACGAGCTGGTGCCGTTGAAGCCGGCTGCAGTGTCCGTGGCGCCGGCGATCATGCCGGGCTGCCCGAGGGTGACGTTGTGGTAGGTGGCGTTGCCTTCCGAACCGATCGGGTCGTATCCGTCGCCGTGGGCGTTGCCTGCGGTCATCAGGTTCGCCGCCTGGGTGCCGGACGACTCCCCCAGCGACCAGTGGTTGCGTGGGAGCACGCTCAGGACGGCGCCGCGGTATTGAGCGCTGGAACCCGATGAGGACGGGGTGCCGATGGTCCAGCTGCCGCCGTCGGCGTCGGTGACCCGGGTGGCGCGGTCGACGATGTTGTCGTACTGGATCTGCGCGGCCGTCTTCCCGTTCGGGCTGGTGATCGACGTCAGCTCCGCCGCGGCGGCGGCGCCTGCCGCGTGCTGCTGCGCGATCGCCGGCGCGCCGAGCGCGTGCGTGTAGAACGCGACCTCGGCGACGTTGCCGGTGAAGTGGCTCCAGCCGGCAGCCGGTCCGTTGATCCAGGCGTTGGTGTTCACGTAGCCGGCGCCGACGAAGTCCTCGGGATCGTAGTTGCCCAGCTGCCCGGTCTTGGTGCCGACGAGGGCGCCGTCCAGGTACAGCGACTGAGTCGTGCCCTGACCGGTCAGGGTTGCCTGGTGCCAGGCTCCGTCATTGACCTTCCCGGCCGAAACGGTCGGGGCGACGGCGCCGGTCCAGAACTGGCCGTAGAGTTTGCCGTCGGTGCCGACGTAGAGCATCGGCATCGAGCCGGAGCTCGGGTTGGCGCTGCCGATGGGGCTGTGCCCGGTGGACAGCAGCACCCCGGCTGCGCCGTTGACGGGGGTCTGGAACCACAGCTGGATCGACAGGAAGGTCGCGGAGGCGACCAGGTTGTCCGGCAGCCGGATCGAGGCGTTGCCGCCGAATGCTGTCGAGCTGTCCGGTGACCCCGGGTGCGGTGTGGACGTGCTCGAGGAGGTGGCGGTCGAGGTGCCGTTGAGGGTGCCGAGGTTCGGAGTGACCTCGTCGACCGCGGTGGTGGCGGTCGAGGACTGGTTGAGCCGCCAGTAGGCGTAGGGCTGGGCGTCGAGGACCGTGGAGCGGTAGTGCGAGCCGGCGCTGCTGCCGCTGGTGTAGCCGTAGGTCGTGCACTGGGTCGTCGAGGTCGGCGGGCAGACCTTGGTGAGGGTGTCGCCGGCGTAGCTGTAGGTCCATGTCAGGGGTGTGCCTCCGGTGGTGACCGGGTCGGTGCTCACCTGGCTGACGTGTGTACCGCTCCAGGTGAGGTGCAGGGAGCGGTTGCCGGCGGTGTTGGTGATCGTGCTGAGTGCGCCGCCGGTGCCGTAGGTCAGGGTTTCGGTCCGGCCGTCGGCGTCTGTGACGGTGGTGAGCTGCCAGTTCGTGCCGGCCTGGCGGCCGAAGGTGTAGGTGGTACCGCCGCGGTCGGTGAGGGTGTAGCCGCCAGCGAAAACGGGGCTGAAGGTGGCGTAGGTGCCTTGCGGTGGCGCGAAGGAGGTGCCGTCGGGGTTGAGGCCGAAGCGCAGGGTCCGGCCGTCCGGGTAGGTCACCACCACGTTGCCGGAGCCGTCGTTGTCGGGCGTCGCGACCATGTCGTAGGCGGTGGACCAGCCGCTGCCGAACAGGCTGGTCGTTCTGGGGTCGAGCGAGTTGTACGACCGGGTGATCCTCAGTGCCGGCCCGGCGACGGCGACGCTCGCGTCCGTGGCGGTGCTCGTGTAGTCACCGACGCCGGCGTCGAAACCGCGGCCGGTTCCGGCGGTGGCCGCGGTTCCGAGGTGGGAGGTGATCAGCGGCTGTGGCACAGCTGTCGAGAAGTACGCGGGCACCGACGGTGCACTCTCGCCGAGGTGGTCGCCGACCTTGACCGTCCAGGAATAGGACTGGTTCCACGCCAGCTTGTTCGCGGGGACACTCCAGTTGGGCGTCGGCGCCCAGCCGGATTCGGCCAAGGTCGTCGGCGTCGTGCTTCCCGCGGCCGGCGGCCCGTAGACGACGAAGTCGTAGTCCAGTCCGCTCGCCGGGTAGTTGTCCGGGTCGTGCCCGGTCGCCATCAGCTGAGGGGTGAGTGAGCCGACGACCACATTGGACGGGGGGTTGGCTGAGTCGATTTGCGGTGGGGTGTTGGCCGAGTTGATCAAGCTGCATGTGGACGTCGGTACCCCGTAGCCGGCGTTGAACGAGGTAGTTCCGTCCTGCATGTCCCAGCACAGGTAGTACTGGCCTGGTGTAACCGCACCGATGGCCGCATTGACGGTGACCGTTCCGTTGGGGCCGACCGACTGCGGTAGCGACGTCTTGGGCGCGGTCACCGACACGCGCTGCCAGCCGGTGGTGTAGAGCTGGTAGGACAGCGTGGTGCCCGGCGATGTCCAGGTCCCGGTACCGCGGTTGGTCATCGTGACCTGCTGGGAACCGGCGGCCGTTCCGGTCGGCTGGACGTAGCTGTTGGCTACCTGGTAGTCCGCGCCGTAGGGACTATAGGTGATGGACAGGTACGGCGGATAAGGCGAATTGACGCTGTCGAACCGTTTCCAGCCATAGGTGTCGCTGCCACTGGCGTACAGAGCGAGACCGAGGTTCCCACCTCCATGGGCCCAGCTCTCGACGAGCTGGGTGCCCGCGGCCGACGGGTTGTCGCCGAGGTCGATCGACTGCCACACCGGGCCACCACAACTGGTGCCGCCCGCGAAACTGTTGCTCCCGATCACTCCGCCGTAGGACAGGCCGGGGTACTGGTTGATCGATGACACCGACCAGCCGCTGGTGATCGGTGCAACGTAGACCGGGCGAGGCGAGCAGGAGTATGACCAGATCTCGTCCAGGTCCAGCGTGACGGCCTCGATGTAGTTGTTCCCGAGCGCCGCACCGACGTTGAAGTTCAGGTAGGAGTTGGCAACGTTGTTCCCACCGTTGAACGTCCCGACCTTCAGTTCGGCGTCGCTGCTGTAGTTGTTCTTGTACGGGCTCATCACGTACGTCGAGGACGCCGTGTTCAGGTTGGACACCGACGGATCGACCGAGACCGGGAAAACGCGAGCAGGGTCTTGCAGCCACGCAGGGTCCAGGCTCACCCGCAGCACCTGCTGCCCGTTGACGGTGTCGAGGGCGTAGGCGACGCCTGTGGACATTGCGCCGTCACCAGAACGTGGATCGACCTTGGCGTCTTCCATGAACCCGTTGGTGATCGTGTCGACCACCCGGCCCGCCGCATCGGAGAACTCGACACTGCGACCGTCAGCACCGAGCTTCGCTGTGACGCCGGTCAGGTGCAGCGGGAAACTCCAGCTGGTCGGCGCGGTCGCGTCATGCAGAACAAGGGTTTCCTTGGCACCGACTGCGGTCGCCTGGTACTTGAGGTCCGCGTGCGGCCGGACCGACGGATACGTGATCGCACTGCCAGCCGGCTGACCGGCGGCAGGTGCCGAATCCTGGAGCGAGAACCCGATCGATGCCCCACCGGTCAGTGGCACGGAGACTAGCTGCGGCGCGTCGGCCGTCATCGCGAAGGTGACGCCCGATGAGTTCGCTTTCTCGTGCCAGGCACCGTCACCGCCGCGGATCAGAGTGGCGTCGATGTCGTTCCAGGCGCCCGTGGCTGTCCGGTAATGCACCGGCGTGCTGTAAACCCGGGCAGTGAAGCTGCCGTCATCGTTGGCGAAGACTTTTGTCGTTGGCGTTCGACCGGAGACAACTTCCGACGTCGGCCTGGGCTTCCGGTCCGGAGTGCGCGCGCCTGCGTCCCCCGCTGTAGGCACCGTTCGTTCGGAGTCCGACAGCTGCGGGGTCACAACAGGCAGTTTCGGACCGGCCTCCGGGGCTCCTGGAGCGACTCCGGGCGCATGGCCTTTTTGCTTCGCGGACAGCGCAGAAGGGGCCTGATGCGACTTGCCGACCGCGGTGCCAGAAGGCTGCTGTGGCGTCGACACGCTCGCCGAGGCGATGCCCGTTTGTTCAGCGAGCCCGACGATCAGCACCGCGGCAAGAAACCAACTAACAGCTCTCTGAGTGGTTCCGGAAAATCGCACACGCCAGCTGGCCACGCCCACCACGTCCCCCAGAAATCGGGCGCACTCCCCCTCCGGAGGCGCAGCAGGGCAACAATCAGGCACATGGGATCACAAAGTCAATATGCGGAACCGGCTTGTCCCGAAAGATCCGATTTGGACTAGTCCATTGAGGTACGCGAACGGTTATGCTGCGAACCGCTCGAAGTGGGAGGGTCTTCAGTGGTGCGAAAAAAGGTGTTCTTTGTCTTGTTTGTCGGGATGGCGTTCATCCTCGCGACGCCTGCATGGGCGGCCGACGAGCGCCAAGCCGAATGGCCGCTCGATGCCCAGCACTTCCGCGCCGAACAGGCATGGACGACGGCCCGGGGCCACGGGACCACGATCGCGGTCCTCGACAGCGGCTGCCAGGCTGATCACCCGGACCTGGCCGGGCAGGTCCTGACGGGCACCGGCTTCGTCGGCGTTGCCGGCGACACCGGCCAGTCAGACCGTTCGCAGGACTCGCACGGAACCTCGATCGCCGCGATCATCGCCGGGTCCGGAAAGAACAACGCAGGAACCGGGGTGATCGGCCTGGCCCCGGATGCCAGGATCCTGCCCGTACGAGTCACGGTCGACGGCGAAACACAACCGGTCTCCCTCGCCGAAGGCATCATCTACGCCGTCGACCACGGCGCCCGAATCATCACCATTTCCGCATCAACCTCAGTACCCGACCCGAACCTACGATCCTCCGTCGAGCACGCAATCGAACGCGGAGTCCTCGTCATCGCGGCCACTGGAAACAGCGGGCGCGACGGAAACCCTCCGTCCTATCCAGCTTACTTCCCCGGCGTTGTCGCCGTCACCGGAGTCGACTCCAGCAACAAATTCTGGCCAGAAAGCCAATCAGGTCCACAAGCGACACTGGCAGCACCGGCCACGGACATCATGTCCGCGAACAACCACGGCGGATACCTCCGCGGAGATGGCACCAGCTACGCCGCGCCCTACGTCGCGGCGGCCGCCGCGCTGGTCTGGTCGAAATGGCCCGACCTACCGGCAGGTCGCGTGATCCGACAACTAATCGACACAGCCGATCGACACGGCGACGCCGCCCACGACGACCAGTACGGATTCGGCATCGTAAACCCAGTGAAGGCCTTGACCACGTCACTCACCACGGCCACCGGCTTTCCAGCCGTCACAAACGACACCAGCACCTCGCGATGGCCCTGGACGGCGACCGTTATCACCATCACCGTGTCGGCGATGGTGATCGGCTGGCTGCTGCGGCGGAGAGCTGTCAACGGAAAGGGAAAATCGTGAAGCGACTGCACTGGGCCATTCCCGGCGCGCTCGCGGCCGCCGCCGGGGTTGCTGCCGCCGTACTTCTCTGGCCCGACGAGCCAACTCCGCAGCCAATCGCCTACGCCAACATCTCACGCAACGCTCGCATCTGCATCGCCAGCACCGCTGCGGGCGAGACGCCAGAGATCTGGCGAGCAATCCAGGCAGAGACCAACCACGAGCCGATAAACGCCCAACACCTCATCGCCCCGAACCAGCAGCCCGACGCGATCGCGCCCTTCCTCAACGGGGTACTCGCCCTCCGCTGCCGCCTGATCGTCGCAACAGGCAGCGACATGCACGACGCAGTCACCGCTGCCGCCAAGTCTCATCCGGATCAGGCGTTCGCATCCGACGATAAGTCGATCACGCTGCCGAACGTACGGCACGTGGCATCGGCTACCGACGCCGTTCAACTCGTTCGCGATGTGACAAACGGTCGCTGACCGAACTTCCCCGCAGACACGCTACTATCGCGGACAAATTCGTCAACGCGCCATCATCGACCGGCCGATGCCGCCAGCAGCCTCGGGTGCAACCGGCCCGCTATGAACCTCAATGGCCAGTGGCAGCGCCACGCAGGCAGATGACGACGACCTACGAGCCGTACCCGAGACGCACCATGTCGCGCAACGGCTATTCCACTGGTGGCGGCATCTAGACGATGCCGGCGGACTCGCCGATCAGGCGCTTGACGTCGCCGAACCCGCGTCTACCCACGCGATGGTCGCGGTCGAGGCCGGCCAGCGCAGCAGTACCCGGCACGCCGCACGCCTGACGGACAAGCTCGGCCGCCCCGTCCCCGGGCCGCTGTTTTCCGGCGCGTCCGCCGGGTGCCACCAGCTGATCCAAGACGGCATGGCCCGCCTGGTCACCTTCGTCGACGACGTCCTCGCGGTGATCGAGAAGTCAGCGGAGGAGATGGACCCGGGACTGGAGGCGGCTACCCCGGTGGACGAGACCGATCGACGTTAGCGCACGCCCCGACGGCAGCCCGCACCCCGCGCAGGCCCGGTGACCTCGGGCAGCGTCAGGGGCCGCTGTCGGGCGCGCGCTCAAGTCGGAGGGGCTCAGACCCCCGTGGGCCGCCACCGCCTACCCCGGCCCATACGCCGGGGAGGCCGATCCCAGGAGCGCCGACACGTGACCCAGTACCTCACCCCCGGGGAACTGATCGGATCCCTGCCCGACACCCGCGCCGATACCCTGCACGTCATCGCGCTGCCTCGAACCCCGGACAGCACATCGGCGGGGCGGCTGATCTCGCCGACCGGCGCGAGCGTGCCCGCCACCGGGGTTCGCGGCATGACCACCCGAGAGCTGGCCGACCACGTCCGCAACGCCCTGCCGACCAACCGCAGCTGCGATTTGGTCGTCGTCATGATCGCCGAGGAACGTACCCACCGGTGGCTACCGCTGCGGGCCGCGATCGCCGCACTCGAGAACGACTTCCGCCCCGCCGGACACATGATCCTCGGCCGCTACTGGGCCCCGCACACCCGCCCCGGCGCCCCCTGGCGCGACTACCGCCGCCCCACCCACCTCGGCACCGTCATCGCCCCACCTGCCGACCTCGACTTCGCCGCGCCCGTCCAGCTCGGCGGAGACGCCCCGACACCGACCTGGGGCCTGCCCTTCACCGACACCGGCGAAACTCTGCCGGCCCATGTCGGCCGCTTCGCCCGCCGGATCGTGCCGCTCCTGGTGCGGCGCGGGGACGAAGCCAACCAGATCGTCGCCCACGCCATCGTCCAGGCTGGCCGCGGTGAACTCGTCGACGACACCGCCGCCTTCGCCGCCGTGACCGCGCTGGCCTACAATACCGTCTACGGACCGATGTTCCTGCCGCCGAACGAGCACGACCCGCAGCGGATCGAGCAGCTGTGGATGGCCCTCTACCGCGGCAGCACCGAGCATGCGGCTCGTGCCCGGCTGGCCACGCTGATCGCGGCCAGCGCCGTCCGCCGGGGCGACCGCCACCTCACCGCCTCCGCCCTCGCCCACGCCCACGGAGCGCCGGGCGCAGCCACCGTCGGGCTGCTGTTCCAGCAGCACGCCAGCACCGAAGTCGTCGAGCAGCAACTGGACCAGACCGCCGGCCACATCGGTGCCATGCCCTGGATCAGCGCGAAGCGCGGGTAGCCCCACGTCGCCAGCAAACCAGCTCGGGCGCAGCGTCCCGGGCCTTGTCGCGCTCCGGGACGCTGCGGGCCGCCTGTCACGGAGGCCACATCGTGCATCACGTGAGCCAATGGTCCGAAGGCATCGGTTCCTGGGCCGCCATCGAACTCGTCCGCCGCGAACTCCCCCAAGAGCCGATCACCCGGCTTTCGCGGACGTACTGATCGAGGACTGCCGCCGAGGCGAAGGGGCAGGGCTGCTGGGCGAGGTCGCCGCGATCGAGACCACCATGGCGGCCGCGGCTCAGAAACTCGATGCCATGCGCGCCGCACGCAGTGGGACTGTGCTGCTCGGCATGCCCGAGGTCCGATCCTCCATCGGGCGATCGAGCATCAACTGACCGCCGCGAAGGGTCTTCCCGGGCGACGCGAGCGGGTAGTGGGCAAGCCCTCGGTTCTGTGTATGGCAGCGCCGTTGTTCGGGCGCCGGAGTCTGGTCACGCGTAGTCGGCAAAGATCCGACGTTCGGTGCTGTCGACGGTGATGGTTCCGCCGTGCGGGAGTATCCATTGCGGCCTGGTGTGACCGAAAGGAATACCGACGCAGACGACCGCCTCCGGACTATAACGGCTCACCACCTCGACAACCGCATCGCGTTGTTCGGCCCGCAGTCGTGACCGGCCCTGGGCAGACGGCCGGTGGGTGAAATCGGACACCGGCGGCCGGGCAACCAGGACCGCCTCCACCGCGCCGAGGATTCCGCGTTCGCCGAGCGAGCGGACGATCCATCCGACCTTGCGCGCCGGCAGGAGTTCCTCGGAGGTTTCGATGACGAGCACGCCACCGTGAAGGACTTCCGACGGGAACGAGAACCTCCCCGCGGTGAGGATCCACTCGATCACCTCCAGGCACCCGCCCCAGGTGCGGCCGGTCACCGATCGGGCCGGCCCGTGCCAACTCCAGGGCTCCGTCGCCTCGCGTTCACCGAAGGAGTCCAGGGCGCGAGGGTCGGCCCAGTCGACGCCGACGTCCTCGGACTCGCCCGGATCGGTGATCTCCAGTCGCTCACCGGTCAGCAGGGCCGCGCGCAGCGACTGGGCGTGGATGTCGTCCACAGCCGGTCCGGGACCGAGGTGGACCTGGGACGAGCCGCCGTAGAAGCTCGCGATGCCGTTTGCCCAGAGCCAGTGGTGCAGGTTGGTGTTGTCACTGGTCCCCAGGAACGGCTTGGGGTCCGCCCGGGCGAGGTCGGCGACCAGGTGCGGAATCACCGTGATCTGATCCTCGCCGCCGACGACGGCGAGGATCCCGCGGATCTGCGGGTCCGTGAAGGCGGCATTGATGTCCGCGGCACGCGCCGCGGGTGTCGCCGCGACGTCCCGCGTCGTCGGGTACTCCACCGGGATGAGACCAGTTACGTCATTGAGCCGACGCATCGCCCGCTCATGCACCTCAGGAAAGGCGCCGGCAGCTGCGAACGAGGGCGAGAGAACCGCGATGCGATCTCCCGGTCGGGCCTTCGGAGGATGGACAAGAGCACGTGCCATGCTGAAGCATCCCAACACGTCCCCAGCGGATGCGCATTCCCTTTTGTCGGCCGACCGCGGGGACCCCGGACGCCACCCCGACATCCCGCCATCGGTGCGTCTCCAGTGAAGCGCAGCGCGGGTACGACACGCCCGGCCGCCACGGCTCTCCAAGATCCCGGTGTAACTCTCTGTCATCGACATTCCTTGTGTCGCGTCGTGACCGGCTGCAAGATCATTTCGGTTAAGCAGGCGTGTTCGTGCTTGCACGGCGTGCCGTAGGGACGGCCGTTTTCGCCGAGTTCGAGCGCTCGGAGCTAGAAATGCTCGTGGAACTCGCGTCACTCGTCTTCGGTGGATTCGGTATTCGGCCTCGAGCCGTGCCGCCCGGCGATTGTCCAGAAACGCCCAGTAGCTGCGGATCAGATCGTCTTGGAAGAACGCTCGCCAGCGTGGTCGCAGAGCCCGGCCAGGCCCAGCATCAGGAGCCACTGGACGGTGCGGTAGTTGATCACTTCTGAGCTGGCGCACCATATTCACGCTGGAACAGGTGGGAACTTCGGGACCGGTTGAGCGCGCGTGACGATCGTAGCGGGCGATCAAGGGAATGCGGCCGCCGTGCTCGCGGCGTAGCCGGATGATGGCTGTGGCCAGAACACCGGCCAGTTCCGGGCTGACTAGCACCGCCACCCACGGGGATACGGCGATCCTCAAACACCGCCACCACGGCCAGACCCACCCGCTGCCGCTGCCCGATCTGTTTACCGCCTGCGCGGTCGCGGTTGCCCTCACCGAGCTGGGTATCGACCACGACCCGTGCCTGCTCAGCTCCGCGAACGACCCGAAGATCGCCGGCGCCGCTTCCAGGTGGGATGCCCTGCAACGGCAGGAGTCGGGCCGAGTGACGTCTCGGCCGGTCCCACGCTCCCCCGGCAGATCGGCGGTTCCGGGGTGCGAGCGTTCGGCCGTCGCGGTGTGACCGGGCCGAGGGAACCAGGCCCGCGCCGGCGGTGCACGACCGCCAGCCCTTCATCGCAGGCTCCGCTCCGCGGTGCGGGGCCTGTGCACCGCCGGCGCTCGGCCTGGTGATCCGTGGCCGTCCACCCGCGAGCCCGCCGCCCCTGAGCAGCAGGCAAGCGCCGGCTACGAACAGAGGACTCTGACTGTGTCGAAGGAAACCAGCACCTGGCTCAACACCAACGTCCTCATCGGATTCACCGACAAACGCGGCCGCGCCTGGCACTACCGCGCCGACCACCAAGGCACCGAGCCGAATCACTACCCCGGCCCGATTCCCATCACCGACGTCAAACGACGACTGTTCGGCTGGACCGCCGAGCCGGCCCGGGTGTTCGTCGAAGACCGCTTCGGGCTCCGCCTCGCCGAACACCACTTGGGCGTCACCACCTCCGACACCGGCGCCCTTCTCGCCATCCACACCGACGAGTACGGCATCCACCAGTACGGCACCTGGCTGCTGGACAACGTCGCCGCCCTGCTCGACGACGGCCTCGCCATCGGCTCCGCCGGGCTGCTGCGCGAACGCAAGCAAGCGTGGGTCAGCGTCGAAGTCCCCGACAACATCACCACCCCCGACGGGGTGGAGTTTCGGCCCAACCTGCTCGCCTGCTCCAGCCACGACGCCAGCCTCAAGTCCCGCTACAAGCGCGTCGTCACCAACGTCGTGTGCGACAACACCATGAACATCGGCCTGCGCGAAGACGGCCAGGAAGTCGCCGTCGTCCACAAGCGCAACAGCGCGCTGCAGCTGCTCTCCGCCCGCGACGCCCTGCACATCGTGCACACCGTCGCCGACGACTTCGCCGCCGAAGTCAAGAAACTCTGCCAGACCACCGTCACCGACCGGGCCTGGAAAGCCTTCCTCGACGCCCACACCCCCATCCCCGAGCAACCGGGGCGGGGACGCACCAACGCCGCCAACAAACGCTCCGCACTGACGCGGCTGTGGACCAGCGACAGCCGCGTCAGCCCGTGGAAGAACACCGGATGGGGTGTGGTGCAGGCGGTCAACACGCACCTGAACCACGAGGCCGTCATCCGCGGTGCCGGCCGCGCCGAACGGAACATGACCCGGGTGATGACCGGGGAACTGGGCAAGCACGACCGCACCGCCGCCGCGACCCTGCACAAGGTCCTCGCCGCCCTCTGAGCACGCTCCGGTCCCCGCCCTCGCCCGCTGTTCCGGCTCACGAAAGGACCGTGCCATGCGCACCAGCACCATCCCGCCGATGACGTGCGGCACCGACGGCTGCACGAACACTAGCCACGGAATCTCGATCGCGGTGTCGCGCCCGAGTATCTACCGCTGCCACGACTGCATCGCCTGCCTGGACGCCCTCGCCCCTCGCTGGATCCCCGGGTTCACCGACGAGCGTGCCTACACCGACCGCAACACCGAACTCGGGCACCTGAACGCGACAGCACTGCGGGAACAGGCCGCGCCGATGCTGGCCGCGATCAGTGAGACGCGGGAGGCGTTCACGATGCTGGCCGACCTCGTCGGTCCGGCGCTGGCTCGCGACGCGGTCACCGCGATCGTCATTGCCGGCGACCACGTCATCGACTGCTCTATCACCAACTGGTGGGCCGCCTACCGCTACCCCGAGCACCACCCGCGCACCGCACCGGCCCGCGCGGCTTACCGGTTCGATCACGTCTGGACGGTGCGCGTCGACGGCCGCGCCGTCGGAACCGTCCGCCGCGTCACCGCCGGCGTGCTCGACCGCTACGAACCCCGCGACCTCAGCGGATCCGTGCTACGTACCGACCTGCCCGACGACGAGCAGCCCCGCTACGACTCCGTCCACGCCGCCACCGACGCCCTCATCGCATGGACGGCCGATCGCGAGCCCGCACCCGACGCCGCGGCTCCCGGCCACCCGTGACCTCGCGGTGTCGTGCGGCCTCAATCACGCAACCAGGTCCCGCGACACCGGTCAAGGCCACTTCGACACATCAGCGTCCGGTCGCAGGCACGGGGCCTTGACCGGCGCCACGACGGGACCTGGGTGACCGCGGTCGTCCGCACACCACCCCACGCGAGGCCACCTGAATGAACCGGGAATCCCCGAGCGGCACGCCTTCCCCCGGGCGAGCCGGCTCCCGGTTCGGGGCTGGCCGGGCCAGCGCACGCGCCGCGCTGCCCGGCCAGCCCCCTCGCCTCGCCACCTGCCGCCGGAGGTCCGAGCATGTCCCAGCCAGCCACCCTGACCGCCACCGAACGGGAAGTCCTCGACGACGTCGCCCGCGGCCTGAGCAACATCCAGATCGCGCTCAAGCAGTTCCGGTCACACGAAACCATCCGCACCCACGTGAAGCACATCCTCGCCAAGCTGAAGGCCCGCAACCGCGCGCACGCCGTCGCTATCGCCCACGACATCGGCATCTTCCGGTGCCCGCTACCGCACCTGCCGACGACGCAGGAAATACCGCGGCGGGTGTCGCCTCAGGGCCGCGCGAGGTGCGAACCCGGGAAGCCGGGCCGGGCGGCGTCCGCACCTGCTCGTCGCGGCGTCCGCCACAGGCGAGGGCCGCGATGACCGAGCCGGCACTGTTCTCGCTCGAGAACCAGCGCGGGAGCCGTCCGCTCGACGTGGTGTCCTGGGGTGCCGGTGTCGAAAGCTCCGCCTACCTCACCGAAATCCTCACCAACCCGAACCGTCACGACGTCGACCCCCAGAATCTGGTCCTGCTGAGGTCGGCGGCTTGCGGATCAGAACTCGTCCTCGTCGGTTTCGTCGGGTGTCATCGGCCGGACGATGGTGGATTCGTGCTCCCCAATCACAATCATCCCGGTCTCGGCGTCGGTCGGTGACGTTGCACTCACCACGACGCTCGGGCAGGAGGGTTAGCCGTCGTCCTCTCGCCAGAGTCAAGCTCGCCAACATGCCGGAAAAAGGAGCCGAGAACCAGCGGCTCCGCGGCAGGTCAACATTCGGCTCTCGAACCCAGCGACTTAGCCAGGCGCTCTTTTGCCGTTGTTCACCGACCGCGAGCGAAAACCGCTAATCGGGCGCCGGTATCGCGGATCCCACATCGGGGCGCTGGAGCATGAGGAGCACGGTAGCGTAGACCCGTTGCACGTGTACGAGGAACGCGTGGAAATCGGCGACTTCGGTGGAATGTTCATCAGGCGCGTGCAGTAGCGCGAACAGGAACAGGCGCATCGAGTGCAGCAGATACGTGGGCGGGGCATGGTAGTTCGCCTGGTCGACGGTTGTGGGGCGGCCCGGCCAGTCGTAGGCCATCGCATCCCACATTTCATGATCGACGGCCACCGTCTTTAGTGCGCGCTCGATTCTGCGGCACGTCATCTTCAAGACGACCGACGCGTTCTCAGGATCGGGTTCAGCAGCCGCGAACAGCACGTCGATCTCATGCAAGGTTCCCATGGCATGCCTGGCCAGAAAAACAAGCCGCTCCAACGGCGTGGCCCCGTCCAGAACTTCGACGACTTCTATCGGAGACTCGTGAGGGATTGCACCCTGCCTGCCTATCCACGACACAAAAGCCTCGATCTTGAGTTGCTCCAGACGCTCTTCGGATAGCCCGTCCTTACCCGCATTCTGAGCCCCTGTTTTTCCTACTCCCATGGCGCGGCCGATGGCCTCCCACGTCAGGCCGCGTGCCCGCGCCTCGGCTAGAAGATCCTTCTGGACGACGCTCATGATCGCTTCCAGGTCTTTCGCGGCACGGATGTAGCGCAGTACCGGGTCCGTATCGGACGCCTCCATGCCAGGAGGATTCATACCACTACCGAAGGTCCGAACCAGTTGGCCGATCGCACGCCGAGCCTCGAACACGGTGGCGTCGGTCGAAAATGGCCACGCGTCCGATGTGCAGGGGTTGCCCTTCCAATCAAAAGGGTTCTGCCATTCATTCGCCCGCGCCACCTTAGAGGTATCCGCGGGTCTCCGTGAGCCCTTCGGTCAACTGCGAGTGGATCGGGCCATGTCAAGTGGAACCGGTCCACTCGCAGTGGACGCGAGGTAGTGGCCTACGGCCGCGCGCCGTGCTCCCATGAGCGGCATGGCATCCAGCACCTTGAGCCTCGCACTGGCCTTACTGGCCACCACAGCCCTGGCCGCTCGGGCAACGGCCCCCATAGTCCGGGAAATACGTATCTGCCTTCTCTTGTGGCTCGCACTACGAGGGACGCGCCCCAACCAACGCCCTGAGGTCATCAAGGCTCTTCCGCCGCTAGACCATCGCCCTCCGCCCGCAGCTGCAGCATGCCGGCAGCCAACCTCCAGAGCAAGGTGATCCGGCACGTGCGGTGGAAGCCCTGCCTACCGAATACCGCGCTCTGTTTCAACCCGCGCAGCAAGATGTTCGGCAGGTTCGGCCTGCATGAGCGCCTCGTCGAGCACCACGTCGGCGCCGTCCTTGCGGAGTTCGAGCACCGCCTTGAATGCGCACGGTGGACGGTCTACGACATCCGCCGTCTGTTCTTCGCCCGCGGCAATGACCTAGCCCGTGAAGGTCCCGCGTGGCGGTCCACTCGGGCCCGATTCACCGGGACTCGCGCGGCCGATGGCCAGTGGCTGCGCCACCACGCCGGGGAGCCTACCGACCGTGACGCGCGAGTGTGGCTACGCGGACAAGCGCCGTCGTCGACCTATCCTCGGGTCGAACACTTCATCGGAGCGACGCTGGAGGGAACATCGGACAAGCAACGTCGTTCCTTCGACAAGCAGTGGAGCGCCGTCACTGGCGGCAAGCTCTTCGACCTCGCCTGATCACCGGTCTCATCCAGCCAGGGTCCCGGCGCAGAACACCCACGGCGCCCGCTGCGGGGCCAAGACCGCGCGGCCACCGCCCGGACCCCGGTTCGGGGTAGCCGGGTCAGCGCACACGCCGCGCATCCAGGCCGGCCTTCCTCCATCACCACCTGTCCTCGGAGGTCCGACCACGTCCCACTCAGCCGAACTGGAAAAGCCATCGTGCCGACGCAGCTCCGCCTCGATGGCCACCGACCGCTCCGCCGCAGGCCGGCCCACGCCGGGAGCACGGCGAAGTCCGACGCGCGCCACCCGGCCAGCGCGCCGATGGCCAGGCCCTGCCGCTCGTCATTGATCCCGCCGATCTCGGCACCGACGCCGCTGACGCTGAACTCCCGGCCCGGGCGCCGGCGGATACGGCACTGCTGTCCGCCGCCGACGCGTGGACGGCCGTCGAGTGCCTGACCACGTCGACCACCTGGCTCTGTGGCTGATCCCGCTCGTCGGGCCAGCCGCTGGTCCGAACGTGAGCAGCGGATCCTGCGTGCTCAGCCCGTAAGGCCAATAGCAGCTTCAGCGGCGCGACGACGGCGGCGATCAGGATCCCGGCGGTACGCACCTGACCGCCGACGACCAAGCCGACGCCGATGGCACCGAGGACAGCCATGCCGATCCCAGAGCAGTAGAAGCCCAGCGGCAGCGGGTTGGCGTATGGCCG